>SHWN01000024.1 GCA_009693795.1 Acetobacteraceae bacterium
ATATAGCTGGTGATTAATGGCGGCTATATAGCCCAATAGATATCGCGCAGGGAGGTGACGATACGATCCACATCGTCACCTCCATTATATCCGTGGAAACTAAAACGGATGCGCCCGCGTCCGTTCCATGCCCAGACACCGCGTTCGGCCAGCGCATCCACCATCGCCTGCGCACGCGGATGCTCAATACAAACATTTCCACCACGCCGCCCCGGGTCCCCCGGAGTGGTAGATACGATTTGCAATTGACCCAGCCGGCTGAGCAAATCAGTGGTCAGCGCCTCCACGTGGGTCTGTACCGCGCGGACATCAAACTGTCGTAAATATTCCAACGCGGACACCAGCACATACAACGATGCATGCGCCGGATTGCCACGCGTCATCCGCATCGCATCTGGCACTAGCTCCAGCCTGCCGCCATAATCGGGGCGTCCATGCGATGCTAACGAGTGCCAGCCAGCGGTGACAGGCGACCAGTCCGGCCGTGCCGCCCGGTTCCAGTAGCCTACGGCCACTCCGGTGGCCCCCAATAACCATTTGTAGCAAGCTGAAAAAGCAAAATCGGCGAGACCGGCCTCGATCGGCAAATAACCGCTGGCCTGGGTAAAATCGACCACAAGCCATGCACCTACGCTATCGGCCAGCTGACGCAGCGCGGAGAGGTCAGCACGCTCCCCGGTCAGAAAGGAAACATAACTCACGCCGATCATCCGCGTGCGCGCATCCACCAACCCCGCCAAACGGTTTCGCGCTGTTCCCTTAGCAAACCGTAATTCTGCATGCGGACGCAAGGCAATTGGCGCCACGACAGACGGGTATTCATCCGCATCGAACACCGCATTATCGCCATCGCGCCAATCCAGGCTTTCCACCACCAGCGACACTCCATCGGCCACACTGCCGACAAAGCCGATATCGCCAAAACTCACGCCCCAGGATTGCGCGATCAATTCCCGCGCTTGCACCACCTGCGCCTCCTGCGCCGCCCGCCCGCCCATGCCGAGACTTTTATCACTGGCATAGCGCAGCAACGCCGCATCATGACGCTTCAAGAATGGCGTTTCCCCAGCTGCGCATACATGCGCAATCCCATCCTGAATACGAAACTCCGCGCGATCGAAAAGCGGTTTTAGTGCCATGGGGTAAACCCAACATGCGGCAATACATCACGTGCCAGACCACGCAACAATTCATCCACCGGCAACGCCCCAGGCCCTGCCACTTGAGGATTCAGGATTACCCGATCTAGGCCCGGCTGGGCCAACAACTGCTCGAGCTGTCCACGAAACTCCCCAGGCGTGCCAGCCACGGCATAGCGCGCAATCAAGCTGTCCGGCACCGCGGCGGAATGCGGCGAACGCGCGCGGGCATGATCGGCGGTATCATACTCGGCGCGTAGACGGCGGATAAAGTCACGCTCTGCCCCTTCAAACGCATCAGGGTTGGCATTCTTAATAGCTGCCGCCGCGCGCGGCCGCACTTGCGCCAACGCGGCATCGCGGTCCGCGTGTAACCCAACCGGCGTCCAACAAGACATTTCCACGGGTCGCCCCCCTGCCCCTTCCCGCACTTGCGCCACGGCGCGCGCCACAAACGCGGGATCCACGCCTTGCAACATAATCGCCCCATCAGCGATCCGCCCGGCCGCTTGCGTTAATTTCGGACCAGACGCACCAATATGAATAGGCGTCGGCACCGGCCCTAACAGCCAGGACATCCTGCCGGTAACATTATTTTCAAATGCCACCGGCTCACCGGTCAGTAGCGCGCGTACCTCAGCGATATGGCGTTCCATGACCGCGATGCGCGCCGGCTTAATGCCGATGGTGCCGAGGGAGGAAAACCCCAGCCCCATGCCTAGCATCGCGCGCCCGCCGGAGATTTCCTGCAATGTCGCCATCGCGCTGGCGGTGACGCTGGCATGGCGCGTGACCGGCTGCGTTACCCCCGGCCCGAACTGGATTTTCGTGGTGGCCGTCGCGATGACTGCGAGGGTGGTGTAGACTTCCCGACACAGCAATTGGGAATCGATCACCCAGACGCTGTCGAAGCCCAGCTCCTCCGCCAGGCGCGCATGCGCGGCTAGCCTCTCGGCCGGCTCCGTCCCCCACAAAGCTAGGCCGAGTTTTGGGGGGGGCATGCCGGGTCTCTAGATTACGATGCCGCCGCAGCGTAGGCCCAGCAGGCATCTTGGGGAATGGAGATTGCCACCGCCTGACCAACCGCATGGCGAACTTCCGTGCCGAATTCCCGGACCTCGATATCGCCGCCGAAGACGGCCAGATCATAGGCCGTTTCCGTGCCGAGATATCGCCGCTGCCGCACAGTGGCGAGGAAACGGTTCTCCGCACCCTCCGGTGCGTCGAGACGAAGATTCTCCGGCCGCAGGGCCAGTTTTACCGCGGCACCGACGGTAAGTGTCGGGGCGATCCATGTGCGTAGCACATCGCCGGAATTGGTGCGCACCAGTCCGTAAGCGCCATCCCGCGAGCTGAGCGTACCGTCTAGCACATTGGAGGCGCCGGTGAACCCGGCGACGAACAGATCGGCCGGGCGGTTATAAATTTCCTGCGGCGTTGCCATCTGTAACATATTACCATCACGCATCACGCCAATCCGATCCCCCAGCACCACGGCCTCGGTTTGGTCGTGCGTGACATACAAGGCTGTCAAGCCGGCGGCCTTGACGATTTTGCGCAGATCGTCGCGCAGGCGTAGGCGCAGCATGGCATCCAGATTGGACAGTGGTTCATCGAGCAGCAGAAGCTGCGGCTCGTACACCACAGCTCGGGCCAAGGCGACACGCTGCATCTGCCCGCCGGACAAGGTGGTGACGGAGCGATGAGCGTAGTCTTCCAGCCCCACCAGCTCCAGCGCGCCGGCCACCTTGCGATCGGCCTCTGCGCCAGAAAGTTTCCGTGTCTTCAGCGGGTAGGCGACATTCTGGCGAACCGTCATATGCGGCCACACGGCATAGGATTGAAACACCATGCCGATGTTGCGCGAACGTGGCGGTACCAAGATGCCTTGTTTCGGGGCGGAGACGATGGTCTCGCCGATGCGGATCACCCCGGCGGTGGGATGCTCCAGCCCAGCGACGCAGCGCAAGGTCGTGGTCTTGCCGCAGCCGGACGGGCCGAGCAGCACGACGATTTCCCCGGCACCCACAGTGAAGCTGACATCCTTCACCGCAGGTCGCGCACCAGGGATAAACGCCTTGTCCAGCCCCTCGATCCGTAATTCAGCTGACATAATTACTGCCTGTATCCGTAGGTTTTGTTCCATTCTTCCAGCCACGGCTTGTAGAGTTCCTGAAACGGCTTGAATTCTGGGATCCACATCTTGTGCTTCGCCGGGTCTAGCCCCACTGGCTGGATCGGCCAGATTTTCAGTGAGGTGAGGTTGCCCTGGTCACGGATCAGATGCGTCTGGCCTTCTTCGGAGAGCAGCCAGTCCATGAATAATTTGGCGGCGTTAACGTTCTTCGCGGTCTTTGGAATGCCGGATGCATAGGGGATGACGGGAATGCCTTCCGGGGGAAAGAAATTCTCGATTGGCGCACCGTCGCGCTTTTTTTGGGAGGCGATGTTGTGCACCAGCGGGGCGATGGAAACCTCTCCGCGGATCAGTGAATCCGACAATGGCGCGCCGGAGGGGTAGAGGCGTGGCTTGGTTGCCGCCTGCCGCGCCCAGTAATCTTCCCCGAGTACCAGGCGCTCAAACATGACGCGCGTCCAGGTGGTACCGCCGGACGGGCCGATGACCTGGCCGATCATGCCATTGCCGTATTCCGGCTTGGTCAGATCCATCCAATTTTTCGGCGGGTTCTTCACCAGTTCGGTATTGTAAGAAATGCACCAGCCCGCCGTCGTCGTCGGCCAGAATTTTGGAGAAACAAGGGCGCTGGGCAGGTAATCCGAGCCATTGGGGGGGGTGTAATTGGCAAAGATATCCTCGATCCCCTGCATCAGACCGCGATCCGAATGTTCCACCACATCGGCCAGCAGCTTGCCGGAGGCAGCCTCCGTCTGCACGCGGGTGAAAAGCTGTCCGCCGGGCAGACGGGTCAGCTCCACCCGGATGAAGGGAAAGCGCTTATTGAAGGACTGGATGGTTTCCGTCAGAACCTCGGTGAAGGAGGCACCGTAGAGCAGGAGTTTCCCCTCCTTGCGCGCTGCGTCCAAAAGGGCGGGCGCGGGCGTAAATGCGGTGGCGGCGTGGGTGGGCCGACCGATGGCCAATGTGCCCAGCGCGGCGGCGGCGCCCAGCGCTTGGCGGCGCGTTATTTTACTTCCGGTCATGTGTGGATCTCCCTGGAGTTTTGTTATCCGGAGCGCCCGACGCTGGCACTGCTGCCGCCGCGTGAGAGCCATGTGGTGAATGAAATTAGCACGCCCAGCAGCACCATCTGCACCAGGCTGAAAGCGGCGGTCAGTCCGGTATTGCCGCCTTCGTAGAAATTTAACAACTGCACCGCCATCACGATGGTGCCGGAGGTATAGAGAAACAGCGACGACCCCAGTTCCCGAATGGCCAGCACGAACAGCAAGGTCATTGCCGCCACCACGCCGGGGCGCGCCAGTGGCAGCACGATGCTGGTAATGGTGGAGAGCATACCACGTCCGGAAATCCAGGCCGCTTCCTCCAGCTCCTTGTGAATTTGTAACAACGAGGTGGAGAGCGCCTTCACTGTATCCGGCAAGAAGCGGGCAACGAAAGCCAGCGCCAGTATCCACAAAGTGCCATACAGCCCGAACGGCGTACCGATCCAGGCCCATAGATAGGCCACGCCGATCACCAGACCGGGAATTGCCACCGGGATGGTCACTATCAGATCGATCATCTTCCGCCCTGGTGCGCGGGAACGGGTGATCGTGTAGCCGATGGCAAAAGATAGCAGCCCACCGACCAATGCGGTGATGATGCCGACTTCCATCGTATTGATGATGGAATCAATGGTGGCGGTGTTAGCGAATAGCTTCTCAAAATGACCCAGGCTGTATTGCTTGGTATCAAACAGCGCCGGCAAATTGCGGATAAATAGGAATTTTCGGAATGCCGCGATACAGAGGGTGATCGTAGGCAGCACCACCACGACGAAGAGATACAGAATGGCCAGCCCCAGGGTCAAAAACCGCCAGGGCCCAAGGTTTAACGCGCGCGGGCGGAACGCCTTGCCTGCGACAGTGGTAAAACTGCGCCCGGAAATCACTTTCCCCTGCAACCACACCAGAAATCCGGTGACCACCATGAGAATAACCGCCACCGCGGCCGCCGTATTGTAAAGCGGCGGCGTCCATACCGTCAGCGCGAAAATATAGGTGGTGAGCACGGAAATATTCGCCGAACTGCCCAGCACCGCCGGGATGCCATAAATTCCCAGCATTACAATGAAGGACAGCAGTGCGCTCGAAATAATCGCCGGCAGGATCAGCGGAAAGGTCACGGTGAACATAGTGCGCAAGGCGGAGGCACCGGAAATTTCCGCCGCCTCCTCCAGCGACGGATCCATGTTGCGCAGGGCGGAGGCGGTGAACATGTAGACATAGGGCGCGTAATACATGCCGAAAACGCTGATGATCCCGGTCATGGAATAGAGATCGATCCGCCAGGACAGGCCCATGGCGGCGAACAGCGTGTTTAGCAGCCCAGTCTTGGGGGATCCGAGCAAGGACCATGCCACGCCCGCCACCAGAGGCGGCACGAACAGCGGCAGCATCCCCGCCCCGGCGATCAATGCCTTGCAGGGCGTGTTGGTGCGCACGACAATCCATGCGAAAAACAGCCCGATCGCCACCGCTAGCGCGGTGCCGCCGGAGCAGGCGATGAGGGAATTGCTGAGCGCCAGCAGCACATTCGGATTGGTCAGCACGGTGATGAAATGACTGGACGAGACGTCGTCCCAGGACACGCCATCGACAACAGGGTTCCGGCTGGTCGCCGCACCCAGCAGCAGCATGCCCACCGGGTAGATCACCAGAAAACTCAGCAGCGCCAACAGCGATAGCGACCAGATCCGCCCAACCAGCCGTGCTCTGCCGCCCAAGCGGTTGTCAGGGGCAGCGGCCTCCATTCCAGGCATTACGGTTGTATTATTCGGCATCCTTGCCTTCTCGACATTCTCCACCGGACGCCTATGGCGCCTTGCCACGGCAGACAGTCTCGCGGGGGCACTCCCCCTCAGGGGCAGGCTGTTCTATGGTCGAAAGTCGCGTGTGAATGCAAGGAGAATATCGATGAAATTGGGACGTTTAGCTGCCTGGTACGGGCTAGATCGGCTGGATGGGCCAGGGATCAAGGCCTTTTTGCCGCTATTGGAGCGGTTGGGATATGACACGCTTTGGCACCCAGAGTCGCGCGGCTACGAAACCTTCGCGCTGGATAGTTTTCTGCTTAGCAATTCGACGAAGCTGAAAATCGGCAGTTCGATCACTTCGATCTATGCGCGCGATGCCTTCGCGGCACGGCGCGGGATGATCACGCTGAACAGCCTGTATGGCGATCGCTACATCTTGGGCCTCGGCGTTAGCCATATTCCAATGGTCGAAGGCATGCGTGGGCATGTATATGAAAAGCCAATCCCGGCGATGCGGCGCTATCTGGACGGCATCTGCAAAGATCAACCGGATTCCGATTCCTGGCCGGTGATGATCGCGGCATTGCGCCCGCGCATGCTGGGCGTGGCTGGGGAAAAGACCCGTGGCGCCCTGCCCTACAACGCAACGCCGGAGCATACGGCGAGTGCGCGCAAAATCCTTGGGCCGGACAAATGGTTGGTGGCGGAACAGAAAGTGTCACTGGAAACCGACCCGGTGACGGCGCGCGCGGTCGGACGGAAGGAGTTGGAGCGCTATCTGACCTTGCCGAATTACTGCAATCACTGGCTAGCATCAGGCTTTACCCAGGCCGATCTGGATAATGGCGGGTCAGATCGCTTCATCGATGCGATGATGATCTGGGGCGACGTCGCCACGGTAAAACGGAAACTGCGGGCGCATTTGGATGCCGGCGCGACGCAGTTGGCGATCCAGCCAATCCATCCGGATGGCGATTACGCCGAGCGCGACCGGATCCTGACCGTGGTGGCCGATATCTGAGAAAAGCAAATGTCCCGCGTCGGGTACACCCCGACGCGGGGGACTGCGTTCATTCTGGTCCGGGCGCCGATACTTTTCCTGCGGCCGTGATTACTGCCGCCGCTACTGATTTGCAGAGTGCCGGAGCCACCACCGCACCAGGCATGCTCGGAATGACCTTCCCCGAAATAGCGGACACGGGTTACGGGCTATGCGGCCGCTGAGTGTAGTTGCATCTGCAAAGACGTTTGGGATCGCATCGCGGAGTGCAGTTGTTCTCGGTTGTAGAAACCCTCGATGAAGCTGAAGAGGGTGTTTTGTTGTTGGAGTTAACTCGGACCGCCGCGCCTTCCGTGGTCCCTTTGGTGCGCACGGTGTGGCGCGTGCCGTGGTCATTCGTCTCGCTCTCCATCCGCAAGAACACACCGTCGCGCCATTCCTTCGTTACCGTGTGCGTTTAGCGGTACACGGTGACGGGACCGAGCCCGACGGCGATTTCCGTATTGATCGCGGCAAGCATGATTGCGCCGTCTTGTGTCAGCCGAACCACATGCTCTCCAATGCACCGGCCATTGCGCAGCACCTCGAAGCGCAACACGCCAGGTGGAGGCAGAGCAGCGGCCGATGCCGGGCGGGCAAGGGCCGCTCCTCCCGCTATGGTTCCAGCGATCAAACCCCGGCGCATCAGCATGGCTAGCCCTCCGTGCGTTCTACTGGCCGAGCTATGCGATACAGGCTGACATCGATGGCGCCGGCGCGGAATCCTGCTTCGCAATATGACAGGTAATATTCCCACTTGCGCTTGAACGCCTCCGCTAAGCCCAGCGGGCGCAGGCGCGGCCAAGCGCGCTGGAAGCGGCGGTTCCATTCGGCCAGGGTGCGGGCGTAGCTGTCCCCGAAGGTGCGTACATCTTCCAGCACCAAGCCGGCGCCAGCTACATGGGCGCGCATCGCGCTGTCTGAAAGTAGCATGCCACCAGGGAAGATATGGCGCTGGATGAAATCGGCCCCACGCTCATACGCCGCGTAGCGATCCTCCGCCATCGTGATGACTTGCAGAACCGCGACGCCGCCGGGGCGCAGACGGTTGTGGATGGTAGAGAAGTAATCTCCCCAATACTCCTGCCCGACAGCTTCTAGCATCTCTATAGAAACAATTCGGTCGTATCGCCCGGCGGTGTCGCGATAATCCTGCAAGCGCAGTTCCACGTGTCCCGGCGCGCAACCATCCGCCAGCCGCGCCTGCGCATGCGCAAGCTGCGCCGGGGACAAGGTCAGCCCGATAACGCCGCAGCCATGCTCCCGAGCCAACCGTTCCGCAAGCCCGCCCCAACCACAGCCGATTTCCAGCACTCGTTCTCCGCCGGCCAGCGCCAGGGCATCCATCACCATATCCTGCTTGGCAGACTGTGCCGATTCCAGCGTCCGATCGGGATGCGTGTAAAGTGCCGAGGAATAGCTCATCCCCCCATCAAGCCAAGCGGCATAGAAGTCATTGCCGAGATCGTAATGCACGGGGATGTTGCGGCGGCTTCCGGCGCGGCTGTTATGCCGGCTTACATGCAGCAGTCGATTCACCCATCGCGCCACGCGGGACCCGTTGAGCGAGGCATACAACGACGCATGGTTGCGTGCCGCCAGTTCGATCAGCGCCGTCAAATCCGGCGTCGACCAGTCACCCGCCATGTATGATTCCGCGAAGCCGATATCTCCCGCTGCCAGCAACCGCCGGACCGCGCGCCAGCGATGCAGCACAAGTGCGGCGCTCGGCCCGGAGTGCGGCCCCACACGATGAATGACTTCGCCGCCAGGGGTGTGGATCAGCAACTGCCCATGCGTCACCTGCCGCGCCAGGCGTTGCAGGAAGCGCCGGGTCAGGGAGAGGCTCGCCCGGGAGGGTGCGATCCCGATGGCTGGCAGCGCTTGCATGGGATGCGTCATGCTGGCCGAACCTCCTGCGGTAGTTGTGGCGTGACGATGCTGACCTCCTCGGCCGGTGGCGGTGGCTTGCCATGCAGTCGCAGCCCTTTGCGCCACAGGCGCAAAGCCTCCCAGTGGATGCCTAGGATTACCTTCAAGGTCAGCAGCGGCGTATGCAGGAACGCACCCAGCAATGCCGCATCCGTCAGTTCCCGCTGCTCCGCCGCCATCGCGGCGACGATGATGGGGCCGTTTGCATCTGTGCCGCGGATCACGATATTCAATTTCGCATCCGGCGCCCGGACGCGAAACTCATAGCGCATGTCCATCGCCATGAAGGGAGAGACATGGAAGGTCTTGGCGCAGTCTTGCCTGATATCGCTTGCCGTTTCCGGCGTCGTTACCGGAATCAGATAGGAATGGCGCTCACCGAAAGTGTTGTGCACCTGATGCAGCAGCGCCACGAGGCGGCCGTCACGATGATGGCAGAAATAAACGCTCAACGGATTGAACCCGTAACCCAGCACGCGGGGCATCGCGAGCAGGCGTATCGGCCCACCTGCCAGGTCGATGCCCGCATCCGCCAGATGGCGTTCCACCCATCCGCGCAGCGGGGCGCCGGTGCCGTCGGCGTGATCACGCTCATCGAAGCCAAACAGATTGAAGCGCTTGTGCGAAAACAGGCGCAGGCGCGTGTGCAGCGCCGGAAGCTCGTCTAGATCCAGCAGCAGGGAAAACACCCGGTAGCGCATGCGGTGTGGCCGGGGCCTTAGCCGCCGGTGCGTCACCGCACCGACATAAAGGGCGGAAGTCCCGCTCATGCGCTTGTCGCCAGCGTGGCATCGTGTCGCAGCACCGGTTCCACATGGATGCGCCCAGACTGGTTCACCACCTGCCAGGGGCGCTTTACACCACCCAATTGCTCCGCCACGGCCAAGCCCGCCTGTAATCCGTCCTCATGAAACCCAGCGCCGAAATGCGCGCCGCAGAACCATACGCCACCTTCGCCTTGAAGGCTCCATAGCCGGCGCTGGGCGCGGATCGCGGCGGCGTCGAACGCCGGATGCTCATAGGATTCGCTACGCAACAGGCTACCGGGCCGGGGCGCGTGCAGCGGGTTCAGGGTGACGAAGTAATCGGTATCTCCGGGCAGGCCCTGCAACCGGTTCATCCAATAGGTCACACAGGGCACCGCCGCCTCCGCACCGGAGCGGCCGAGATAGTTCCAGCTTGCCCATACTGCCCGGCGACGTGGCATTAGGGTCTTATCGGTGTGCAGAACGGCCATATTACGCGTGTAGCGAAAGGCGCTCAGCAGGTCGCGCTCCCGCGGCGTCGCTTCCGCCCCCAGCAGGGCCAGCGCTTGGTCAGCGTGGCAGGCCAGCACAACGCTGTCGTAAACATGTGCACCACCGGCGCTGTGCACGCGCACGCCTTCCTCCAAACGTTCCACGGCCAAAGCGGGCCGGCCGGTGCGGATGCGACCGGCAAAGCTCTCCGTCAGCTTCGCCACATACTCCCGGCTGCCGCCCGTGACGGTGCGCCATACGGGCCGGTTCGAGACCTGCAGCAGGCCATGATTGTCGCAGAATCGAATGAAGGCGGCTGCCGGATGCAGCCTTGCGTCCACGGCCGGACAGGACCAGATGGCGGCGGACATCGGCAACAGATGGTCTTTCTTCAATGCCGCGCCATAGCCGCCTTCGCGCAGATAATCGTCCAGACTGCCCAGTTCCCGCTCCAGCCGCGGCAGGTCGCGCGGCGCCGCGCGATAGAAGCGCAGAAGGTCTCGCAGCATGCCCCAGAAACGCGGCCGCAGAAGGTTGCGCTTCTGCGTGAACAGCCCACGTAGATCGGTGCCGGCATATTCCAGTCGCCCAGCATCGACGGATACGGCGAAGGACATGTTGGACGCCTGCGTCGCCACGCCCAGGTGGCTGAACAGCGCTGTCAGGTTCGGATAGGTGACTTCATTAAAGACAATGAAGCCGGTATCAACCGGCAACAATCCGTTCGGTGCGTTGACGGACACGGTGTTGGCGTGCCCGCCCACGCGATCCAAGCTTTCATAGACAGTTACCCTGCGCCGCCCCGCCAGCAGCCAGGCGCAGGACAGGCCGGCGATGCCGGTGCCGATCACCGCAATATCACGTGCCGCCTGATGTTCGTCGCTGCCAATGCTCCGCATGGGGCTCCCGTCGCGCTTGCCCCGGCCCGGATGCAGGTGCGGGGTAGATGAAGGCGGTGTTAATCTCCATGTTTACGCAGCGGCCGCCGGATCGGATCACCTCGCACCATTCGTGCCCTGCCTTTCGTGGCCGGGCGGTGATCCAACCCGCCAAACGCAGCGTAGAGGGAGGACGATGAATGAGAACGCCCGCGCGACATGGACGCAAGTGGATAGCCGGACCAAGGAAATGACCGCCGATGCCGTTCCCCCCGGCAGCCATCGGGCTGTACCCTTGGACGACGATGCCGTCTTACTCCTGGCCATTGCCACGCGGCGCGACCGGCAGGCATTCCGTGTGCTGTTCGCCCGCTTCGCCCCGCGGCTGAAATCCTGGTTTATGCGCGCGGGCACACCGTCCGACCGCGCGGAAGATTTGGCGCAGGAAACCATGCTGGCCGTCTGGCGCCGGTCCGACAGCTACGATCCCGCCCGTGCCGGCGTGGCCACCTGGATATTCACTATCGCCCGTAATCAGCGCATCGACGCGCTGCGCCGCCTCGCCCGCCCGCTGCCAGATTCGGAGGACCCGTCCTTCGCGCCGCCGGAACCGGTTGCGCCGGATGCCGCCTTTGGGGCGTTCCAGGACGAACAGCGTATTCTTGCCGCCCTGGCCCAATTGTCGCCGGAACAGGCGGAAGTTATTCGCCTCGCATTCTATGAAGATCGCCCGCATGCGGAGATTGAGCGCACCCTGGGCATTCCCCTTGGCACCGTAAAGTCTCGCCTGCGCCTCGCCATGGTTCGCCTGCGTGCCCACCTGGCGGAGCCCCAACACGAGGGACGCCGCGCATGAGCCATGGCCCCATCCATCACCCGTCCCATGACATACTGCTGTGCCACGCCGCCGGCCGGCTCTCCGCTGGATCTGCCCTGGTGGTCGCTACGCATCTCGCTGTCTGCCCGCATTGTCGCGCCGTGACCCGTATGGGAGAAGGCGTCGGCGGGGTCCTGTTGTTGGAGGAGGCGCCCGCCAACATGGCCCCGGATGCGCTGGACCGCGCCCTGGCACGGCTGGACATGCCCGCAACCACGCCGCGCCCGGCTTCGGCCGTGCCTGAACTTGGCCCCGGGCTTCCCATGCCACGTCCGCTGCACGATGTCGTGCACGGACCCTGGCGCTGGGTGGCACCAGGCATCAGCCGTATTCGCCTTGACTTGGCCGGCGCGATACCGGGGGAACGCGTCTATCTGCTGCGCGTGGCTCCAGGCAGCACCCTGCCGGAGCATGGCCATCGTGGGCAGGAATTGACCTGCGTCCTGGCCGGGCGATTCCGCGACAGCACCGGCACCTACGCCCAGGGTGACGTGGCGGAGATGGACGCCGGGCACGAACACCAACCCATCGCCGAACCGGGCGAGGCCTGCATCAGCCTAATCGTCACCCAGGGCCGGCTGCGCATGCACGGCCTGCTCGCCCGGGTGCTGCAACCGCTCCTCGGGGTGTAGGGACTTGGCGAGGCGCTGTGCCCGCGCGGCAGGATCGATCACCGCATCCTTGCCGGCGGCCTGCTCACCTGCGGCCCTCCTCGTTGGGATCATACCCGATGCTCCCGGTTGTCAGGTGAGGGGTGTGGCTTATGGCCCGTCACCCCACAATATGCTGGATATATATGACCCGGCATCGGGGGCCGCGGTTGCGCCGGTCGTTGTGTTCTTCTATGGCGGCGGATGGACGTCCAGAGACCGGGCGATATATCGATTTGTCGCGCGGTCGCTGTCCGCGTGCGGCGTTCTAGTTATTATCCCTGACTATCGCGTGGGGCCGGAAGCCGCCTTTCCTGGCTTTCTGCAGGATACGGTCGCTGCCGTCGCGCAGGCCCGGCCGATGGCGCCGGGTCATAGCGGCGATCCTGCCTGCCTGTTCTTGATGGGGCATTCCGCCGGCGCCTACATCGCCGCCATGCTCGCGCTGGATCCGATCTGGGTTGCGGAGGCTGGCATGGGTACGCGCGATACGTTGGCAGGCGTGCTCGGTATCGCCGAGCCCTGCGACTTCCTGCCGCTGAAGGACCCTGTCCTGCAGCAGATATTCGAACCCTCCGGACCGAATACCCAACCAATCAGCTTCGCCCAAAACGCGACGATGCCGTTCCTGCTGATGACAGGGACCTCCGCTGTCAGGGTGGACCCCTGCACTAGCCAGCGACTAGCAACCCGCGTGCGTATGAAAGGCGGGCAGGCGGAGGCACGCCTCTATCCGGGGCTTGGGAATGTGGCAGTGCTGAAGGTTATTGCGGCGCCGCTGTGGTTCCTTGGACCAGTGCGCGAAGATACATGCCAATTTCTTGGCGTGCCGCCGCCAGGCCGATCCGCCGCCACTTTTTCGGCCCGACTGGCCCAGCTTGGTCAAAAAATGGCCTATCAACGATGATCTCGTTGATCCTGGGCCTCGCGCTGCTGCTTTCGGTCGCAATGGCGGTCGGCTGGGTCTGGCAAAGGCAGGTGAACAATGCCGGCTGGGTGGACGTGTTCTGGAGCTTTGCCACTGGCATTGCCGCGGTAACCGGCGCGCTATGCCCAATACCGGGCGACTTCGCGCAGCCAGCCCGGCAGGCAGTGGTGGCAACTCTGGCAACGCTTTGGGCGTTGCGCCTTGGCCTGCACCTGCGCGCGCGCGTGATGCACCGGCCGGAGGATGCGCGCTATGCAGGCTTCCGCCGGGACTGGGGCGCCGGCTTCCAGTCCCGGTTGTTCTGGTTTCTGCAGATCCAGGCCGCAGCGGCCTTGCCGCTGGCGGTGGCGATCCTGCTCGCCGCTCGCGTCCCGGCCCCGTTTCCCCGTCCGACGGATCTTCTTGCACTGATACTGATCGTGGTCGCCCTAGCTGGTACCGCGATCGCGGATCGCCAGTTGGCCCGCTTTCTGGCCGACCCCAACAATGCCAGCAAAGTCTGCAATAGCGGGCTGTGGGCATGGTCGCGCCATCCCAATTATTTTTTCGAATGGCTCGGATGGTGTGCGTGGCCGGTCTTCGCCATTGGTACGGCCGGGGCATTCGGCTGGTTCGCGCTCGCCGCGCCGATGCTGATGTACTGGCTGCTGGTCCATGTCTCCGGCATTCCGCCGCTGGAACGCGCGATGCTTGCGTCCCGTGGCGCGGCCTATCGCGCCTACCAGGGCCGCACTAGCGCCTTCTTTCCCCTGCCGCCCCGAGATGAGGTTCGCGCATGAGCATGATCGCCGCCACCACCAGCCTGGTCGAGCGTCTGCCGCTGCCTGACACACTCACCCGCATTGGAATTTCCCAACTTGCCAGGCGAACACACCGGCGCATGGTCGCAGCGCCGCCTGGGATTGACGAGGCCTTCGCCGACGCCATGCGCGGGTACCCCATCGCCGAGCACACCGACGATGCCAACGCCCAACATTACGAATTGCCGGAGGCATTCTTCGGCCTCGTGCTCGGCTCGCACCGGAAATATTCAAGCTGCCTTTACCTGACCGCCCAGGACAGGCTCGCACAGGCCGAAACTAACGCGCTGGCGGAGACCTGCGCGCATGCCGACCTGCATGACGGACAGGACATCCTTGAACTCGGCTGCGGCTGGGGGTCGCTCTCCCTCTGGATGGCGACGAATTATCCCAATGCCCGGATCACCGCCGTGTCCAACTCCAATTCGCAGCGCCAATATATCATGGACACGGCCCACGCACGTGGCCTGGGCAATCTGCGTATCATCACCGCTGACATGAATTTTTTCACGCTAGAGGCACGCTTCGATCGTGTTGTCTCCGTCGAGATGTTCGAGCATATGGCGAACTGGGATGCGTTGCTCGGCCGTGTGCGCGATTGGCTGCGGCCGGATGGAAGGCTGTTCCTGCATGTCTTCAGCCATATCACCACGCCCTACCGATTTGATACGGCGGATCCGGCGGACTGGATCGCCCAGCATTTCTTCACGGGCGGCATCATGCCCAGCCACAATCTGGTACATAGCTTCCCGCACCTGTTTCAGGTCGAGCAGGACTGGCGCTGGAGTGGCCGCCATTATCAGCGCACGGCGCGGCACTGGCTGGAGAATTTCGATGCTAACGCAGCCTGCATATATCCCCTGCTGCGAGACGCCTATGGCGCAAAAGCTGGTCTGTGGCACCGCCGATGGCGGTTGTTCTTCCTGGCGGTGGAAGGCCTGTTTGGCCACGATGATGGCGCTGCCTGGGGCGTGTCCCATTATCGCCTGAAGCCTGTGTTCTAGACACACGCCTGCCCGCAAGGCTGCACTGCTATATGGCGGCGGAGGGAACGCTTATTGCCGATGCGAATCTGATTACCATGAGTCTGGCATGGAACACGCCGCTCTATCCACTGTATGTGTTGGCCCCCGCAGGCACGTCTATGCAGCCCGGGGCCTGGCTGACCTTACCTGCATGTCCGGTATTCCTGACCTTGCCGGCGGCCACCTTCTGACACCCTTTTTGGGGCCGTGTACTGCTGGAGGCGGCAGGTATCGCCAACCCGCTTGACTGCACCTGGCTGCTGGGCAGGCGTCAGGGACGTGGGTCTTCCTCTTGCCATGCGCTGCTCTTGCTCCGTTGCTGTTCAGCTGGATGGAGTGGGGGCCGGTGGTGATCTTCCTAGCCTTGCCTATATTTTGCGGGGCGGGCGCTGGCAGGGAATTACCCTATCTTGCCATTCGCCTGTTTTGGCCCCGCCTGTGGCGCTTTGCATTGGCTGCTCGTGATCATTGTAATTTTCCTAATGGTCTTTCTCGGCGTGATTGCGTTCCGCAGTGCTCCGAGCGCCCGGCGCACGCTCAGTTGACGGTCCGTTGCTCCACCCAAGTGCCCGCGCTGGCGGCAAGGCCTGTAACGAAGGCCCCCCAGGCCATGTCGATCAGCGTGAGCTGCCAACCCCATATTTTTAGGACCGCATGGTTTGTCAGGTCATATGTACCGTAGGTGCACAGGCCGAACATCGCGCCATACAGGAATGCAGCTCTCACGCCACTCCGCTGCCGCGCCAGGGGCAGCACCAGGACCAGAATTCCGGTGACGTGTAGCAGATAGAACAAGAAAGCCGGTAGGGTGCGAAACTGATCCGCCAGCAGCGGGCCAATAGCGGCGGAGTAGAGTGGCCCGCCAACGAAGAAAAGCCACACCGCGTCCACCGCCAGAAACACTAGCAGCGTCGCGGCATAGACGCGGGCCCGGGCCATCAGCATGGACGAATCATGGTTAGCAACTCACGGCGTGTTTCCGGATCGTCGCGGAATGTCCCCAACATGCGACTGGTCACCATCGTCACGCCCGGCTTGTGGATGCCACGCGTGGTCATGCACTGATGCGCCGCCTCGATGATCACCGCGACGCCCTTCGGCTGCAGCACTGCCTGCAAGGTGTTGGCGATCTGCGCCGTCAGTTTCTCCTGGATCTGCAACCGCTTGGCATAAGCCTCCACCACGCGGGCCAGCTTGGATATCCCCACCACCCGCCGGTCCGGCAGATAGGCGACATGCGCGCGACCGATGATCGGCACCATATGGTGCTCGCAATGGCTCTCCAGCCGGATATCGCGCAGCAGCACAATCTCATCGTAGCCGTCGGTTTCCTCGAAGGTGCGCTCCAGCAGCGCCACCGGGTCCACCCCGTAACCGGCAAAAAATTCCTCATACGCGCGCGCCACGCGGGCCGGAGTATCCACCAGGCCCTCACGGTTCGGGTCGTCACCGGCCCAGAGCAGAAGAGTGCGGATCGCGGCTTCCGCTTCCTTCCGGCTCGGGCGAGCCGATGAAGAAAGATCGTGATTTCCGACAACCGAGCTGATGATGTTCAATGGATTGGAACTTTCCGGACTAAGTAGGGCCGCCTTGCTACTTCCCATCACCTATCAGGTTGGGTGCTGCAAGGAGCTGTTGTAATCACAGCTATTACGAAGCCGGAGCAGATCCAGATCACCCGCAGGTGTTGATTTCCAGCCAGATGGATCAAGGAGGCAGATTGCGGTGCCGATCCTCGATAGACGGCAGGCTGGCGGGGTCAGCCTGGACCAGTGGCTGAAGTCGTTCCCGGCCCATCGGCAGCAGTAAGCCCAGCGGTCCTCATAGTCGACCAAACGGCTCGCCCATCTGCCGATCTTTCGAGATACAGAGGTGGCTCAGGAGAATTGAACAGGGCGATAAGTGGGGCTTCTGGCTTACTGCGAGCAAACAGGGAATTTCACGTCGATATCAGGCTTACGACCACACTGGCCATTGGCTAGCCAATCAGATAAAAAACGAGCTATTCCATCTACATATCACAAATAGGGCTATGATCGCGCATCACCGCTTCCCGGCGGAGATGTCACGGGGCATTTCCGGTCCGCGCTCTGATGGCGCCGGCATGGGCTCGAATAGGCGCAGCGCCATCACGCACGTCAGCCCCAGCAATGCCCAAAATACCAGATTACTTGTGATCGCCCCGGTAACAAAAAGACGCGTCAGCTCTTCGGGAACTAGCGAGGCGTGCCGTGCCAGCCGCGGCGCGCCGACCAGATGCGGCGCCACCACCAGGGCAACACCGCATGCCATCCATCCGATCTGCCGGCTAAAGGCCAGCAAAGCAAACCCTCCGGCCGTTGCCCAGGCCGTGGCAAGCCACCAAATCTGACGTGTCAGGATGGGCGGGACCTCAGTACCCGGCAGCTCTGGCGGCAACCCGAGCGCGGGCGCTAGGGACAAGCTCGCAAACCCGGCCAGGCCCCAGAGCAGACCATTCCACAATGAAGCCTGCCCTCCGCGCAGCACCAAGCCAGCGCATAACAGCAGGGCAAAGCCAATCCCGGCCGACAGATCGGTCACCCAGGTCAGCGCAGCGCGGCGCCAAAAATCGACGCCCGGCGCTGGGTCTTGCGCATGAGCCAAGCCCGCACGAAGTCTATTGCTCGCGTCTTCGAATTCGGCACGGCTATCTTCTATACTCCTGCTGAGCCCCGGAAGATGTGCTGCACCCTTTCGGCTATCTGGAGCGTACTTTTGCAGTTTTGCAGATTCTTCTCGGGCCTGCTGTGCCTGTTCCGCCGTGATCCGCTGGCTCGCGAAAAAACTTGCCAGATTGTGATGATCCGCCGCCCGTGTATTACCGGCACCCGAGTCCTCAAACGTCTCGGCTTGGGCGATCAGCGGCGATGTGATAAAAAAATGCAGGAGGGTTAAGCCGGTCCCTGCAACCACCCCGGCACAGACCGCCGCGAAAATTAGGCTACGAAACAAGGGCAGGACCCCCCTCATCTCGACATCCATCGCCCGTTCACCCGTCTTCAATGCCCACCTTTAATGACACGGGAACCCAATGGAATGGCGCGTGTCATGCGCGGTGTCATGGATCCCCTCAAGATGCACAAACCCCACCCCGACTATCAGCAATGCCCCCAGGCCGGCAGCCAACAACGCCGCTACCACCGCGTCGCGACGGGCCCGCGGACCCGCCCGGCTCTGAGACAAAGCAGTCCCAGCCAAATTTATGCCTATCAAAGCTGGAGCTTGCGGTACATGCATGGTCAAATCCTGATGGGATACGGGTCTTGATGGTAAAACATGATACACGACCCGCGCGGCAATCGACCAGGGGGATGATGTCGCGAACCAGAAATTAAACCCCACGACAGCGCTCAACAAGCCGCCACACAGATCCCACATGCGCGCGCGCCAGAACCCACCAAGCGCCAACGCCGGTCAGTGCGCTGCCGAGAAACCAGGCACGATATAAAAATCCAGCACCGCGCCGGGCGCTATGATCCGCTGAAACAGGCTGATCGGGGTCAGCAAGGTCGACAGAAATTTGACGGCAAGCTTACCCATCGGCTGTTTTCTGCCTCCACGACGGATGGGGCCATGGTATAGATCAGCCCCACATCCGCCACGACAGACTTTTACAGGAGACCGGTATGCCTGTTCTTTGCGCACTACGTTACACGTTGTCTCGCGTTGGTAGCCCGATCCTGGTCGGGGCCATGCTGGCCCTGATTTTATCCGCTGGCATGGCGTGGGCGCAGGCACCTTCCAACTGGCCGACACGACCGGTCCGAGTGATCGTGAATTATGCGCCGGGCGGCTCCACCGACAATGCCACGCGGCCATTCATGGCACGGATGTCGCAGGTCCTCGGACAGCAATTCGTCATCGAGAACAAGCCCGGTGCATCGGGCGCCGTCGGTGTTGAGGCTGGCACAAAATCCGCCCCTGATGGTTACACCTTCTTCGCCACCCCGGTCGCAACCTTGGCGATCCTGCCGAATGCCCGCAAATCTGCGTATGACTCGTTCAAGGACATGGTGCCGGTCGCGCATTATGCGGATTCCACGCTGGTCATTGCTGTGCATCCCTCCGTGCCGGCCAAGTCGCTGCAGGAATTGGTTGCCTATGCGAAGACAGTTCCGGGCAAGCTGAATTTCGGCTCCTCCGGCCTCGGCACATTGACGCAGATGATTTGCGAACAGCTCAAACTCTCGGGCGGCATCGACATTCTGCATGTGCCCTATCGCGGCGGCGCTGAATCGCTGTCGGATTTCCTCGGCGGGATCACGCAGATCTTCTCTGAGGGCAATGTTCTGCCGCACGTGCAGGCCGGCAAGGCGCGGCTTCTCGCCGTGGTGGACAGTCAGCGG
This sequence comes from Acetobacteraceae bacterium, assembly GCA_009693795.1. Taxonomy (GTDB): domain Bacteria; phylum Pseudomonadota; class Alphaproteobacteria; order Acetobacterales; family Acetobacteraceae; genus SHWF01. The sequence goes on from SHWN01000024.1 coordinate 19,811, forward strand.
CATCCGGATTTTCCCGACGTGCCTATGTTCAAGGAAATTTTCCCCGAAGCCGATATCCTAAACTGGTTCGGCCTGTTCGCCCCGGCCGGCACCCCCGCGCCTATTGTCGAGCGCATGGCCACAGAGATGAACAAGATCGCTCTGGAGCCGGAGATCCAGGCCCATATGCTGCGCCTGGCCCTACGGGCTACGACCGGCACACCGGCACAGCTTGGCGCGCTCCTGCGCAAGGATTTCGATCGCTACGTCAAGATAATCAAGCAGCTTGATCTGCGGTTGGATTGATCGACGCTGGATGAATATTCTAAGCCCCGCGAGATCACGCATGACGATTGAGGTCGTGTACGACCTAATATGTCCCTGGTGTTTTCTCGGAGTTCGACGATTGCTGCGCAGCTTGCAACGGCGGCCCGATCTTATGGGCGACATCACCTGGCGGCCCTTCCTTCTGAACCCCGACATGCCGCGTTCCGGCATGTCGGGCCCCGATTACATCATCCGCAAATTCGGCGGTGAGGAGCGCGCGCGCCGGCTTTATGCCTCTATTTCGGAAATCGGCCGCGCCGAAGGATTACTGTTTCGCTTCGATACCATCGACCGAATCCCCAACAGCGTAGACGCGCATCGCCTGGTCCGCTTCGCCGCCCGCTATGGCCGCGCAGACGCAACAGTGGAGGCACTGTTCTCCGCCCATTTCACCGAAGGGCGCGACATCGGCAATATCGGTGTACTGGGTGAAATCGCCGATGTCATTGGCCTAGATGCCCCCGCCGCCGAATGGTACCTCGCCGGAGAAAACGATATTGATACCGTGCATACTGATAATTTGCGCGGCCATCGGCTGGGTATCAACGGCGTGCCCTGCTTTGTGTTCAACGACCGCCACGCCATCACCGGCGCGCAGGAGCCGGAAGCGATCGAGCGTCTCCTTGATGTCGCCGCACTGGATCTGATGGGTAATTAACTACGCGTGGTTTTGGCCCATAATAACCAAAGGCAAAATAAGCGTGGAAACGATATCGACCAATGCGCATACCGTGCTGGTGGACCGGATCCTGTGCGACCATGTAGTGGGGCGCGGCGCCAGAATCACCGCCATCGCGGATGGCGCGGCGGAGATCGACCGCCATATCGCGCAGTTGCAGGACCAGCGTGCCTTACTGCGTCCGCTCACGCGCCGTAAGATCCTGGAACGCGCTCGCACATTGGGTACCGCGCTCGCCAGCCATGACGACCCAACAACGGAGGAGATCGCGGAAAACCTTGCTGCTGGCATCATGCTCAGTGAATTACCGGTCACAATGCTCGCCGCGCGGACCTCCGACCGCGAAGCGCGCCGGGATGGCGGTGGTCTCGGGCGCCCCAAATATCGCGTGCAGCGGCCCGTATTCGGGCAATGTCTCCGCGGCCAACCTGGTGGTGGCGGCGTTTCGTGCGTGGCGGATGGCGCACACGATGTCCCGGCCGCGATGGCCCTGATCAGAGACCGACCCACGGAAATGGTACGGCTCAGCGATCGCGGGCGGAGCGCGGTGGGATTGCGTGCCGATCAGGTCCGCCGCACCTGCATGAAGGCTCGCCCGTGGTGTGTCGAGTCTGGCGTGCGGGGGAACGGGTGATTTGAGCGTGCAGCGCGTCGCCGTTTACTTTGCGCCGGCCATCGGTGATGCGCTGTCCCATGCCGGGGCAACCTGGCTGGGACGGGACGCGCAGCACAAAACACTCTGTGAGCAACCACCCTGGCCCGGCGTTGCAGAGATTACGGCGGAGGCACGGCTGTATGGATTCCATGCCACGTTAAAGCCTCCCATGCGATTGGCCGATGGCCACGGATGGGCTGATCTGTTGCAAGCGACCGATGCACTGGCCACTCGCCACGCGCCGTTCGATCTTCCGGCGCTAGAGGTCATGAGTGTGCACGGATTTCTGGCCTTGCGTGAGCAAGCCCCGTGCCCCTCCTTGCAAACCCTGGCCGATGACTGTGTCGCGCAACTGGACGGCTTTCGCGCCCCGCCCAGCGAAGCCGATCTGGCGCGCCGGCGACAGGCAATTCTCTCACCCAACCAAAAAGAATTACTAACACGCTGGGGCTATCCCTATGTGTTTCAGGAATGGTTCTTTCATATGACCCTGACGCGGCAATTGACTGCCACGGAACACGCTAATTGGCAGCCAGCAGCCGAGGCCCATTTCTCCGCTGCCCTGCGCCAGTCGCGCCGGGTCACAGATATTTGCCTTTTTACCCAGCTGGCACCAGGCGAGGCATTTACCATCGCGGCACGGTTGGCATTGCGCGGATAAGCGCGGCCCCTCGATCCGCGCATCCCTCGCCCACTTTGCCGGGCGCGCCGCTTGCGGCTAGCCTGTGGGTGGAGCAATGGGAGCGCACGCATGTTCACAACACGGCCAGAGATCGCAGGAACATTCGGGGTGGTTGCCAGCACACATTGGCTGGCGAGCCAGGTCGGCATGGCGGTGCTGGAACGCGGCGGCAATGCGTTTGACGCCGCCGTCGCCGCAGGCTTCACGCTGCATGTGGCAGAACCGCATCTGAACGGGCCCGGCGGCGATGGTCCGATCATCATCCATGACGCACGCTCCGGTCGCCAACATGTGATCTGTGGCCAGGGGGTCGCACCAGCCAACGCAACATTGGCGAAATTTTTCTCACTTGGCATCGATCTGATCCCGGCCACCGGCTTGCTACCAGCCATGGTGCCGGGTGCCTTTGATGCGTGGTGCGTGATGTTGCGCGACTGGGGCACGTGGGAGTTCCCCGACGTGCTGGCCTTTGCCATCGGCTATGCCCGCAATGGCTGCCATGTGGTCAGCCAGATCACCGGCACCATTAACAGCGTGAGGGAATTGTTTGAGGCCGAGTGGCCCAGCTCCGCCGCCGTTTTCATGCCGAATGGGGCGGTGCCACAACCCGGATCGCTGCTGCGCCGGCCAGGGCTGGCGGGCACCTATGAACGGCTGTGCCGTGAAGCAGTGGGCGCCACCCGCGAAGCCCGCATCGATGCCGTGCGCCGCGCCTGGTATCAAGGTTTCGTCGCCGAGGCCGTGGAAAAATTTTGTCGTAACAACGCCGTGATGGATGTCACTGGACGTCGCCACCACGGCCTGCTGGAAGGCAGTGATTTCGCCGCCTGGTCCGCCACCATTGAAGACCCTGTATCCTATGATTACCACGGCCACACGGTGCTGAAATGTGGTGTATGGAGCCAAGGCCCCGCCTTCCTGCAAATGCTGGCCTTGCTGCGCGATATCGACCTTGCGGCGATGGACCCGCTGGGCGAAGAGTTTGTGCATATCGTGGTGGAAGCCGCAAAACTCGCCTTCGCCGATCGTGAGGCTTATTATGGCGATCCAAATTTCGGGCCAGTGCCGTTATCGGCGTTGTTGTCCGATGAGTATAACCTGGCGCGACGCGCGTTGATCGGCCGCATGGCCTCGATGGAATTGCGCCCCGGCACGGTGCCGGGCTTCACGCCCGTGGTAGATTATAAGGCGCAAGAACGTGGTATCACCGGACCTAGTGCGGGAGCCGGAGAGCCCACCGTTGCACGGCTGGGCGTTGTAGCGGGCGATACCTGTCATGTTGATGTGATCGATCGCTGGGGCAATATGGTGTCCGCCACGCCATCGGGCGGATGGCTGCAATCCTCGCCTGTGATTCCGGAGTTGGGATTTTGCCTGGGGACGCGCGGGCAGATGTTCTGGTTGCAGCCGGACTTACCCAACAGCCTCGCACCACGTAAGCGGCCACGCACGACATTGTCGCCCAGCATGGCGTTGCGCGATGGCAAGCCCTGGATGTCGTTCGGCACGCCGGGCGGCGAGCAGCAGGATCAATGGTCGCCGATCATGTTCCTACGCATGGTCCATCACGGCATGAACATTCAGCAAGCCATCGACGCTCCGAGTTTTCATACCGAACATTGGCCTTCCAGCTTCTGGCCGCGCCCGGCGCGCCCGGGCAAAGTGGTGATCGAGGGACGCTATGGTGATGCGGTCCTGAACGGGCTGCGCGCACGCGGACATCTGGCGGAGAAAGGCGGCGACTGGTCCGAGGGGCGGCTGACCGGTGCCCGCATCGCCGCCGATGGCCAGCTATTTGCAGGCGCCAACCCGCGTGGCATGCAGGGTTACGCGGTCGGTCGATAAAGTTATAGGGAAGAAGACGCGATGCCTCGGATTATCCGCTTTCAGGACCTAGAACCCACCTGGACCACCAAACAGGCAAAAGAAGCGGGCTTCCTGCGCTGGCTGGTCACCTGGGTTGGTGGGCCGGAGGGCCATATTAATACCAACCCCAGTGTTGCCGTCGAAAGTAAGAATTGCGCGATGGGAATGATGTATTTACCGCGCGGCCAGCGCCAAGCCGGCAAGCACACGCATGGAATAACGGAGATTTATATCATCCTGCAAGGCGAGCTGGAGGGTTTCGATGCATCCGGCCATCCACATCGCGCCGGGCCACTTGATTGCGCATATATTCCAGTCGGCTGCCCACATGGTGTGCGCAATTGCGGCACCGAGGATGTGATCCTGCTCTGGGTGCATGATGGCGTGGAACGTAATGGCACCGCCGTTTATTATCCTGATGATCACGTCTTTACCGATGCACCAACGATCGAGCTGTTGCAGTTTGCCGATCTGGAACCGGATTGGTCCGCGCCGGGAGCGCGGGAGGCCGGGACGATGCGCTGGTCCGCTAATTGGGTTGCCGGCCTTGAAGGCTCCCCCGCGCGCAAAGTCGGCGGCACTATTGCCAATACCAAGATCGCCATCGGCATGACGGTGCTGGAACCAGGCCATACGCAGCCGGCCCTCGCTTTGCCGGTGGCGCGGCTCTATCTGGTGGTCGGCGGACAGGCGATCACGGATATCGGCGCTGGCAACGTGACCCTGACGCATCTGGACGGATTGCATCTGGCCCCCGGAGAAGTGGCAGCATTGCGTAATAACGGGCCAGACGCACTGCGCATTTTCTGGATCGACGCACCGGGTTCTCGCCCTTAATTGGCGGCACGCCAAATAAACATACAGGAGGCAGGACATGGCTTTTGATCTGGCGAACACCGTGGAAGATTTCTGGCAAGCGCGCTCGCGCGGAGAATATTTTCCAACCGCCTGGGCCAATAAACTGAGCCTCGATGAATCCTACGCCATCCAATTGGCCATGATCGAGCGGCGCTTAGCAGGGGGCGAAAGACAAATCGGCTGGAAAGTCGGCCTGACCGCGAAACCGATCCAGGAACAATTCGGCTTTCATGAACCAGTCTTTGGTTGCATCCTTGAAAGCGTCCCCAGCGGTAGCACGTTGCGCGCCGCTGAATTGATTGTGCCGGGATTTGAGTCTGAATTATGCCTGCGCATGGGTGCACCTTTATCCGGCAAAGTGACAATGGCGCAGGCGCGCGCGGCGGTCTCTGGCGTGCATCCGGCGCTGGAGATTATCGAGACACGCGGCGATCTGTCGGCGCAGATCGCCCTGGCAATGGCCGATAATGCCCAGCAAAAAACCGTGGTGCTGGGCGCGGCAGTTCCGTTGGGCGATACGGCGTTGGATCAGGTGGCGTGCAAGGTCCTGATGAATGGCGCAGTTGTGGCAGAAGGCACCGGGG
>SHWN01000025.1 GCA_009693795.1 Acetobacteraceae bacterium
AGATGATCATGCGAGAGCGTGCCGTTCACATAGGGTCGAAACCGCCCCAGCAGCTCGATCTTACGCTCGCCGAATCGCGCGGTGCCGGTGAACACCTCCGCCCCAGCAAAAACCGCCAGAAGAATCAGGAGCAGCGCCTTGGGATCAGGAGCAGCACTTCAGAATCAGGAGCAGCACTTCAGAATCAGGAGTAGCACTTCAGAATCAGGAGTAGCACTTCAGCCCTTTGTCACAGATGTCCTTAACTCGATAGCCCTAGCGCTAAGGCTCCGGCATTTCTTCGTAGAGCAGCCGTGCCTCCACCGCTGGGCCGCGCCTTGCGGCCAGGGCGACGACCCGGATCACCCGTATGCCCGCGCCGAGCGGAAAGGTCAAAACATCGCCGACCCGCAGGCGGGCATGGACCTTGTCGGTGGGCTGACGGTTGATCCGCACCATGCCACCGGCGACGAAGCGGGCGCAATTGGTGCGGGCTTTCATGAAGCGGGCGCACCAGAGCCATTTGTCCAGACGTTGCCAGTCTCGGTCTTCTTGCCAGTCGCAGTTTTCCTGATCGACCATCCTAGCGGCTCAGGAACGCAGCACGGCCAGGGCCGCAAAGGCGTTGTTGGCGGGGACAAGAGCCGGACACGACATCGTGGACTCAGCGCGCCGATAGCGGACAGCCGCCAGCATGGGGGATGCCGGCGGGCCGTAAAAATCCGTCGTCACGGTAGGGGCTGGAATGAGCCGAAAGCCGAGCGCACGCAGTACGGTGGGTAAAATGGTGGCGGTAATGCCGAGCCGCCCGGGCAGATGCGCCGGCAGGATCGCAGGACCGCGCCGCGTGATATGGGCGAGTAAAGCCGCGACCTGCTCGGCGATATCAAGGCGCAGCATGACCGGGCCAACCGCGATCCAACCCATGGCTGCAGCGAAACCCGGGGGCCAATCCGCCGGCATGGCCATGCTGACCCGGCCGGGCGGAGCCAAGCTAGGCAACGGGTGACCATGCTGGACAGCCCAAAGCCGAGCCCGCAACGCCGTCGCACGGGGTTTCAGCAAGGCAGGGATAAACAACGCGAACCGCCCGGCGCGGACCCCCAGCAGCTTTAGTTTCGTGCGCAGCGGCGGCGGAATTTCTGTCTCGGTTGCGCCGGGAACGAGGCCTAGGGTTTCGCGCAGACGGTGCAGCTGGCCGCGCAGCGCGCCATCCGAAGCGGCGCGATCACTGGCGGTGAACAGTGCCAACAGCTTCGTGCGAATGAGTGTATCAATATGGAGTTGCAACCGCTGGCGGACACGTTCGCGCAGCGGCCCATCCAGAAATTCGCTATCCAACACAATAACGCGTGGAGCCAGAGCACCGTGGCCGGGGACCAATCGTGCAACCGGTTCGCCATCCCAGATAACCTCTTGCGCGTCAGTAAAAGTAAAATCCTCCCCTAGGGCGGTTTCCAACATGCCCACACGCAGTGGGATGGATTCGCGCAAGGCCCGGCGCGCAGCGCGCAGCACCAGTTTCCGGCTCGCGCCCTCGCTCATCGGGTCGGGACGGAAGCGAAAGCCGCCGACATGTCCAACCGGATGTCCCTCCACCACCACTTCGCCCTTTCGCGTAACAGCGGAGAGCAATGTCTTGCCATCGCCCTCCTCTAATTTGCGCATCAAATGCGCGGCGCGGCGATCGACAAAGCGGCTCATCAGGCGCTCATGCAGCGCGTCCGAGAGTTTATCTTCCACCTCGCCCGCCTGGGCCTGCCAATGTTCGGCGTCGCGCACCCAATCGGATCGCGCGGCGATATAGGTCCAGACACGCACGCCGGCGAGGCGCTGCATCAGAGTGTCGATATCGCCCTCGGATTTGTTCAGCGCGGCGATATTGCCGGCGAGCCAATCGGTCTGAACATATTCGTCTCGCGCGCTATGCGCGAACACCCGCGCGCAAAGCCGGCTATGGGTTTCATCCGCGAGTTTGCGGAAATCTGGAATTTGACAGGCTTCCCATAATTTTCTCACGCGGCGCGTGGAATTCGCGTCGCGCCGGATATCCGGTTCGCGGATCAGAGTTGCCAAAGTTAACAGATCAGATGCATCGTTGCCCTTGATCAGGCCGGGCCGCGTAGGTGCCGCCATCAGACTTTCGAGCAATGCATCCACATGCGTGTAATCAAGATCACAATTGCGCCAGAACAACTGCTCCAGCCGGTCAAAGCTATGTCTCTCCACCGCATCGACAATTTCCGCCGGGAGGGGTTGGCAATCGCCCGTGCTGCCGAACGTGCCGTCACGCATGCCACGCCCAGCGCGACCGGCGATCTGGGCGACTTCCGGCGCTGTCAGCCGACGTGGCCGGTGACCATCATGCTTGCCAAGGCCGGCAAAGGCGACATGGTCCACATCCATGTTCAGCCCCATCCCGATGGCATCCGTTGCCACTAGGAAATCCACCTCCTTGGCCTGATAAAGTGCTACTTGGGCATTGCGGGTGCGCGGCGACAAACGCCCCATCACCACCGCACAGCCACCCCGGCGGCGGCGGATCAGTTCGGCAATCGCATAGACCTCAGCCGCCGAGAAGGCGACGATCGCACTTCTGGGCGGTAATTTGGTGAGTTTGGCCGCCCCGGCATACTCCAGCTGCGACAAACGCGGCCGCGTCTCAATCTCCACCCCTGGTACCAGCCGGGACAGCAGGGGTCGAATGGTCTCGGCGCCCAGAAACATCGTCTCCGACAGTCCCCGAGCATGCAAAAGCCGCTCGGTGAACACATGCCCGCGGTCCGGATCGGCGCAGAGTTGGATTTCGTCCACGGCGATGAATTCCACCTCGTGGTCCAGCGGCATCGCCTCCACCGTGCAGGAAAACCAGCGGGCCTCGGGCGGGACGATTTTTTCTTCGCCCGTGATCAGGGCGACAGAGCGGACACCTTTGCGGGCCGCCATGCGGTCGTAATTTTCCCGCGCCAATAACCGCAGCGGAAACCCGATAATGCCAGAGCTGTGCGCGAGCAGGCGCTCGATCGCCAAATGCGTTTTGCCGGTATTAGTCGGGCCCAGCACGGCCTTGACCCGCGGCAGAAACCCGAACGGCAACCTGGGGGCGACGAAACCAGACATAACCCCATGCTCCAGGCCCCCGGCCGCAAATGCAAGCCCGGGCATGGTGGGACGTGAAGGAAGGTCAGGGGACAGGGTTCCTGGCCTTCCTTCACGTCCCCCGGCGCGCGATCTGGGCATCCAATTCGGCACCAAGAAGGATGACGTAGGCGGACACGTAGAACCACATCATGATGGCGACGACGGCGCCAAGGGGGCCATACGTAGCGTCGTAAGTGGCGACCCGTTCGACGTAGAGCGAAAGGGCCAGGGAGGCGGCAAGCCACAGGGCGGTGGCAAGCAGGGCACCCTGACTTAGCCAGGGACCGGGTGTGGATTTTGCGGGACCGAATCGGTAGAGCAGAGTGAGGGAGACCAGGACGAAGCCGAGCAGCAGAGCGAGGCTGAGCCAACGGACGAAGTCCGTGATGTCTGCGGTGGCGCCCAGGAAGGCGAGAAGCGCGGGCAGAAAGACCAGCAGCGCGATGCCGGTGGCGGTGGCGAGGATGGTGCAGAAGGTCATCAGGAAGCCGGTGGCATAAAAACCGATAAGGCCGCGACGGTCATCCGTCACGCCGAAGGCGAGGTTCAGTGCCGAGAGCATGGCGCGGGTGCCGGCGGAGGCGGACCAGAAGGCAATGGCGATGCTGATGGCCAGACCCGTGCCCAGATTGCCACGCGGTTGGCTCACCAGGACATGTACACGCCCGGCAATGAGCGAAAAAGCCTCTGGCGGTAGGAGTTTTTCGATCAGTTTGAGCTGCGGCTCGACGGTGACCGGATCGAAGGCGAGGCCATAGACAAAGATCAGCATGGTGATGGCGGGGAACAGCGCCAGGGTGGCGTAGAAGGCGCAGCCGGCGGCAACCAGGCTGGCCTGGTCGGTCACCATTTCGCGCAGGGTGGCGCGTAGGATGGCGTGCCAGAACGGTCTGGAGTTGGGTGATACGGGATCGGTCATGCGACGACTCGGGGGTAGAATGCTCAAAGGATGGAACCATGGTTTGCACCCATGTGGTGGGCGGGGGACAGACCCAGCAACTCGCGCCGCAGAGCCACCCCCAGCAGCGGCACCTGCCAGGGCACCGGCGCCATCATCCGGGTTGTCCGCCGCCGGTCATACACGGCGGACATGTTCGTGCACCGCAATATAACAAATATCTCATGAGGGGCCAAAAACCTCTTGCAACGAAAGGGTGGGAGCCTTATGCCGCCCTCCACGCAGCAACGCACGTGCCTCTGGCCCTCGTGGTTACGCAACGACGTCAAGCGTTCTGGCAACTTGCTTGGTCGCTGGTTCGTTCGACCGTTTCGTCAACTCCGCTCATCGTCTGAAAAGATGGGCGCTTTAACTGAGGGGAGCACGGTGCGATGACACCGAAAATCGCCCGCTACCTTGCGTCACATCAGCCGGCCACGCCGTGCCTGGTGCTGGACGTGGACCGCGTGGAAGAAAACTTCCGCGCGCTGCGACACGCGCTGCCGCTAGCGCAGATCCATTATGCCGTGAAGGCCAATTCGGCGCGGCCGATCCTGGATCGGCTGGTGGGACTCGATTCGAGGTTCGACGCGTCGAGTTTCGAGGAAGTGCGTGCCTGCCTCGATGCTGGCGCGCGGCCCGATGCGATCAGCTATGGCAACACGATCAAAAAGGCATCCGCCATTCGCGACGCCTTCTCCGCCGGCATCCGGTTGTTCGCCTTCGACTCGGCTGAAGAGCTGGCGAAGCTGGCGGAACATGCGCCGGGCGCGTCGGTCTATTGCCGCATCCTGGTGGATAATGTGGGCGCCGATTGGCCGCTGTCAAAAAAATTCGGTACCACCCTAGATCATGCGAAGACGCTGATGCTGCGCGCCGGCGAGATGGGGCTCGATCCGATCGGGCTGTCCTTCCATGTTGGCAGCCAGCAGACCTCGCCGGCCGCCTATGAAGCGGCGATCGCGCGCGTGGGTATGTTGTTTACCGACCTGAAACAGGCCGGGGTGAAGGTGCGCATGGTCAATCTGGGCGGCGGCTATCCGATCCGTTACCGCAATGAAATTCCACCCATCGATCGCTTCGCCGATACCATCATGGGCGCGATGACGGAGCATTTCGGCAATGATCTGCCGGAGATGATCATCGAACCGGGCCGCTTCATCGTCGGCGATGCCGGGGTGGTTTCCTCCGAGGTCGTGCTGGTGTGCCAGCGGGCGCCGGAAAATCCCGTGCGCTGGGTCTATCTGGATATCGGGCGGTTCGGCGGGCTGGCGGAAACCGAAGGCGAGGCGATCAAATATCGCTTTACCACGGCGCATGACGGTGGAAAAACCGGACCGGTGGCGATTGCCGGACCAACCTGCGATGGCGCCGATATCATGTATGAGACGGCGAATTACCGACTGCCGCTGGCATTAACATCGGGCGATCTGGTCAATGTGCTGGCGACTGGGGCCTATGTGACGACCTATGCGAGCCAGAGTTTTAATGGCTTCGCGCCGTTGGCCGAGCATTATATCTGATCAGGCCATCTGATCAGTCGGGCACGCGCCCGCTGCATCGTTGGCGGCCGCGAAGGCTTTAAAAGATCCGGCCAAATAAACCCTTAGAGGAGCCGCGCTGAATGATCGGCGGCTGCTCGGGTGGGCGCTTCCAGCTCATGAGCTGATCCGTGAAGCCTTGATTTGGGGTTTCGAGTTGCGCGTCGGCACTGACCTTGGTGCGGATATCTTGCGCGGCGGCAGGTCCGGCGGCGTCCAGTAGGGCACCCTGACCGGCGCTGACGCGCCCGGCATCGGTCGCCGTGGCACTGGGCTGCACGGCCCGAGTGACGCCCGGACGATCCGGGCGCAGGGTGAATTCCGGTGGCAGGGAGAGCGACGGCCGGATGCCGGTACGCACATCCTCGGGTTGACCGCCACCACCGCTAAAACTGCGCGTCATCGATGCGTCGGCAGCACAAGCTGTCAGCGCGAGGCCGGAACCCGCGAGCAACAACCAAGCATGCGGAGATCGATGCCTTTGGGGGCAGGACGGGGTTGCCAAAGATTTGGCTGGCGAAGAACGGGTGGGGCCGGCGGGAACGGAACGGGGGGAGTACATGCGCCACATTCATGAGGTTATGGTTGGGGATATGGTAGCCGGGACATCTCTTGACCAGAGTTCGTGCCGGACCAGTAGCCCCGCTCCGTGCAGTTTGCAAACCGCCCGCCGCCATCCGGATGGAGGAAGTAACTCTGCGCTATCCCGCATCCGGTCTTTTGTCCTTCAATCCGGTCGGGCGGGTGCCCAGCCCGCACCTGGATGGCGGCACGGTGCTGAACGAGACCTTGCTGATTCTGCCTTACCTCGACCGGCTGCATCAACGTTCGCGCATCATGCCGACGGTGCCACCTTGGTTGGCGGAGCTGGCGCCGTCGGCATACTGGATGGCATTGCGGTATGGAACCGTGAATTGCGCCGCCCGCCCGAGGAGCGCGCGCCCAGCGTCGTCGCGCCGGAAACAACACGCGCCAAACGGGCGGCGGATGCGCTGGAACGCGATGTCGCCAACGGGCGCTATGGCGGCGAGCTGGATGCGGCGGTGATCGCACTGGGTTGCGCCTTGGGCTATTGCGGGTGGCGCCACATGGTCTGGCGTTGGCGGCAAAGTCGGCCGACGCTCGCGGCTTGGTTCGACCGTATCGCGGCACAACCAGCCTTTCAGGCGGCGGTTCCGCCGGTGAGCGGTATCTTTTACTAGCTCTCGGTGTGTGTGACCGATTGCAAGGTTTCGACGACGGCGCTGATTAATTTTGGCGCGTTGGCTCCGATGGTGACACGGGCATTGGCCAAACCAACGCCTCGGATGGCTTGCCCGGTTCGGGTGAACGTGCGCAGATCGCACACCATCATGCCGCGCGTGAGGGTGCCAGAAAGCCCCACGCCAACATGACAATGCCGATAGGTGAGCTGGGTGTCATCGACAATGGGGGGTGGTGGCGCAGCCATCATGCATGGGGGCGATATCGAGACCGAAAAATTCTTCCTGGTAGGCGCGATAGAACGTAAGTAAATAGGCGATGGTTCGCGCGACGTTTTCGTCCCTGTGCAGATGCGCGATGTCGGCTTCGTTGGTGCCGGTGCGTGAGGTGACATCTTAGCCGACCATGCGGATGGGGCACCACAGGCGAACAGAATGGCAGCAGCCTTGGGGTCGCAGGATGTGTTGTATTCCACCACCGGGCCGATTACCGCCAGCATGAGTTCGTCGCGATAGGTAAGTGCCTGTTCGATCAGAAACTCGACCGCGTGCATCTCGATAGCCGTTTGCCGGGACACCGGAAGCACAGCCCCATCCAGACCGGTGCTACCGTGCGCCTCGGCCGAGCTTCGTAGCTTGCCGTTCAGCGGGGCCGCGCCGCCCTTGACGAGTGAAATATCGAGACCACCAAAAGTTAATATAGACAGCGCATTGTGGGTGACATTCTCGATATCGGTATAGCCGTGGCAGGGGGTGATACCGACGCCATCAAGATGACGCGCGGCATACAGGATCGCCACCGCGTCATCATGGTCCGGATCGCAATCGATCAGGATTTTTTGCCGCGCCATCACACGCCGAGTTGGCGGGCAATATCCTGCAGATCGGTACCGACCACGTCCCAAGCATCCGTGGGCGCGATATCGCGGTTAGCGTTCAGGCCGTACTCATGCGGGCGGGGCATGAATCCGGTGCTGAGGCCGGATTTGCGCGCCGCCGCCAAATCTCCGTTATGCGCGGCGACCAGCATCACCCGGATCGGCGGCAGATCAAGAAAATTCGCCATGCCGAGATAGGCCTCCGGCATCGGCTTATAGGCACGCAGCGCATCCGAACCCAGCACCATATCCCACGGAATACCGCCATGTTTCGACATGTTGAGCAGCAGCGACGTATTGCCGTTCGAAAGCGGGCCGATGATGAATTTGGTTTTCAAACGTTTCATTCCAGGCACCACATCTGGCCAGGGCTTCAAGCGATGCCAGCCACGATTCAGATGTTCCAGATCGGATTCGCTGAGGCCGGTGATGTTGAATTTCTTGACCAGGCGATCGAGCGTTTCGCGATGCAGAATATCGAGCTTGGTGAAGCCGCGTTCGCCCTTGCGGATCGGTTCCATCGCCGGCTGGTAACCGGCGCGCCAGGCATCGGTGAAGGCCACCCAGTCGATATTTGCCAGGCCACGCGCGGCGCCGAATTGCGAAAGTTCCTGGATCAGGCTACCGCGCCAGTCGACCAGGGTGCCGAATGTGTCAAAGACAAGGGCGGCGACGTTGTTGGGGATCATGGTTTGGCTCCGAAATCTTGTGGCGCGTAGGCTGGCAGTGATCGCGCGGGCCGGCAATCTGCTTAAAACCCATCGAACAGGTTGCGCAGGAAGCCCGGTGTCAGCGCGGCCAGCGGATTAACCGCGATTTCCGGGTCGGCGAGCGGGCCACGCAGGGTGTAGGTGGCGGCGAATAATCCGCCGCCGACGTCCGGCGTGAACAGCTTGCCGAGCAGCGGCAATTCACCGAGCAGAGAATTGAAGAAATAGGCTGGCACGATGGTACCGTTGAGATGGCAGGTTTCGCGTATGCGGTCGATGTGGCCCTTAATCGTCATGCCGAGCGAGGGGTTGAAGGCACGCACATCCTGAAATTCCAGCAACGTGTCGGTCATGCGGAAGGGCGCAATGATATGGGTGATGCCTAGGCCGGGACCTTGCGCGAGCTGCACTAGGCCGTAAAGCGTCATGGCTTGCAGCAAGCCCGTCAAGACCGGGGCATTTAGCACGCGGAGATCCTCAATCCGCGCCGTGCCGGTCAGTGGACGATCGCTGGCGCGGTCGTCATAGCTGGCGTCCACATTCATCGTGCCTCCCGAAAGTTTTTGCGCAACGTTTATGCCACGTAGCATGAGACCAGCATCGGCGGCCGTGGCGGTGAGGCGGCGGACGGTGCCCTCGGGAGTGATCCGCAACTGGAATGCGTCGCTGCCCGTCTGACCGCCGAGGCGTAAACGGCGCATAACTACGCCATCGCTCTCGCCTTGGAACCGAAAGCCGGTGGCGCGGACGTCATGGGCGAGGAGAGCGGTGGCGAAATTGGCCTCCACAGACCAGAGGGGTCCTTTGGGCGGGTTGGCACGCGGCGGGGTGGTTAGGCGGGGGGCAAGATCGACCGTCGTGCCTTCCATGGCCGCGATCACACCGCCATTAGCCAGAAAGGTGATGGTGCCGCGCGCATCGGTGCGCCCAAGGATCGCGCGCTCCAGGCGCAGCATGGCAAGCCGGCCGCCCTGCTGTTCCATGCGGCCATGCAGATCGAGGGCCTCGCCCCGCACGGACAATTTATCGATGGTGATCACGCGACCGCGCTCCATGCGCAGTTTTGCTTCCATGCTCGCAGGGCGGCCGCCGGGCTTGTTCCAGGCCAGAGGAGAAAAACTTAACGTCGTCTCGCGCAGATCACCGGTGACGAACAGTTCTGCGCCCTCATCGCGCCGGCGGCTATAGGCGAGTTGCGCTGATACCGGACCGGATGCGAGGCCTGCAGGAGTAAGGCCAGCGGCAGCCGCGAGTACGAGAATATCCGCACGGGTACTGGCGGAAATGCGTTGCTGGATTTGCGCTGGTCCGCCCTCGTGAAAATCGAGATCGATGCTAAGTTGCGCCGGAATTGCCGCGATGGTCGCGTGGCCGGTGATTTTTATCGCCTCGTTGGTGGCGTCCAGCTCCAGCACGCCCTGTTCAAGATTATGGCCAGCGACGATGCCAGCCAGACGCAGCCCCTCGGTGCGCGCCTGAGCACGAATGACAATATCTTCCAGCTTGATGTAATGCTCCAGCGGCACGGTGACGGCGAGATGACCACTAAATTTGCCGCCGGGATTACGTAATTCGAACGGACTGCGATCGAGCAGGCGTAGGCTCGGATGTTGCAGCAGCGTGATTATCTCGGCGACCGGGCCGGCAAGATCGAGATCGATATAGGCGATCTGGTCGCGCTGACTGAGGCCGGTGATACGCACGCGCCCGGTTTGGCCAATAAGGTTGCTAGGTGCCTCGCCGCGCGCGGTTTCCAGGATCTGCCGGCCGGAGCTGGTGTGGATATCCATCACGTCCGGATTGGTGATTTCCAGCCGGGCCTGGATTTTTTCCAGCGGTGGCACCGGGCGTAGCCAGTGCACGCTGAGATCGTCGGCCAGCAAGCTGCCTTTGACGTCGGTGATTTTCACATCGGTGAAATCTGCATTGGCGGTACCAGCGAGATCGAGCTGGACGTCATGGCCAAGGCCGGCGGTGATATTTTTGGTGACCCAAACGCGGGCGTTTTTCGCCAGGACGGGCGGCCAGAGCGTAGCCAGATCGGCGAAGGTCACGCGATCCAGCGTGAGGCGCCCGCGCCCCTGCCAGAGACCAGCCTCTTGGGCGAGCTGGCCGGTGGCAGTCATGACGCTGGCCGGGCCACCCTCGGTTGCGGCAACCTCCAGGCGCAGATCTCGCAGGCTGAACACATCATTGGTCAGCGCAATGGCCGCCTCGCCACGGCGCACGAGGATGGTGGATGGTCCGAGCACCAGCCGGCCCGGGCCGAGCAAGGCGTGCAGCATACCCTCACGGATCACCAAAGCGGGGCCAAGATCAAGTTTCCCCGCCAGCGTAACGGGCGCGTCCAGGGCAGCGAGCTCGGCTAGCACCGGCGACAATTTAGCCAGCGCAGCAGGGGTGATCGGGGTCAACGTGGCATTGGCCTGGCCGGATTGGGCGCCATCACCCAGTCTGAGGTCCAGGTGCAGCCGGGCCTGCTCGGCACCGATTGCGAAAATGATATCGGCACTGCCCTCCACCCCGCCCGCGGCATGGCGGCGCAGGTCGATGTCGATGCGTGGGGCCAGCCAGTTTCTGTCCAGTTGGCGGTCGATCACGGCAAGCGACGACTCGCTGACAAGCACGCGGTGGAGCTGGTTGAAGCGGGTGTCGCGAAAGGCGGCGCGGTCGGTGGCGGCAGGGCGGGCGAGCTCGATCAGGATGGCATTCAGTAAGCCCGCGCCGGCCCCGACAGCCTCTGGCGCCGCATCCGGTGGCGTCTCGGTCAGCAGACTGAGATCAAGTGTGAGGGCGCCATCAGTGCCGCGTTGGGCCGTGAGATGGGCCTGATACAATTCGATGGCTAGCGGTTCAATCCGGCCCAGCAGCAAGGCACGCAAGGACAGCGAGATCGTGCCGGCTGGAATCGAGAAGATCGGTATTGGTGTCGAATAGGCGCCTATTGGAGGACCGGGTGGGGCGAAAGCGGTGATGTTGGTGAGACGGATATCGAGGGGGCGGCCCACGCCTTTGTGAAAACCCTCCCACATGATGGCGGCGCTGCCGATGGACAAACGCGGCCCGTCCGCTGTCGCCACGGCCGCTTCCAGTTGGCGCGCCAGCCAGGCAACATCGACCGGTCCCAGCGACAGCCGCCAGGCGAACACTACCAGCACGACGCCGCCCAGCATCGCCAGCACGAGGCAGAGCTTCAGCAGCCGGTATGTCAGCATCCAGAGATAGGCAGCGGCTTGACCGGGCAGGGCCCTCATAGCCAGCCTGCGCGGTAATGCCGGAGCTTCGATTTGCATTGCCTAACGCATGGGCTCTGCCCGCCGATCCGATGGCTGCAGCAAGGTTGTGCGAGCGTTTCGACCCCCTGGGTCGCCCCGAAGCGCGCTTGGCCGGACAGGTCAATGTGGCGGCACTGCTGGATTGCCTGGGCGCCAATTCGCCCGAACTGGCGATCCACGAGGCGGCGAGCCTGCAGGCGTTCATCGGGCAAGGACCCAATCGCGTGGTGCGGACGGCGCTCGATGAGCTGGGCAAGGTCGCACCAACCTCGAAACAACCGCGCGTGGCGGCTAGGCTGCGTAAGGCCAAGCGGATCATCGCCCTGGCCTGCGCAATTGCGGATATCGGCGAGCTCTAGTCGCTGGAACAGGTCACGCCGACGCTGAGCAATCTGGCGGAGGCGGCGCTGCGGCTGGCCGTAGCACATCTGTCGAGCGCAGCCCATAACGGCGGCGAGATCACGCTGCCATTCCCCCAGGAGCCAGCGCGCGATTGCGGTTTCGCCGTCCTCGGCATGGGCAAGCTTGGCGCGCGTGAATTGAACTGTTCGAGCGATATCGACCTCGTGCTGCTCTACGACCCCGGCTGTGGTGTGTATAGCGCCCGCCGCGGTGCTGAGGCGATAGGGGGAATCACATCGTGCCTCGCACGCGGAATCGTGACCTTGGTGGAAGCGCGGGACGCGGCTGGCTATGTGTTCCGCACTGATCTGCGCCTGGGCCCCGATGCGGCGGTGAAGTTGCCCCTGTTTGGCGTCTCCCTTAGCTGGGATTATTATGCGACCGATTTTATTTCCCCGGCAAGATTCTTTTTCTCGATGGCCATGGGGCTCAAGTATCCGAGGGTCGAGTGCAGCCTCCTGGCGTTGTAGGATGTCAGCCAGTCCATCACCTCGTCTTTCGCACTTCGCCTCGTGGTGAAGCGCATTCCCTGGAGGCGCTCGACCTTCAGAGATCCGAATAGCGTTTCGGTCACTACATTGTCCCAGCAATCACCTTTCCGGCTCATTGACCCCTTCATGCCGAAGGCCTTCAATTGTCGCTGAAACTCCTCGCTCACATATTGGCTTCCTCGATCCGAATGGAAGATCAGGCCCGCCGCAGGTCGCCTGCGGAACCAAGCCACGCGCAGCGCGTAAATGACCAAGGCACGGGTCATCCGCTCGCCCATCGAAAAGCCCACCACTTGGCGGCTAAACAGGTCAAGCACAACCACTAGATACGTCCAGCCTTCATCGGTCCATATATATGTGATGTCGCTGATGTCGCTGATGGCGCGCTGACGACCCTGTTACCACGCGTGCTGGCTGATTTTTGGCCCGCAATGGCAGCGTGCGTGGTGGCGCGATCGTGGTCGTAGTGATGGGCAAGACGGGTGGCCGAGAAATGCTGTCCGGGTCCGATCACGGTCTGATGCTGGTCTATGGCCACCTCGACGCGGTAATCGAAAGCCGGGGGGCACAGCATCTGCCGGTCAGCCAGTGGTTCGTGCGCGCCGTCCACGCCTATATCGCGGTGGTGACGGCGCCAGGGGTCGATGGGCCGCTATACGCCTTGGATATGCGATTACGGCCTTCGGGCAATAAGGAACCGGTCGCGGTCTCAATAGGTTCGTTGCAGCGCTATCATGCTTCGGAGGCTTGGGCTTGGGAGCGTATGGCGTTGACGGGCACCCGAGTGATCGCGGGGCCGGCGGCGTTGCGGGCGAAGGCAGACGGCGCTATCCGAGACAGCCTGACACATGCAGGGAAACCTGCAAAGATCCGCACCGACGCGGTAGCGATGCGAGCACGTCTGGCACGGGAACTGCCGCCCGAGGGGAAATTGGATGTGAAATTGCGCCCTGGCGGTTCGATGGAGGTGAAGTTCGTCGCGCAGGTCCTGTAACTGATGCACGCGCCGGTGCATCCCGCACTTTGTCATCCGACGACACGGCTGGCGGTGGCGGGCAATTTGGCGGACGCAGATGCGGATAAATTGATCCGCGCTGAACGGATCTGGCGCACCTTGCAGGGCATGCTGCGGATCACCCTTGGGCGCGATGCGTACGAAACCCGGCCCGCAGCCTCGGAGGCGCATTTGCTGCGCGCCTGCGCTGCGGCGGGACGCGATGCGCCTGACATGGTAGGATTGCGGGCGGATTTGGATAACATGGCAGTGGATGTGCGCACGGTGTTCACGCGCTAGATAGGGGAGATCGAGGAATGAGCGTGGGTGAGGGCGATAAGGCGCCGGCATTTGAGATGCCGGCCAGTGGCGGGCGCGTGGCAAGCTCGAAGGCGCTGAAGGGCAAACCCTATGTGCTGTATTTTTATCCCAAAGCGAATACGCCGGGCTGCACCACGGAGGCCTGCGCGTTTCAGGAAGCGCTGCCGGCCCTGGGGAAAATTGGCATCACCGTCATCGGCGTTTCTAAGGATCCGATGAAGCCGATCGAGAATTTCGCAGCGAAATACAACTTAACATTTCCGCTGGCCTCGGACAAGGACACGCAGGTCTGCAAGGCTTATGACACCTGGGTCGAAAAATCCATGTATGGCCGAAAATATATGGGCATCGAGCGCAGCACGTTCCTGGTGGATGCGAAGGGAAAAATCGCCAAGGCGTGGCGCAAGGTCAGCGTGACAGGACACGCCAAGGACGTGATGACAGCCGCCAAGGAACTCGGTTAAGCGCAGCCGGCCCATAACGGCGTAACAACGCGAGGGCGACCACTGCCAGGGCGATGAGGAAACCCTCGCCGGATGGGCGTATATATTCAAACTGGTCGAGATTGGCCGCGAGCACACGCCGCCAGTTGAGACCGGTGGCAAGGCCGTACCAGGCTGCCTCCGCGGCGGCGACGAACAGAGCGGCGCAGGCGCCCAGCGCCAACAGCGCCAGGGCATGACGGGCATGTTTCTCCGTCAGCAGGTGCCAGAGCAGCAGCCAGAACAGCACGCCAAAAGCCAGCGCTGGACCGCCAATATTGGCCTTGGTTTGCAGTAGATAATGCACGCCGGTCAGCACGGCGATCGGATAGGACAGGCGGTGCAGGCGCTTCCAGTGCAGGCCGAGGCGTTGGGTCATGCTATCGGTGGAACTGATGCCGAGGGCCAACAGGCCGAGGGCAGCCAGCACACCGATGATTAGATACAACCGGGTAAAGGTTTCCCAAAGGATCTGCGCCCAGTTGAATTTCAGATCGATTATGTAGAGCACCAAATGTAGCGCGACATAGGCCAGCGCGCCGATGCCGCTGATGCGCCGGATGAACACTAGGCGCGGCCAATCCAGAACGACACGCAAAGGTGTCAGCGCCAGGGTGACGAGGATGAGCCGTTCGGCCCATAGCCCGGTGACATGAATGGCCTGATTCCACGGCCTGGGGCCGAGCGCGCCCTGCGCGGCATCGAGGGCCAGCAGAAATGCCGGAATGGTAAGCAGCGCCAGCGCCAGCGCCTTGATTGGCACCAGATGGCCACGCCGGTCGCGCCAGGGACGGTGCAGCATGCCGAGCCCCCGTTCCTACCGAGCGCCTCGGATCGGCGGCGGGGACAAGCGGCGATAATCCGTTGGAGCATGAAAAATTTTTGAGTCCCGTGCGCGGTGGTTAAACTCAATCGCCTGTGCCATCACCAATTCGCCCGCTGGGGTCTGCGTGCTGACGCGATGCAAGACGCCGTCCTGATCGAAACAAATGCGCACGTCGCGGCCCCCGCTATCGGTGGTTTGCCATTCTGTACAGGAGACTCAGGAAATGGTGAGAGTGTTCCGCTGGACATAGCCGCCGCCATTATGCCCCCGCTTAGACCACTACCTTGGCCGAGCATCCAGGTTTTCGGCGCGGCCATGTCAATGGCGCTGCGATCCGCCTCGCGGATGGTGAACATGCGTCTGGCGGCGAAATCGATGACGGTATAGAGCCCAACGCCAGGTGGATCGATGCGCAGAGCACGCAGCGCGACGCTGAAGCGCAGGCGTTGGCGCGCGGCCCCGGCGGGCGGCGGCACAATATAGGTTATGTTGATAGCACGCGTCAGAAAAGTGGGCGGATGGTCCTGCGTGCGTGCCGTGAAGGCCAGTGGCAGCGACGCGCCGAGCAGCACCGCGCGACGTGTCAGCGCCCCCGACCAAATCATCGCAAACCTGGCAGGAAGGCGCGCAGCGCATCCTGGACATTCAGCGCCCGCGCATGCGCGGGGAGTTGGAATAAGGCGACAGGTTGTTGGGCGGTATCCACACGGATGGCTTCGAGGCTGCGCCCGGTGGATTCGCCGGCAATACCCTGTGCCCGGAGCAGAATACCGTCCTGGGTCAGGCAGAACTGTGCGCTGTCGCGCCCGGCATGAACATCCCAAATTGTGCAGTCGCGTCCGGCAATGCGCAGCGCGCCGCGCCGAATGAAGGGCGTGGCGGGGTCCAACAACAGGGCGGCACGACGGTCCTGTGCAAAGGGGAGGTCAATGAACTCGCCGCCACCGGGCAAGATCATGCGGGCGCTACGCCGCGCCGGATCGACAAGAACGAAGCCGGCACCACGGCTGGGGGTTTCCACCCGCAGAAGGCGCTGCGCAGCGGCGTAGCGGGCCAGCGCCTCATGCACGCGCTCCCCCGGCCGGTCGGTGACACGATATAGCACGGCCACATCCCGGCGGGGCAGAATATTGGCCGGACGATCGGCGGCGGCGGGCAGCGGCCACGCCAGCAACATAAGAACAGCCAGCAGGGACAAGCGCCGTATCATGACGCGCGCATGGCGCGGATTTCGCGGCGCAGAGCCTCCCCATCCGGCATGGTCAGCCAGACCGCCGGCGCTTCGACCGCCTGATCCAACAGGGCGCGATACTCGGCACGAGGAGTTTCGGCGGCGCCGAACTGGCTTAGATGGGAGGTGACGAATTGCGTATCCAGTAACCTAAAACCGCCCAGGCGTAGCCGCGCCACCAGGTACGCTAACGCCACTTTCGAGGCGTCACGCGCCAGCGAAAACATACTTTCTCCGAAAAAGGCACCGCCAATCGCGACACCGTAAAGGCCACCGACCAGATCTCCGTTCCGCCAGGTTTCCACCGAATGAGCATGGCCCTGGCGATGCAAGGCAGTAAAAATCTGTTCGATCTGCGGGTTAATCCAGGTTTCGTCGCGCCCCGGCATAGGTGTGGCACAGGCGGCAATTGTGCCGGAAAAATTTTTGTCAGCTGTTACTTGATACAGATCAGACAACGCCGTGCGCACAAGGCGACGGGGCAGATGAAAGCGATCGAGGGGAAGAATGCCGCGCTGCTCCGGGTCCAGCCAGTAAAGCCGACAACTGTCGCGGGTTTCGGCCATGGGAAACAACCCGTGGCGATAGGCGCGCAGCATCAGCGTTGGGGTGAGTTCCACCGTGCGGCGCGGCATCGGCGCGGCCCCTCAGCAGGCTTTCGGTAGAACGGTGAGCTGCTGCAAGACGGCACGCATGACGAAATCGCCGAAATCCATGCTGATCTCGTCGGCGATGCCGTTCTCCCAGTAGCGGATTCCGAGTTCGTAATCGGGGGTCGTGGCGCCCTTGTTGCGGTCGAAAAAGGCGATGCGCATGCGAGAGGAGGGCAGCGTGCTCAGCACCTTGAATTTATGCGGCGCCGGCTTGTCCCAACTGAAAATCGCCACCGAAGTGTCCTGTGCGCCATCAGCCGAGGTGCCGTCAAACAGAGGAATAGCGATAAACTTCTTGCCATCACGGGCAGCGTCGATGGCTGCGATGGTGTGCGTGTTGGGCATGATGGTGCCGGGGGGCAGCGCGAGGGTCTTGGCCTGCGGGCTTGTGTAGCGGACTTCACCGGCGGCACCGGCGGCCGCGCCCGGCGCGGGCACGCTAGCCTGGCCCTCGGTTTCCGAGCTCACTGCCTGTTCGGTGGTCTGGCGCATGTTGAAGCGCAGGCTGAGGCCGTCCTTAGCTTCTAAGGTGGCGTAGTCCGAGCCGATTTCGATATTCTGGCCGGCATCGGTGGTGGTGTTGATGCGCAGCCGCTGGCGAGTGGCCCAGCCTTCGCAGGCATCCACCAGTTCGAACGCCATGGTTCCCCCCGCATCGCTGACGGCGCCGCGCGAGGAGGCTAGGGTGAGTTTGTAGACAGCGCGATGGGCGGCGAGGTCGACAGCCATCGAAGGCATAGGCAAGGCGGCCAGCAAGATGAAGGCAGCCAGCCAGACGGGACGGCGCATGAGCTTCTCTCCAGAGTTCGGTGCGGAAGCTTAAGATAGGTATACTAGGCTCGCCGCGCCACTCGCGGGGTGTTTTTTAACCTTGGCGGGGTTTGGGCGGGAGAGCCAATGCCAGGGAAAGCTCCTTCAGTCGCGCTTGCGGCACCTCGGCAGGGGCGCCCATCAGTAGATCCTCGCCTTGCTGATTGAGCGGGAACAGGATGACTTCACGAATATTGGGTTCATCGGCGAGCAACATGACGATGCGATCGATGCCCGGCGCCGAACCGCCATGCGGGGGAGCGCCGTAGCGGAAGGCGTTCAGCATTCCGCCGAAGCGGGCTTCGACCTCGGATTCCGGATAGCCGGCGATCTCGAACGCACGGATCATTATGTCCGGGCGGTGGTTGCGGATGGCACCCGACGATAGCTCAATACCATTGCAGATGATGTCGTACTGAAAGGCCTTGATGGTGAGCGGGTCCTGCGTATTCAGAGCTTCCAGCCCGCCTTGCGGCATGCTGAACGGGTTATGGCTGAAATCGATCTTCTTATCGTCCTCGTTATATTCAAACATCGGGAAATCAGTGACCCAGCAAAAGCGAAATTCGCCCGGTGCGATCAGGTTGAGTTCCTGGCCGAGGCGGGTACGCACGGTGCCTGAGAATTTTTCGGCGTCTTCGCGTTTTCCGGCTGCGAAGAAGACGGCGTCGCCAGGGCTCAGGTTGAAGGCGAGACGAATGGCTTCGGCGCGGTCGGGCTCGAGGTTGCGCGCGATCGGGCCTTTCGGGCCGTCCGTGTCATAGGTGATGTAGCCAAGGCCTCCAGCGCCTTCAGCGCGCGCCCATTCGTTTAACTTATCGAAGAAGCTGCGCGGATTGGCGCCGGCGCCAGGCGCGGGGATCGCGCGCACAATGCCGCCCGAGGCCACGATTTGGGCGAACAGGCCAAAGCCCGAGTTGGCGTAATGTTGCGTCACGTCGGCGATGCGGATCGGATTGCGCAAATCCGGCTTGTCAGAGCCAAATTCCAGCATTGCTTGGTCGTAGGGAATACGCGGAAAAGGCGGCTTGGTCACGCCACGGCCCTCGGAGAATTCCTCAAATACGCCAGCCAGCACAGGTTCGATCGTGTTGAACACGTCCTCCTGCGTTACGTAGCTCATTTCGAAATCGAGTTGGTAAAATTCGCCCGGCGAACGATCGGCCCGCGACGCTTCGTCGCGAAAGCAGGGCGCGATCTGAAAATAACGATCGAAGCCCGCGACCATGAGAAGTTGCTTGAATTGCTGCGGGGCCTGCGGCAGGGCGTAGAATTTACCGGGATGGTTTCGCGACGGCACCAGGAAGTCGCGCGCGCCCTCAGGGGAGGACGCGGTGAGGATCGGCGTCTGAAACTCCGTAAAACCCGAGGCAATCATGCGTTGGCGAATGGAGGAAATCACGCCCGCGCGCAGCATCATGTTGTGGTGAATTTTTTCCCGCCGCAGATCGATGAAACGATAGGTGAGCCGGGTTTCCTCTGGGAATTTTTCTTCCCCCGCCACCTGCATGGGCAGCACCTCGGCCGCCGATTGCACGACCAGATCGGCAACGCGGAGTTCGATTTCCCCTGAGGGGAGTTTTGAGTTCACCGTGCCGGGCTCACGCGCGACCACCTGGCCAGTGACAGTGATGACGCTTTCCGGGCGCACGGCATCGGCGGCGGCGAAGGCGGGGCTGCCGGCGGGGAAGACGCATTGCGTGACGCCGTAATGATCGCGCAGATCGATAAACAGCAGCCCACCATGGTCACGCTTGGAATGCACCCAGCCGGAGAGGCGCGCGGTCATGCCGGCATCGGCGACACGGAGATCGGCGCATTTATGGGTACGATAGGCGTGCATGGGCGATATCCCGAGGGAGTTTTGCGGCGGCGCACACAAGCCCTGGCGGGCAGGCCAAGTCAAGCCGCCTAGCCCGCGCGGGGGACGGCGTGTAGAAGCCCCGCATGCCCCGTCCCGAATTTCCCGCGCCCGTCCTGATCACTACCACCGAGGCGCTGGAAGCGCTTTGCACGCTGTTGCGGCGAGAGAAATTTGTCACCGTCGATACCGAATTCATGCGCGAGAAAACCTATTGGCCGGAACTCTGCGTAGTCCAGTTGGCCGGCACCGAGGATGTGGCGGTGGTAGACGCCCTCGCCCCGGGGCTAGATCTGGCCCCGTTGGGCGCGCTGCTGGCGGATCCAGGGGTCGTAAAGGTGTTTCATGCGGCGCGGCAGGATAATGAGATTTTTGTTCTCAAATTTGGCGCCGTGCCGGCGCCGTTATTTGATACCCAGGTGGCCGCAATGGTGGCCGGGTTCGGCGATCAGGTTGGCTATGACGCTTTGGTGGCGTCCTTGGCGGGCGGTTCCATCGACAAGGCGCATCGCTTCAGCGACTGGGCGGCACGGCCGCTATCGCCGGCGCAGGTGACCTATGCGGCCGGCGATGTGACCTGGCTGCGCATTGTCTATGAAAAACTGAAAGCGCGGCTGGAGCGCGAGGGGCGGCTGGAATGGGTGGCCGAGGAAATGGCCGCGCTGACCGAGACCGCTACCTATCGCGCCGACCCCGAAGTGATGTGGGAACGGTTGAAGCCGCGCACCACCAATCGCCGGTTTCTGGGCGTGCTGCGCGCCATCGCCGCGTGGCGCGAACGTGAGGCGCAGCGGGTCAATATTCCGCGCGGGCGGCTGGTGAAGGACGAGGCGCTGCTGGAACTCGCGGCCATCGCTCCGACCACGCCGGAAGCCCTGGGCCGCGCACGCGGGATTTCGCGCGGCTTTGCGGATGGAAAGGCCGGCATTTCACTCATGGCCGCTGTGCAGGCGGCGAAGGACTTGCCAGAGAAAGAATTACCAGACGTGCCGCGCGGGCGCGATGGGCCGCGCCCCTCTCCTGCCCTGGTGTCGCTGCTGAAAGTGCTGTTGGCGGAGGGGGCGGATCAGCATCACGTGGCGGCACGGCTGGTCGCCAGTTCCGACGATATAGACCGGCTGGCATCCGAAGATGCGCCCGACGTGCCGGCGCTGCATGGCTGGCGACGCGACGTGTTTGGCAATGACGCCCTGGCGCTGAAGGAAGGGCGCGTGGCGCTTGGTGTGGCAGGGCGGCGGATCAGGTTGATCCGGCTGCCCAACGCGCAGACGGACGGATCATGAGGCCCGATCACCGGCCAGGCGGCGTCGCGGATCACACTTTCAATGGCGGTTACATGATTGGCGCGCTCCGCGACAAGGACATCAGCGCTGAAAATTCAGCTTTAATCCTGGCTCATACCATTGCATGACGCCAAGTTCGCCATTGCCGGAGAGGGTGATATAGGCAGTGCGCAGATCAGCGCCGCCGAAGCAGATATTGGTGGGGTGGCTATCTGGCATGGTGACCTCGCGGACAATGCTGCCATTTGGCGAGATCACGGAGATTTTACCACTGACGAGGGTGGCCACCGCGACATCGCCATTGGCCTGAACCGCAAGACTGTCAAAGCGCTGATAACCGCCCAGGCCGGCGACGCAACGCCCGCCATTCGGCGAGGGAAACCCTTCTTTCCGCAGCACGCCCGGCGATTCGATATCGAAGGCCCAGAGCCGCGCAGGTTCGGTATCGGCGACATAGACGGTCTTTTCATCAGGCGAGAGGCCCACACCGTTGGCGGACAGGATCGGGTAGGCGATTTCCTTGACCGAAGAGCCATCAGGCATGGCGTAATAAAGCCCACCATGATCGCGGTGGCGATCGAAGCGCTTGCCGAGATCGGTAAAGTAAAAGCCGCCTTGCTTGTCGAACACGATATCGTTCGGCGCGCAGAGCTTGCGGCCGTTGCATTCGGCATAGAGCACCTTGCGATCGCCAGTCTTCGGATCAACGCGCAGGACATAGCCCTGGCGGTAATCGTCGGCCGGGCGCGTGGCCATGAAGCCGTCCGGCGGGTAGTAGCCGCCGCCATTATCGCAGACATACAGAAAACTGTCCGGGCCGACTGCGATACCGTTCGGACCGCCGCCGGGATTGCCGAGGCGGGTGACGGTGCCGTCGGTATCCACACGGGTGAGGGCGCGGCCCTTGATTTCGGTGAGAATCACGGAGCCGTCGGCATAGACCACGGGGCCTTCCGGAAAGCCCAGGCCTTTGGCCATGATTTTGATATCGGTCATCGTCGTCTTCTCCTCTGGTCGGATGCACCCTATCGTGGCGGGATATCGGGCCGGGTCAAGATGGGGGTGGTGCATAAACGACATAAGGCATCTGTTTTGCGCTCATCGCGCGCAAGCCCACTTCCGGTATCGCGGATTTCCATGCCTATGAAAACGCGGTGCTGCCGTTGCTGGCGGAACATGGCAGGGTGTTGCAACGCCGCCTGCGCAACGATGATGCGCGGACGGAGGTGCATCTCGTCTGGTCTCCACCAAAAATTTATGCCCAACGGTTCTCTTTTGGGAATTTTTTACGGAATCCCGCAAACACGCGGGGATTTGTGCGGAAACCTGCGGACTTGTTGGAAATTGTGGATTTGCGGACGGGGATTCGATTGCAGAATGCGGAATCGAACTGCTACCCATAGAGCGTTGCTTCATAACAAACACTGGCACTGGTTTTTTGCTACCATTCCGACTTTGCTACAGACGCTGCATTTTTCTGCAGCACTTTTAACGGAGGCTAATGCGTCGAGATGGGTCGATTTGTCTGGGGTTGCCACCCCACCGTCCGAGGCGGTGTTCGAATGGTTTCGCGCTAAGCCCGAGCGGGCGCGCCATGGCAAGCTGATGGCACGCGCGGGGGCGGAGACAGAATAGCTGTAACTGGGAGATATCAGCTAATCCCGCTTGTTGCCTGGCCAAAAACTTGACAACATCAGCTCATGGACGAGGGACAAGACATTGCCGCGCTGCGGCGGCTGATCGAGACGTCGCAACGGGGCATTGTGTTCACCGGGGCCGGAATTAGCACGGAATCCGGAATCCCGGATTTTCGTAGCCCGACCGGGATCTGGCAGACCTCGAAACCGATCTATTTTCAGGACTTCATGGCCTCGTCCGAGGCGCGGCAGGAGACTTGGAGGCGGAAATTTCTCACCGATCCGACCATTCGCGCCGCCGAGCCGAACCGGGGTCATCGGGCAGTCGCGCGGCTGGTGCGCGAGGGAAAAATTTCCGCCATCATCACGCAGAATATCGACGGGCTGCACCAGGCTTCCGGCGTGCCGGAGAACAAGGTGATCGAACTGCATGGCAATACCACCTTTGCGCATTGCCTCGATTGCGGCGAACGTTACGAGATTGACGCGCTAAAGGCGGTGTTCGAGCGCGATGGCGATGTGCATGATTGCGTCGCCTGTGGGGGTTTCATTAAAACTGCGACGATCAGTTTCGGCCAGGCGATGCCGGAGGCGGCGATGCTGCGCGCGCAGGCGGAAACCATGGCAGCGGATTTGTGCATCGTGCTGGGATCGTCGCTGGTGGTCTATCCGGCGGCGGGCTTTCCGGAGCGGGCCAAACGCAACGGTGCTAAACTGGTAATTGTAAATAACGAGGAAACTGGACTGGATCGAATGGCCGATCTGGTGATCCATCGGGGCATCGGCACTGTGCTGGGCAGCGCGGTGGACGTGAATTAAAGGGCATATGTGATGCGATTGGGTGTGATGCTGCCGTTGACCGATATCGGCGGCGAACCAGGGGTGGTGCGCGATTTTGCCCTGGCCTCGGAAGAGATGGGTTATACCAACCTTGGGTTAGCGGATCATGTGCTGGGGGTGAATGCGGAATCACGGCCGGGTTGGGGCGATCGCAACACATCGGCGGATATGTTTCACGATCCGTTCGTGCTGTTCGGGTTTCTCGCCGGGCTGTGCAAACCGACGACGGAGTTTTCCACGCAGGTGCTGATCCTGGCACAGCGCCAGGCAGCGTTGGTGGCGAAGCAGGCCGCCAGTTTGGATGTGTTGTGCGACGGCCGCTTCCGGTTGGGGATCGGTGTGGGGTGGAATCAGGCGGAATTCACCGCGCTGAACGAAAATTTCTCCAATCGCGGACGGCGTTCAGCGGAGCAGATCGAATTCATGCAGGCTTTGTGGGCGCAGCCGCATGTGACCTTCAAGGGGCGCTGGCACCAGGTGGATGATGCGGGGATCAACCCGCTGCCGGTGAACCGGCGCGTGCCGGTTTGGTTCGGCGGACATGTGGAGCAGACATTGCGGCGCATCGCGCGCATGGGCGATGGCTGGATCATGAATGCCTACCCGCCGGGTGTCGAAGCAGATGCCGAGTTTTCGAAACTGTGGCGGCTGACGGAAGCCGAGGGGCGCGATCCGGCGTCGATCGGCATCGAGGTGTGGATGTCGTCCGGTGCCGGAGGGCCGAAGGAATGGCGCGATGAAGTCGCTTATTGGAAGCGGCAGCGCGTCTCGCATATTACGTTGTTCAACGCCTTTGCGCGGCGCCATCATCGGCGCATCGTGGGGACCTCCGTGGCAGACCATTTGACGGCGATGCGGGCCTTCCGCGATGCCGTGGGAGACGCACTATGACCGGGATTAACCGAACCATCGCGATTGGCACGGGGTTGATGGAGTTTCCGTTCTCCGGCGCGCCCGCCTTCTGGCGCTGGGTGGATATGTGCGAGGCAGGGGGGATGGATTCGATCTGGCAGACGGATAGGCTGATTTCCAAGCAACCCATATTGGAATGCATGGCCGCGTTGGCAGCGATTTCCGGGCGGACGAAGCGGATAAAGTTCGGCATGAACGTGGTTTCGCTGACCATGCGGGATCCGGTGGTGCTGGCAAAACAATGCGCGACGATCGATTTTCTATCGGGCGGGCGGATGTTACCGGGATTCGGCATTGGCAGTCCGCTGGCCCCCGAATGGGGGGCAATGAATCTGGATGTAAAGATTCGTGGGCGGGTGACCGATGAATGTCTGGAAATCATCCATCGGCTTTGGCATCAGGAAGAAGCCGATTTCGACGGGCGGCATTATAAGTTAACGAAGGCCTCCATCGCGCCACGCCCGGTGCAGC
>SHWN01000026.1 GCA_009693795.1 Acetobacteraceae bacterium
GGCCACGCGGTGATTACGATGGAGGTGCGCCCCAGCATGGTAAACGGCCACGGCCTATGCCATGGTGGCTTCATCTTCAGCCTCGCCGATTCCGCCTTCGCCTTCGCAGCCAACACATATAACGACATGAACGTCGCCCAACACTGCGCCGTCACCTTCCTCCGCCCCGCCCGCCTCGGCGACAGCCTGATCGCTGAAGCAACGGAACGCACCCGCGAAGGCCGCTCCGGCATTTACGATGTCTGCGTCCGCGTCCTGAACGGCGACATCATCGCTGAATTCCGCGGCCATTCCCGCACCATTGGCCAAAAATTCTTTCCCGACCCCACCGGGACACCGCCATGACCGGCCTGTACAAAATCGAAACCCCCTCACGTGACGAAATCTCTTCCATTCAACGCGAACGTCCGCCTGGTCGCGGCACCACGCCTGCGCCCATGTCGGGCGGGCAAGCCGAGCGCCATGCACGCTGAAATGAAATCTGGCTTCTCCATGGACGCGGTCGATATTTACGGCCGCTCCGAGGGCATGTTTATTTTGCGAGGCGTCAATGTCTTCCCCATCCAAATCGAAGAATTTATCCTCCACAATCCCGTACTCACCGGCCATTATCCGGTTTTCCTCAGCCGCCCCCACCGCATGGATGCGATGGAAGTGCATGCTAGAGCGCGCTTGGCGGACACCGACATACATGACCATGCCGATGCGCTCGCGATACTCATCAAGAATCGGGTCGGCGTCACCGCCCGAGTCATCATAAATTCCTCCGGCAGCATCGAACGCTCGATGGGCAAGGTCAAACGTGTCATCGACACCCGCCCCAAACCCTGACCCCGCCTTGTTCCTCGATCGCGACGGCGTGATCAATATCGATCACGGCTATGTCGGCACGCGCGACCGTTTCGAATTTATACCCGGTGCCCGCGAAGCCATCGCCTTCGCCACCGCCCAAGGCTGGCGCGTCTTCGTGGTAACAAACCAATCCGGCATCGCGCGTGGCCATTACACCGAAGCTGATGTCCATGCCCTGCACGCCTGGATGATAGCCGAAATCGCCGCAGCCGGCGGCCGCATCGACGATATCCGCTTCTGCCCGTTCCATCCGCAAGCGAAACTCGAAAAATATCGCCGCATCAGCGACTGGCGCAAACCCGCCCCCGGTATGATTCTCGATATTCTGCGCGCCTGGAATCTTAACCCCGTCAATGCGCTGCTGATCGGCGATCAAACAATAGATCTGCAAGCCGCTGCCGCCGCCGGCATTCGCGGCGAAAAATTTCCAGGGGGCGATCTGGAAAAATTTCTCCGCCCCCTGCTGTGGTGCGCCGGACAAGAATCTGTCATCACCGACACACCCTGACCCCGGACCTGATCATGGACCTGAAGACCCGTATCCAAGCGAAATTGCCGCCCTTTCCGCAGCATCTCGGCATCCAAATCACCGAAGCCACGCATGATCGCGTCTGTGCCGAGGTCACTGTACGCCCCGACCTCTCAATCGAAACGAACACCCTGCATGGCGGTGCCATCATGGCCATCGCCGATACGCTCGGCGCCGTCGCCACTATCGTCAATCTGCAAAAAGGCCAATGGACCGCAACCCTCGAAAGCAAAACTAATTTCCTGGGTGCCGCCCCCACCGGCTCACGCATCTTGTTCGAATGCCTGCCGTTACATAAGGGCCGCCGCACCATGATTTGGCAAACCAATATGCGCAACGAACAGGGAAAATTACTGGCCCAGGTCACGCAAACCCAGATGGTGCTGGGCGAACCCGCCAAGCCACCCGCCTGATTGACCTGCCACACCCACGCCGCATACTGATGCCATAAAGTAGAAGGGGAGCCGCCATGTCATCCTTGTTTGATCTGACCGGAAAAATCGCCGTCATCACAGGCTCGTCCAAGGGCATCGGCCGCGCCACGGCCGAACGCATGGCGGAACACGGCGCGAAAGTCGTCATCTCCTCGCGCAAGGCAGAACTCTGCGAGGAAGTCGCCGCCGGCATCCGCGCCAAGGGCGGTGAGGCCATCGTCATCCCCTGCCATGTTGGCCAAAAAGATCAGCTCCAGAATCTGGTGGATAAGACCGTCGCGCGCTGGGGCGGCATCGACATCCTAGTCGGTAATGCCGGCGTCAATCCACATTTCGGCCCAACCTTGACTATCAGCGATGAAGCCTGGGATCGCATCATGGGCACCAATATCCGCTCCAATATGTGGCTCACCAACATGGTCGCCCCACAAATGGCCGCGCGCGGTGGCGGCTCGATCATTATTATTTCCTCCATCGCCGGCCTGCGCGGTTCCGCCCATCTCGGCGCCTATGCGGTGTCCAAAGCGGCGGATATGCAACTCGCACGCAATATCTGTGTGGAGTGGGGCCCAAAAAACATCCGCGCCAATTGCATCGCCCCCGGCATCATCCGCACCGATTTCGCCCGCGCTTTGTGGGAAAACCCAATCATTTACCAAAAGCGCACGCGCGACACACCGCTGCAACGCATCGGTGAACCCGATGAGGTCGCCGGCGCCGCCGTTTTCCTCGCTGCGCCCGCCAGCAATTTCATCAGCGGCCAAACCATCGTCATCGACGGTGGCACCACTTCCGGTTCCGTTATTTCCACCGACGACTAGATGCGCTTTAACTTCTGGAACCTTGCCAAGCAATCATTAACTGGCCACACTGGCTGGCCCGAGCAATGGCGAGACCCGGAACCCAAGAGTGCCTACGACGTGGTGATCATCGGCGCCGGCGGCCATGGCCTCGCCACCGCCTATTACCTCGCCAAGGAACACGGCATCCGCAATGTCGCGGTAATGGAAAAGGGTTGGCTCGGCGGCGGCAATACTGGGCGCAACACCACCATCATCCGCTCGAACTATCTCTGGGAAGAAAGCGAGGCTATCTACGAACACGCCATGGTCCTATGGGAAACCCTGTCGCAGGAACTCAACTACAACGTCATGTATTCCCCGCGCGGAGTCATGATGCTGGCGCATAACGAACAGGATGTCCGCATTTTCAAGCGTCACGTCCACGCTAACCGCCTTGCCG
This sequence comes from Acetobacteraceae bacterium, assembly GCA_009693795.1. Lineage (GTDB taxonomy): Bacteria > Pseudomonadota > Alphaproteobacteria > Acetobacterales > Acetobacteraceae > SHWF01. The sequence continues at coordinate 3,058 of SHWN01000026.1, forward strand.
GCATCGACAATGAATGGCTCAGCGCCGAACAAGCAAAAGATTTTTGTCCCCCCCTGAATATTTCCCCCAATGCGCGCTACCCGATCCTAGGCGCCGCCTTACAACGCCGCGGTGGCGTGGCGCGCCACGATGCCGTTGCCTGGGGCTATGCGCGCGCGGCAGATCGCATGGGCGTGGACATCATCCAGAATTGCGCAGTCACCGGCATTCATCGCGATCACAACGGCGTCGTCACCGGCGTTGAAACCACACGCGGCGAAATCAAAACAAGCCGCCTCGGCATCGCCGCCGCCGGCCATACCAGCGTGATTATGGCCATGGCCGGTCTGCACATGCCGCTGGAAAGTTTCCCACTGCAAGCCTTGGTCAGCGAGCCGATCAAACCCGTCCTACCCTGCGTGGTGATGTCCAACACCACCCACGCCTATATCAGTCAATCCGATAAAGGTGAGCTGGTGATCGGCGCCGGCACCGACCAGTATAACTCTTATTCGCAAACCGGCAGCCTGCACATCACCACCCGCACGCTGGACGCCATTTGCGAATTATTCCCGATCACCCGCCGCCTGCGCATGCTGCGCAACTGGGGCGGCATCGTCGATGTCACCCCTGATCGCTCCCCGATCATTGGCCTCACCCCGGCGGAGGGTTTATTTGTCAATTGCGGTTGGGGCACCGGCGGTTTCAAGGCCACACCCGGCTCCGGCCATGTCTTCGCCGCCACCATCGCGCACAATCAACCGCATCCCATCGCTGCGCCCTTCAGCCTCCATCGCTTCCGCACTGGCCGCCTGATCGACGAAGCTGCCGCCGCCGCGGTGTCTCACTAATGCTCCTCATTCACTGCCCCTATTGCGGCGAACGCCCCGAAATCGAATTCCGTCACAAGGGCGAGGCCCATATCGTCCGCCCAGAAAACCCCGCTGTGAGCAGCGACATCGAATGGACAGAATTTCTTTATTTTCGTCATAACCCCAAAGGTCCGCACGCCGAACGCTGGTACCACACCCATGGCTGTGGGCGTTTCTTCAATGCCCAACGTGACACCGGCACGGATCGATTCCTAAAAACCTACCGTACGGATGAAACGCCGTGATCCAACCCTTCCGCACACAAATCGGCGGATTGGTCGAACGCTGGAATGCCATTCGTTTTACCTTCGATGGCCGCGCACTCATTGGATTCAAAGGCGACACGCTCGCCTCCGCCTTGCTCGCTAACGGAATTTTTCTCGTTGGCCGGTCCGTAAAATACCACCGTCCACGCGGCATCCTCGCCGCCGGATCGGAAGAACCCAACGCCCTGGTCCGTATCGTGCGCGGCCATGGCCGCGACACTCCCAATCTGCGCGCCACCCAGATTGAAATCTATGAAGGCCTAGCCGCCGTCAGCCAGAATAACTTCCCGTCACTGGCGTTTGATCTCGGTGCCATCGCCCGCCTGGGCGAAAAATTTCTATTGGCAGGATTTTACTACAAGACGTTCATGCCTTCCCTCGTAGCATGGAAAAAACTATTCGAACCCGCCATCCGCCACGCCGCCGGTCTCGGCCGTGCGCCCATTGGCGAGGACCCAGACCAGTACGCAAACCGCTACGCCCATTGCGATGTTCTCATCATTGGCGCCGGCCCCGCTGGCCTCGCTGCTGCGCGTGCCGCCGCCGCAACCGGTGTGCGCGTGATATTGTGTGATGAACAAGCGCAGATGGGTGGCTCCCTGCTCGCGGATTCCGACACAGATATCGAAGGCCGACCCGCACGCGATTGGGTGGCATCCTTACTGCGAGATCTCTATCGCCATGAAAATATTATCTTGCTCCCGCGTACTACCGCCTTCGGCTATTACGCCGATAATTTCGTCGCCCTCGCCGAACGGCGTACCGATCATCAGTCGGCCTCTTCATACCCGCGCGAACGCCTCTGGCAAGTCCGCGCGAAAGAAGTCGTGCTCGCCACTGGCGCCATCGAACGACCATTGGTGTTCCCAAATAACGATCGCCCCGGCATCATGCTGGCCGATGCCGCACGTGTTTACTTAAACCGCTACGCCGTGCGCCCTGGCACCACAGCCATCGTCCTGGCTGCGCATGACAGCGGCTATCGCGCCGCGCTCGATCTGCACGCTGCGGGTATCCCCATTGCGCTCATCGCAGATCCACGGGAAACTACCTATAACCCCTGGGTCCAACGCGCCCAGAAAGCCGGTATACGCGTGGCTGCCGGAACGGAGCCCGTGAACACGTTTGGGCATCTGCGCGTACACACATTGCAAACACGCCACGGCGCCTCGGGCACCATTGAAACTCACCACGCCGATCTCATCCTCATGGCGGGAGGTTGGACACCCACGGTGCATCTGTTTAGCCAGTCACGCGGCCGACTTCGGTTTGATGAGCAGCTGGGCGCGCATGTGCCGGACATATCGGTCCAACGCGAACGCTCCGCCGGTGCCTGTCGCGGCCTGTTTGATCTCAACGCCACCCTGGAAGACGGCCATCGCGCCGGGGCGGAGGCCGCCACCACCTCTGGTGCCGCATCATGGTCACATGCGACCATTCCCACCACTATAATCCCGATCATGACCGGCACTGCCGCCTTGCCGATAACTGGTCGCCACGCCTTCGTCGATTTTCAAAACGATGTCACCATATCTGACATTCAACTTGCCCTTCGCGAAGGCTTTCGTAGCGTCGAACACGTCAAACGCTACACCGCCACCGGCATGGCAACGGACCAGGGTAAGCTTTCGAACGTCAATACCCTCGCCGTCATGGCCCAGGCAACCAACCGTGCCGTTGCTGATCTCGGCCTCACCAGTTTCCGTCCGCCCTACACGCCGGTCACATTCGGCACCCTTGCCGGGCTCAGTCGCGGCGCTCTGTTCGATCCCATCCGCACCACGCCCCTTCACACCCAGGAAGCTGCCGAGGGCGCGATGTTCGAAAATATCGGCGCCTGGAAACGCGCTCGTTACTTTCCCAAGCCCGGCGAAGATCTGCATACCGCAGTCATCCGCGAGTGCCGTACGGTGCGGGAAACCGTCGGCCTGTTCGACGCTTCCACATTGGGAAAAATCGACGTATCTGGCCCGGACGCGGCGCTCTTTCTCGATCGCCTCTACGCCACCCCTCTGCGCAATCTCTCCCCCGGGAAAAGTCGCTATTCCATCATGCTCACAGAAGCCGGCTTCGTCATGGATGATGGCATCGTCGCCCGGCTGAGCGAAACAAATTTCCACGTCACCACCACCACAGGCGGCGCCGCGCGGGTGCTGGCGCATATGGAAGATTACCTCCAAACCGAATGGCCCTGGATGCAAGTCTGGCTCACCTCCATCACGGAACAATTCGCTGTCATCGCCCTCCAGGGTCCGCGCGCCCGCGACGTCCTACAACCGTTCCTGAACGCTATCGACCTTGCCTCGCTCCCGCATATGGGCGTGCGGGATTTCCGTCTATGCGGCATCCCGGTTCGTTTATTCCGCGTCAGCTTCACCGGAGAGATTGGGTTTGAAATAAACATTCCTGCCGATGATGGCCCTATTGTTTGGGCGCAGCTGCGCGAAGCTGTCGCCGGGCAAGGTGGCTGCGCCTATGGCATGGAAACCATGCACGTCCTGCGCGCCGAAAAAGGTTTTTTTATTGTTGGCCAGGAAACCGATGGCACCGTCATCCCCGATGACCTCGGCTTCGGCGCGCTCGGCCACGCGAAATTGGATTTCGTCGGCAAGCGTTCTCTAGCGTTGCCGCACATGCGCGCTCCTGGCCGGCTGCGACTGGTCGGGCTTCTGACAGAAGACGGCACCACAAAACTGGAAGAAGGCGCGCAAATCACCGCAGAGGCCCGGCCGCCACCCGGCACAAAATCACTCGGCCATGTCACGTCGTCTTACACCAGCGCCGCGCTGGGTCGTCCCATCGCGCTGGCCTTGCTTGCGAACGGACGCACCCGGATCGGAGAAACACTGAATATCCCGATGCCTACCGGCTCTGTCGTCGTGCACGTTGTATCCCCGGTCTTTATCGACCCCGAAGGGACCCGCGCGTATGGCTGAAATTTTGGCACCCGGAGTCTTCGCCCTGCCCGCACGTGTCCGGCTAATCTTTCGCGGCGGAACCACCGCGATTGCCGCCACCGATGCTGCACTCGGTCTCGCGCTCCCGCGCGCGGTTTGCCGCTCGGCTAGCGTGGCTGGTACCGATGCACTCTGGCTCGGCCCAGATGAATGGCTGTTACTAACGGATCAAACCATCCCGCCGCGCCTCATCGCCGCGCTGCGGATATTTCCACACGCGCTGGTCGATATCAGCCACCGCCAGGCGGCATGGCGTGTGGCCGGCCCACACGCCGCGGCGCTGCTCAATGCCGGCTGCCCTCTTGATCTGCACCCCCGTGCCTTTCCGGAAGGTGCGTGCACCCGCACGCTGTTGGGCAAAGCCGAGATTGTACTCTGGCGCACCACGCCGGAGAGTTTCCATATTGAGATTGGCCGCTCCTTCATCCCCTATGTCATGGCTTTCCTGCACGCAGCTGCGCGCGACCTGGCTTGAGCTTGCCGTGCCCCCCAGGCGTTCCTAAACTCCCCGCAAATCATTCAGGAGAAAACTCATGGCCCGTCTGCAAGGCAAAGTCGCTCTGATCACCGGCGCCGGCACCGGCATCGGGCGCGCCAGCGCGGTGCTGTTCGCCCGCGAAGGCGCGCAAATCGCTATTGCCGAGATCAATGAGGCCGCCGGCGAGGAAACCGCCCGTTTCGTGCGCGATATTGGCGGTGAGGCCCTGTCCATCCGCACCGATGTCACGGATCCTGATTCGGTGCAGAACGCGGTGGCGCAAACCGTCGCCCGTTTCGGCAAGTTGAACGTTCTCTATAATAACGCTGGGGGCTCCACCACTGCCGATGGTCCCGCCACCACGGCACCGCTGGAGGAATTCTGGCGCGCCATCAAGCTGGATCTTTACGGCACCTTCCTCGGTGTGCGTTTTGCGGTTCCTGAAATGATCAAGGCCGGCGGCGGCTCCATCATCAACGCGTCGTCTATCGTCGCTCTGATGGGGATGCCGCTGAAGGATGCCTACACGGCAGCCAAAGGAGGAATATCCGCGCTCACCCGTTCCATGGCGGTGGAGTTCGCCCAGCACAAAATCCGCGTCAACGCCGTCGCCCCTGGTGTCACCCTGACCGACCGCGTCCGCCGCCTGCTGGTCGAAGACGGGTCTAGCAACACCGTCGCCGAAGCTAGCCTGCTTGGCACCATGGAGCCTCTGGACATCGCCTATGCCGCGCTCTATCTGGCCAGCGACGAATCGCAAAAACTCACTGGCCATATCTTACCTGTGGATGGCGGCGTGCTGGCCGGCTGACGCGCTTGCGTCGCCCCAAATTCCAGCCATACTCTCCAGTATTAGACGCGTGAAGGCGGAGACAAAAACATGAAACTGATGTGGTTTCACCTGATGCCCTACACGGAGCTACCGGATGATTTCCGGCAGACCAACAACTCCGTCTGGGTAGATATCCATTCCAAATTGTTCGATCCGAAACGCGCCCATCTGATGTATAATGATTTCATGGATGAAATGGAATTCGCGGCCGATTGCGGCTTCGATGCTGTCTGCTGCAACGAACATCATTCCAACGGCTACGGGCTGATGCCATCTCCGAACTTGATTGCCGCCGCCCTTGCCCGCCGCACCACCGATACCGCGATCTGCGTCATGGGCAACTCGCTGGCGCTCTATAATCCGCCGACGCGCGTCGCCGAAGAATTCGCTATGCTCGATTGCATCTCCGGCGGCCGTCTGATCGCTGGTTTTCCCGTCGGCACGCCGATGGACACCACCTACGCCTATGGCCAGAACCCCTCAATGCTACGCGAACGCTATCTGGAAGCGCATGATCTCGTGATGCGCGCCTGGACCGAAAAAGAAACTTTTGCCTTTAACGGCCGCTATAACCAGCAGCGCTATATCAATATCTGGCCCCGCCCGGTTCAGCAGCCGCACCCGCCCGTCTGGATCCCCGGTGGCGGCTCGATCGAGACCTGGCAATGGTGCGCAGAGATGGATTACGTCTACGCCTATCTGTCCTATTACGGCTACAAGGACGGTAAGGCGACGATGGACGGGTTCTGGAGCGAAATGTCCCGCCTAGGTAAAGACAGAAATCCTAACAGGGCCGCCTTCCTGCAATTCGTCGGCGTCGCCGAAACCCGCGAAAAAGCCCTGGAACTTTACCGCGAGCCGGCCGAATATTTTTACGGTCGGTGCCTGCATGTGGACCCAGCCTGGGCCTCGCCCCCGGGCTACATGACGGAAGGCACGATGCGCGCCGGCATGATCAGCCAGGTCGGTCGCGCCGCCGCCAACTCCGCCCGGTCCAAAATGCGTGCGACGGAAATGAAGGACATTGTCGATCAAGGTTATGTCATTATTGGCTCGCCCGATGAAGTCGTGGAACAGTTAACGGAAGTTGCCACCGAACTGAACGTCGCGCACCTCATGCTGCTGCTGCAATACGGCAATATGGGCAAGAATTTGGCCAAGTACAACACGAAATTATTCGCCGAGAAAGTCATGCCCCGCTTGCAGCCTTTGTTCGCCGACTGGGAAGACCGCTGGTGGCCGAAGCCGATGGAAACCGCGCAACGCGCCACGGTCCCCTCGTTCGGCCAAGGGCTGGCGGCGGAATAAGGAAACCGACATGAAAATTAAGAAAGGCTACAAACAGCTCCTGGCCGAAGCGAATTCCGAGATTGAAACTCTCGGCACCGCCGCCGCCATCGCCCTGCACGACAAGCCCGATATCGTATTGGTCGATCTGCGTGATCCGCGCGAATTGGAACGCGAAGGTATGATCCCTGGCGCCTTTCGCTGCCCGCGCGGGATGCTGGAATTTTGGCTCGATCCGGAAAGCCCCTATCACAAACCCATCTTCGCCGCAGACAAGAAATTCGTCTTCTTCTGCGCCGCCGGCTGGCGTTCCGCCCTGGCCGCCAAAACCGCTCAAGACATGGGCCTGGAAAAAGTCGCCCATATCGACGGTGGCTTTACCGCTTGGCGTGACGCACACGGGCCGGTTGAGGCGGCGAAGGCGAAGTAAGAAAGCCCAGGGCTTTCCCCCTTGGACCCCCACCAAGGGGATGGCTTTAGCGCGGTCTAGGAGCAGAGCTCCTGGCCTTTCTTAACCTCTCCACGCCCCTCACAGCAGCCGGTGGGTTTCACGGCTGATAATGGAGAGTGCTTCGGCGCGGATGGGGGCGTCGTAGCTTTCATGCCAACTTAAACCAGAAGCGTGTGCTGCCGGATGCGCGTGCGCCGCGGTCCAAGCTGTTCCAGGCCCAGCCCATCACCCCGCGGACATCGCAGGTAACTGTCATACGCTGGCACTACACCGCAAGGCTATCGGGGTGCACTGTCTACGTTTGCTCCGGCCAATGCTCCGCCATGCGCCGACGTTGGGCCGGTATGCGGGACCGGGATTGCGGGGAAATCGTTCACGGTCACTTCCTCTGCAAAGGCGGTTTCAAAATTGGCCATGGCGACGGCGATTGATTGGCCAGCCTGTGCGAACTGATTGAAGATAAACTGTTGTGCAACCTGTTCCCACTCGGCCTGGCTCGCCGCACCAGTCGCGACGGCACGCGGCGTCGCAACAGTCGGGTTCGCCGGGGCGGCGGTCGCGGTGGAGCAGATCGATGTCCAGCGCGCGCGTCGCGCAAGGCCAGCCAGGCGATCTGCGTGGGCGAAGCAGTGGTAATATGCACCACAGCGCGATCCGACAGGCCCGGCCGGCAGAGATCGGCGCCGAGCGGCGCATTACCGACCCTGGATTCACGATCTCTGCGATCCGCGCCGACCAGATTAGGCGGGATGAAAGCCGGTCCGCGCGCTTGCGGCCATATAGCGCCGTGTGGCGCCCAGCCAGGCCAATGCGCAGGAGGAGGCACAACGGGCAAAATCCTGCACGATCGTGGTCAGTTGGCGGTCACGAATGGCGGTGCCGATTTCCAGCCCTGCGATTAACCGCCCGCCATCGCTTGCCAGCGCCACCACCGCGGTATCCGTCGTCTTCGCCAGCAAACGCTTGAAACGTGCGCCGTCATCAACCGCCAGTGACCCGCGAAGATGATCAGGCCTTTTCGACCTGGGAATATTCCAGCTCTACCGGCGTTGCGCGGCCAAAAATGGACACGCTGACCTTGAGACGGCCTTTTTCCTCGTCCACTTCCTCCACCGTGCCGTTGAAGCTGGTGAAGGGACCATCGGCCACGCGCACCTGCTCGCCCACTTCGTAGAGGATGGAGGGACGCGGATGATCCACGCCTTCCTGGGTCTGCTTCAGAATCCGCTCGGCCTCAGCCTCGGTGATCGGCGATGGCTTGGTCTTGCTGCCGAGAAAGCCGGTGACTTTTGGGGTGTTCTTCACCAGATGCCAGGCATCGTCGGTCAGATCCATTTTCACCAGCACATAGCCGGGGAAGAATTTCCGCTCCGCATTCACCTTGGCGCCACGGCGTAGTTCCACCACTTCCTCGGTGGGCACCAACACCTCGTCGAATTGCTCGGCCAACCCCTTCTGGGCGGCTTGTTCCTTGATCTGCTGGGCGATTTTTTTCTCAAAGCCCGAATAGACGTGAACCACATACCAACGTTTGGCCATCGGCCGTTTGCTCCTCAGAACCCGATGCCGAACAGGGCGCGCACGCCAATGCCGATGATCTGGTCGGTCACGAAAAAGAATATGGCGGCCGCCGTGGACAGGGCAAACACCAATCCGGTGGTGATCAAGGTTTCCTTGCGCGACGGCCAGGTAACCCGCGCCACCTCGGAGCGCACTTCGCGCACGAATTTTGCCGGATTCAGCGCCAACACCCTTGTTCCCTTCACGATATCCACCATTCCGCACGCCGCTGGCAGGGGTGGAGGGTCTCGAACCCACAACCTCCGGTTTTGGAGACCGGCACTCTAGCCAATTGAGCTACACCCCTGCGTGGCGCAACCGTACCCGCAAAACGGCGGGCGCGCGAGGGGCGTAGAAAGAGCGCGACGCGTGCTCTGTCAAGGGTAGATCGCGTCAAACCTGCTTCTGCACTCCCTCCAGGCTTGCACCAAAGCCCCAAAAGCGCCACCTGTCAGACATCATGAGCGAGCGACTGCCCCCCGAGATCGAGATGCGCCCGGACGGCACCTTCGTCGATCCACCGCGCCCGCTCTGGTCGGCGCGCATTTTTCGCATCGCCGCGCTACTGGCGATTTTCGCCGCCCTGGTGGCCGCCGCGATTTTTCTGATCGGCTTTGCGTTGATTCTCATCCCGGTGGCCTTCGGCTCCGCTTTGGTCGCCTGGGCGGCCTTGCGCTACCGCATCTGGAAGGCCGCGCGCTCAATGGGCGACAGGCGCGATATTTTCCCGGGTTAACCCAAACTCCTCCGCCAGCAGGGTGTAAGACCGGCGGCGCTTTTCCGGATCATGCACCGTGGTCAGCACGGCGATTTCCGTCACTCCCAAGGTTTCGGCCATCTGGCGCAACCCATCCCCCACCTGCCGCGCCGTGCCATGCAAGGTGCGCGCCCGGGTTTTTTCGATCCGTACTATGTCACCCTCGGAATAATCCTGGGCCACCGCTTCCTCCGGCGACATCAGCGGCGCGAACACCCCCTTGTCACGCAGCAGCCGCGCCACCTCGCGGGACCGAAACAGATATTTGGCCTCGTCCTCCGTCTCTGCCGCCAGCGCCCAGACGCACACAGCCGGATGCGGTTCGGGGTGGCGCGCACTCGGCCGATAGGTCTGACGATAAACATTCAACGCCTGCTCCGCCCCGCGCCCATCGGTGATGAAACTGGCAAAACAATAAGGCAGGCCGAAATAGGCCGCGACCTGCGCGCCATAATCGGAGCTCCCCAAAATCCAGGTTTCCGGCAGTGTTTCGCCCTGCGGCTGCGCGACGATGTCCCGGTAAGGATGCCCTTCCACCAGTTTTTCCCCGGCAACCCAGGCCAGCAGATCGCGCACCTGGGCCGGAAAATGATCGGCGGCGGTGTCCGCGTTTGGATTCAGCGCATAAGCCGTGCGCCCGTCCGACCCCGGTGCGCGCCCCAGCCCCATATCGACCCGCCCCGGCGCAAGCGCCTCCAGCACGCGAAACTGTTCTGCAACTTTTAACGATGAATAATGCGGCAGCATAATTCCAGCTGAACCAATTCTGATCCGCGTTGTGGTCGCGCCGATGGCCGCAAGCAGCACCTCCGGCGCGGTGCCGGCGATGCTGTCCGAATTATGATGCTCCGCACACCAATACCGACCATACCCCAGCGCTTCGCAATGGCGCGCGAGCGCAAGCGTTTCGCGGATCGATGTCGCGGGCGCGCGCCCGGTGACGATGGTGGACTGGTCGAGCACGGAAAGTCGGAGCATGGCGACGTGATCCATTCAAAAACTCACATGCCCGAATGTCGCACGCAAAGCCGCATACACAACCCCACCCACTAGAAAACCCACCAAGGTACCGTTGATCCGCACATATTGCAGGTCCTTGCCAACGCGCAGTTCAATCCGGTCCACGATGGTCGCGGTATCCCAGCCGGCGACAATTTTACCGATGACATTCTCCATCTGCCCCTGCACGGCGGGCAGCACTGTGGCGACAATCCCCTCCGCCGCGCGCTGCACCCCCGCACGCGCATCCGGATCGGCCGCCAGCAGCGCCCCCAAATTGGCCAGTGCGCCCTCCAGATAACTCACGGTGCGCCCGTTGGGCCGCCCGGCATCGGCCTCCAGCGCCACGCGCAGCCGCGCCCAGACATCCCACAGCCAGGCTTGCACCGTGTCATGTGCCACCACTTTTCTTACTGCCGCGCCGATCGCCGCGGCCCGCTCCGGGTCTTCCTCCATGCGGGTGATTTCCCGTTTCACCCATTCATCGAAGGCGGCGCGCAGATCGGAACTGTCGGGACCGATTTTTTCCAGCTCGCTATTCACCACCGCTAGCACCCGGCGCGCGACGGTCGCCCCCAACGCCCAGCCGACCAGCCGCCCACCCTGTTCGCGCACCCGCTCCTCGATGGCATGGCGCAACGCCTCCTCCCGCCCCGCCAGCACACCGCGCAATTCGCCAAGTAGAAAGGTAAGAACCTCCTGATGCCGCCCGCTTTCAATCAGCCCACGCAACGCCCGCGCAACGATTTTCCCCGCGGCCGGTCCACCCAGAATGCGCGGTACGATGCGCCCCACCAGCCGCCGAGCCCGTCCATCCTCCACCGTCGCCAGCAAACGAGGCAGCATTTTTGCCAGCGCCTCCGCCGCCGGGCGCGTCGCCGCCGGGTCGGCGAGAAACCTTCGCAGCACCGTCGGAACATTCAGTTGCCCCAGCACCCGCGCAATCTCGTCGCGCGACAAAATATGCGTCGCCACGAACCGCCCCAACGCCTGGCCCAGCCGTTCCTTCTGATTGGGAATGATGGCGGTATGCGGAATGGGAATGCCCAGCGGATGGCGGAACAAGGCCGTCACCGCGAACCAGTCGGCGATACCGCCCACGAACCCGGCCTTCGCTGCCGCCTGCAGCAGGTCGGTGGCATAACCGCCCGGCAGCGCATAGCTCCCGACGGTCAGCCCCACCATAAACACCAACAGCCCGGTCGCCCAGGCGCGATGCCGCCGCAACGCAGCCCGGTCGGCTGCCTCGCGCGCCAATAACTCGTCCTCACGGGTGGCAATGATGTCGGACATGAGTTCCAAGTAGTGACGGAACTGATGTAGGGGCGACGGCGGCTTCGCGGCAACTGGCATTGCAACGATCAGGGCTTTTCAACGTCCAAATGAAATATTATATTATAACTATGATTGACCCGCTTACCCCCGCCGCCGGTGTGCTGCCGCGCCTCGCTTTGGTTGGAGGCTTGTTGGGCGCCGTGTGGCTGGTCGTCCTATGGGCCGTGCGATGACCCAAGCAGCGAACCCCGCGGCGCTCCAGCTGAAAAACGTGGTGCTCAGCCATGATCGCCACCCGGCGGTGCATCATGTCTCCGGCGTCTTCGCCTTTGGCAGCCTGACTGCCATCACCGGCCCGAACGGCGCCGGCAAGACTACCCTATTGCGGGCGCTGGCGGGCCTGCACCGGCTGGATGAAGGCCGCATCGACCATCCTGGTCTGCGCCCATTCGATATCGCCCTGCTACCGCAGGCCAGCACGCTGGACCGAAGTTTTCCGCTCTCCTGCCTCGATGTCGTGGCACTCGGCCATTGGGGCCGGATCGGCGCCTTCCATCGGGTAACCCCAATCTTGCGTGATGCCGCGCACGAAGCCCTGCGCAAGGTCGGCATGGAACCGCTGGCCGCCCGCCCGATCGGCAGCCTCTCCGCCGGGCAGTTCCATCGCGTGCTGTTTGCCCGGCTGTTGGCGCAGGATGCGCCCGTGATGCTGCTGGACGAACCCTTCACCGCGCTCGATGCCCGCACCACCGCCGATCTGCTGGGCGTTCTGCGCGGCTGGCATCAGGCGGGCAAAACCGTCGTGGCCGTGCTGCACGATCTCGACCTCATCCGCCGCGAATTTCCGGAAACCCTCCTGCTCGCCCGTGAAGCCATCGCCTGGGGCCCTACGGAAATTTCTCTTAGTGCCGCCAACCGGATGCGCGCGCTCGTGCTCAGCGAGGCCTGGAATGATGGCGCCGAGATCTGCCACGTGGCGGCGTGAAGATTCCCGCTTGATCGAGGATTTCCTGCTCGCCCCCTTCGCGCTCGGCTTCATGCGCCGCGCCTTGGCTGGCTGCCTCGCACTCTCGGTCGCCGGTCCACCGCTCGGCGTCTTCCTCGTCCTGCGCCGCATGAGCCTGATGAGCGACGTGCTGCAACACGGCATCCTCCCCGGCATTGCCATCGGTGCGGCGGTTGCGGGGTTCTCGCTCATCGCTATGGGCCTCGGCGGCATCGCTGCTGGCCTCGTGGTGGCGCTGCTGGCCGGGTGGCTCAGCCGCGTCACCGGTGGCCGTGAGGATTCCCAACTCGCTGGCATCTATCTCCTCGCCTTGGCGCTGGGCGTGATGATTGTCTCGACCCAACGCAGTGTGGACCTTGCACATCTGCTGTTCGGCAATGTGCTGGCGGTGGATGACGCAGCCCTGTTCGCCATGGCCGGTGTGACAACCATTACCCTGCCCGTGCTGGCGGTGATCTGGCGGCCGCTGATCATGGAAAGCATTGACCCGCATTTCCTCGCCTCCCTCGGTGGGCGTGGCGGGATCTGGCATCTCGCCTTTATGGCGCTGGTGGTGGTGTGCGTGGTGTCCGGATTCGTGGCTCTGGGCACCCTGATGTCGGTCGGCCTGATGATGCTGCCCGCTGTCGCCGCGCGGCATGTTTCTGTCAGTCTGGGCGGGCAAGTGCGCGCTGCCGTGGGCTTGGCCGTATTTTCGTCCTATGCCGGCCTGCTGCTTTCCTACCATGCCGATTTGCCTACCGGCCCCGCCATCATCCTGACCGCCGGCGCCGCCTGGCTTCTGTTGATCCTAGCTGGCCCGCGTGACAGCCTGCTGCAACGCGTGCTGCACCGGCCGCATTTCGTTCGTTAGCGGATCAACTCTGACATTTGAGACTTGGGACGGATTCCTGCCGAGTTTGGTTTGTGTGCATCGGGCTGATCCGTGCTGGAATCTCAATCACTGTTTCAACCGCTAATCACAAGTGTCTTATGGCTCTGGTCAAGAACCGGAATCCGCCACAGAAACAGGTATGGCGCGCCAAGATCGTTCTGCTCACATCCGATGGTCTTGGTGCTGTGGAGACCATAAGCCTAACAGATCAGTTGAAGACTGACCCTCTCCGCCCAGGAGGCGCCGATCAGTGCGATAAATCCCGCGGCGTCCGCATCCCGCCCCTGTCGTAAGATGGCGGGGTACGAAGCGGCGGGGGCCATATCAGTGCAGCCCGTCGCAGAAAGCGCGAATGCGCCGGCAGGCTTCGTGCAGCGAATCGTCGTCGGTGGCGGTGGAGACACGCAGATATGGGCTCATCCCATAAGCGTCGCCATGTACGGTGGCGACCAGATTTTCCTCCAGTAGCGCCATGCAGAAATCGAGGTCGCTCTCCAGTTTCTTGCCACCCGCCGTGGTTTTGCCGAGGCAGCCGGCGACGTTAGGGAACACATAGAACGCGCCTTCCGGTTTGTGGCAGGAAATGCCGGGGCAGGCATTCAGCGCCTCCACCACGAAATCGCGGCGCCACTTATAGGCGGCGGCCATCACTGCCACGCTCTCCTGCGGTCCGTCCAGGGCCGCCGCCGCCGCCGCCTGACCAACAGTGGAAATGCCGGCCGAGACTTGGCCCTGCATGTTCACCATCGCCCGGATCAATTGTTTGGGTCCCGCCGCGTAGCCAATGCGCCAGCCGGTCATGGCATAGGTTTTTGACACGCCGGTGACGGTGAGCGTGCGATCCTTCAGATCGGGTGCGATCTGCGCCATCGTCGCGTGCTGAAATCCGTCGAACACCAGATGTTCGTACATGTCGTCCGACATGACCCAGACATGCGGGTGCCGGCGCAGCATATCGGCGATTTTCATTAACTCCTCAGCGGAGCAGGAAGCACCCGTGGGGTTGTTCGGATTATTCAGAATGAGCCATTTGGTGCGTGGCGTGATCGCTGCCTCGATATCCTCGGCGCGTGGCTTGAAGCCGTTATTCTGTGGGCAGGAGACCAACACCGATTTACCGCCAACCAGCTCGTTCATCAGCCAGTAGGCACTCCAAGCCGGCACCGGAATCACCGCCTCGTCACCTGGATCGACGGTGGCCATCAGCGCATTATAGATGCACTGCTTGCCGCCATTCGACGCGCAGATTTCATCCAGAGCGTAATCGAGGTTGGAATCGCGTTTGAACTTTCGCTGGATCGCCAGTTTCAGCGTCAATGTCCCGTCCTGCGGCGGGTATTTTGTATCGCCGGACAATGCCGCCCGATGCGCCGCCTCGATTGCCACCGGCGGCGTATCAAAATTCGGCTCCCCGATGGTAAGGGAGATAATGTTCTTGCCGGCGGCGCGCAGTTCGCGCGCCTTGATCGTCATTTGTACTGACGCGGCGACCGGAACCCGGTTGAGACGTTCGGCCAAGCGGGGCCCTGGATCCGCGGGCATTACGAAAGCTCCTTGCAGAAACTCTGAATCCGCGTGCAGGCATCGTGCAAGGTTTCGGTGTCCGTGGCATAGCTGATGCGCATGTAGCCAGGATAACAAAACGCCCCGCCATGCACTGCCGCCACGCCGGTTTCTTCAAGCAACGCGACAACAAACGCTTCGTCATCCACAATCGCCCGGCCACCCGCGCTGGTTTTACCGAGGCAACTGCGCACGGAGGGATAAACATAAAACGCGCCCTCCGGTTTCAGGCAATGGATGCCCGGTGCCGCGTTTAGCATATCGACCATCATGTCGCGCCGCGCCTCGAACGCTTTCGCCATCATGACGACGCTGTCCTGCTGACCAGTCAAGGCTTCCACCGCAGCCACCTGCGCGATGGAGGTTGCGTTGGAGGTGGATTGGCCCTGCAGCTTATCCATCGCCTTGATCAATTCGATCGGTGCGCCGGCATAACCGATGCGCCAGCCCGTCATGGCATAGGATTTGGACACGCCGTTCATGGTTAAGGTGCGGTCGCGCAAACGCGGCTCCACCTGCAAGATTGTCGCTGCCTTGAAGCCATCATAGGTCAGCTTGTTGTAGATATCGTCGGTGAACACCCAGACATGCGGGTGCTTCATCAGCACATCGGTGATCTTCTTGAGTTCTTCCGCGTTATAGGCCGCGCCCGTGGGGTTGCATGGGTTGTTCAGCATGAACCATTTCGTCTTTGGCGTAATCGCCGCGTCCAGATCCTCCGCGCGCAGCTTGAAGCCGTTATTCTCGCTGCACGGCACCAGCACCGGCTTGCCCTCCGCGAGGGAGACAATATCTGGGTAGCTCACCCAGCAGGGAGAGGGGATCACCACCTCGTCGTTCGGGTTCATTGTGCACAGCATGGCGTTGAAGATGATCTGTTTGCCACCAGAGGAGACGATGATTTCCTCGGGCTTGTAATCCAGCCCGGAATCCAGGTGGAACCGGTCCGCTACCGCCTTGCGCAGCGCGGGAATGCCGGGAACATCAGTGTAACGCGTCTCGCCGTTCTCGATGGCGCGGATCGCGGCGTCCTTTACATTGCGCGGCGTCTCGAAATCGGGCTCGCCCACGGACAGGCTGATCACGTTTTTCCCCGCCGCTTTCAGCGCCCGGGCTTTCCCCGTGATCACCATGGTCTGGCTTGGGCTGATCCGGTTAAGGCGGTCCGCAATGAAGGGCATTGATGAGGCCGATCTTCCTGATTGAAGGGGTAAAGAAAAGCGGGCGAACCTACCTGCCCGCTGCCCTGGGGGCAACCGGTGTTGGTTGGCATGGCTGGTAGCAAGGTAAGGTCATGGCTCTGCCCCGAACCCCGCTAAGGGCGTAACCCCCCTTAAAACTCGTTACTTGGTTCTGATGAAGAAGAGGCCTACCGAGGCGGTGGAAACTACACAGCTGGCCCCTGCTTCATTAGAACCAGCTGATAGGGGTCCAGGGACGACACGTTCCTGGTGAGGGTTTCGGGGAAAAGCCCCCAATCTTGCTTCCGACCATTCAGGCCCGCCACACCAGTTCCGCCGGGGCTGGGGCGGTGGGATTGCAGCGGAGCCATTGGCCGTTGGTGATGGAGGTTCCGGTCAGGGTGAGGACGAAGCCCCAATGGCTAACCACCAAGGTGTCGGACCAATCAGGCAGGGCGGCCATTTCGGCGCGGAACAGGCCGGCGCGGGCGATGATGGAGGCGGCGTTTTCCTCGATGGCCGGCCACCAGATCTCCTCCACGGCGGAAAAATCATGTTGTGGCCAGGCGCGGGCGAGTTCGGCGCGTGGGGTGCCGATATCGCAGGCGAAGGCGTAGCGTTCGCGCACGATCGGGTTGATGAAGACGGGCACGCCAAGGGCTTCGGCCACGGGCGCGGCTGTTTGCAGGGCGCGGGTATACGGGGAGACGATGATGCGTTTGATCCCCTCGCCGCGCAGTGCCTGAGCGGCGTCGCGGGCCTGGGTGTGGCCCAAAGGTGTCAGCTGCGCATCGATGATGCCGGGATCGACGCGCGTCCCGGTGAAATGCAGGTTGAACTCGCTCTGGCCATGGCGCAGCAGGATCATGGGTTGGGCCATACAGGGGGAAATCGTGGCAAATCAACCTCTGTTATTGTGTAGCGCCCTCCGCGCCCCTATTACTGTATTCAGGAGAATTAGAAAACCCATGGGCGGCAGCGGCGGATTTCCGATAGATCTCGTGTTGTTCGGCTTGATTGCCGCATTCTTGGTGTTGCGCTTGCGCTCCATCCTAGGCAAGCGCACGGGGTATGAGCATCCGCCCAAGCCGATTGTGCCGGCTGATGCGCCCGGGCGTGGGAGGGTAATCGGTGGCAGGGCGGAACCGGTGCCCTCGGCCGCCAGCGCGCATATGCCCGATCCGGCCAGCCCGGCGGGGCAGGCTTTGCTCGGCATGCAGGCGCTGGACCGGAATTTTGTGCCGGCTGGTTTTCTGGCCGGGGCGGAAAAGGCCTTCACCCTGGTCGTCACCGCCTTCGCTGCGGGCGACCGCTCGACCTTGCGCAATCTGCTGGCCGACGAAGCCTTCAATGCTTTCAGTGGCGCGATCGCCGCCCGTGAAGCCGCCCACCAGCACCAGCGCACCGAGATTAAATCCTTTGGTGCCATCACCATTGTGGGTGCGGCGCTGGCTGGCAGCGTCGCCAGCATCGATGTCCGCTTTGTCTCCGATCAGATCAATCTGACTTTGGATTCCAGTCAGAGCCCGGTCGCTGGCACCGATGCGGTGACGGAAATCATCGATCTCTGGAGTTTTGAGCGCGACCTGAGCAAGCCCGACCCGGTCTGGCGCCTGGTTTCTGCCCGCAGCGTTTGAGTTTTCGTTCGCGATGATCCGGGCCGCGTCCCGCCTACTTGGTTTGCTGCTGCTGGTGCTGCTGGTGCTGCTGGCCGCTTGCCAAACCAGCCCCCCCGGTCCCAGCCAAGAGGCGGTCGGTTTCGGCCGGCTCCCTGGCTGGTCCAGCGACCGGTTGTCCGAAGCCTTGCCGGCCTTTCACCTGAGCTGCCGGCGTTTGTCGCGCTTCGGCCCTGAGACCAATCTGGGCGGCATGCCCGATGGCACCCCGGTCATTGCCGCCAGCACCCGGGTCGGCAGTTGGGGCCCGGCCTGTGCTGCTGCTGCTGCGGTCCCCGATGGTAATGATGCTGCGGCCCGTGTCTTCTTTGAGCGTTATCTGGAACCGCACGCCATGTCGTATGGTGAAAATGGTCGTGCCTTGTTCACCGGCTATTACGAACCCGAGGTGGCCGGTGCCCGTCGGCGCGGCGGCATCTATCAAACCCCGATCCATCGCCGCCCCGGCAATCTGGTGCAAACCGCTGCCGGACCGGATCCGCGTGGCTTGCGGCTGCGCCAGCGTGGCCGTCCGGGCCGTCCCATCGCGATCCCGGATCGCGCCGGCATTGTCGGCGGCGCGCTGGGTGGACGCGGGCTAGAGCTGGCTTGGTTAGCTGATCCGGTGGATGCATTCTTTTTGCAAATCCAGGGTTCTGGGCGGGTGCTGCTGCCCGACGGTAGTGTGATGCGTGTTGGCTTCGCCGGCACCAATGGCCGACCCTATGTGGCGATCGGCAAGGTGCTGATGGATCGCGGCGAGATGGAGCGCGATCAGGTCAGCATGCAATCTATTCGCGCCTGGCTGGCGGCGCACCCGAAAGACGCTGCCGCGCTGATGAACGCGAACCCGTCTTATGTGTTTTTCCGCGAGGTGACGGATATTCCGCCCGAGCAGGGCGCGGCGGGGGCGCTGGGTGTGCCACTGACGCCGATGCGCTCGCTGGCAGTAGATCGCGCCTTTATCGGGATGGCCGTACCAATCTACATCGCCACCACCGATCCGGTGGACCAGAAACCTATCCAGCGCCTGTTCCTGGCGCAGGACACGGGCGGTGCCATCAAGGGCCCGGTGCGCGGCGATATTTTCTTTGGCTGGGGTAAGGGCGCGGAGGAACGCGCCGGGCTGATGAAAGGCTCCGGTACCGCCTGGGTACTGCTTCCGCGCTTGCAACCGCTATAAAGGGGCATGGCGCACGCACCTCCCGATCCCGTCCTCGCCAATGCCCTTCATGTGGGCCCGCACCGGTTGATCCTGGGCGACTGCCTGGGCGCGCTGGCGAACTTGCCCGCCGAATCAGTCGATGTGGTGGTGACGTCCCCGCCCTATAATCTCGGCATCGCCTATGGCCGCCATGACGACCGCATGGCCGAAGCCGAATATCTCGCCTGGATGACCCAGGTTGGTGCCGCCATCCGCCGGGTGATGCGCCCGGATGGTTCGTTCTTCCTCAACATCGCCGGATCGTCCACGCGGCCCTGGCTACCGATGGAACTGATCTGCCGATTACGCCCTCTGTTCGTACTGCAGAACAACATCACCTGGGTGAAATCTATCGCCATCGGGGCTGATAGCACTGGCCATTACAAACCCGTGCCCGGTAAGCGTTTCCTGCACCATAACCACGAAAGTCTGTTTCACCTCACCCTGCATGGCGATGTGCAGCTGAACCGCCTCGCCATCGGCGTGCCGTTCAAGGACAAATCCAATATCGCCCGGCGCGGCCATGCCCAGGATCTGCGCTGCCGGGGCGATACCTGGTTCATTCCCTACCGCACCGTCAAAAGCAAAGCGCAGAAATTCCACCACCCAAGCACCTTCCCCGAAGACCTACCCCGCTGGTGCATCCGCCTGCATGGCCGCGCCAATCCCGTCGTGCTGGACCCATTCATGGGTACCGGCACCACGCTGGTCGCCGCCGCCCGCGAAGGCGGCCACGGCATCGGCATCGACCTCGACCCCATCTATGTCGAGACCGCCCAAACTCGCCTGTTGGAAACTTTTCCCGACCTCGTCGACATTGCCCGTCGGTGATCTGGGGCCTGGGCGTGCGTGGCTGACCGAGATGGTGGTAACCACCGAGGTGGCCCCTTCTGCATAAGAACCAAGTAGCTGGTTCTAAGTGTCCAATCCAAAACTTCTTGATTTGGTTAAATCGGTTATGATTCAAAGGAGGCCTCTGGCGCAAAGGGTCTTCCGATGTGGAGGATTGAGAACCGGGCCCGCTACAACCGAGACAAATTGCGCTATCCCAGCGACCTTACGGAT
>SHWN01000027.1 GCA_009693795.1 Acetobacteraceae bacterium
ACATTCCCCGGCCTACCAGCATCGTGGAATCTGGAAACAACCACGGGGTTGATGCGGCTTTCGAACGAAATCCAACGTCAGGCCGCGATGATCGGTTATGTGAATGCCTTCTATATGCTCGCTTTCACGGCGACGGTTGCGGTGCCTTTGGCCTGGCTTCTGCGCAATGTGGCGCGGGACCGCGCTTGATGTCCCAACCCTTCGGACGCGAATGGAACCGCAACCTGTTGCTGGGTGTGTTGTTTATTTGCCTATCTGGCATCACCTCATCCTTGATGAACGACTTCGCCAAGATTCTGACGAAAAGTTATAATACCGTGCAGATCTCCTGGGAGTGCGTGTTCGGCCATACGCTGTTCATGCTGGCCGCTTTCCCGCCACGCACCGGATAGCGGATCTTGCGCACGCGCCGCCTGGAGATGAATTTTCTGCGCTCCTCCAACCTGTTCGTGCCCAACCTTTCCTTCTTCTTTGCCATCAGCTTCATCCCCATGGGCAAGGCCACATCAATCAACATGGTCAGCCCAATTTTCGTTGCCGTTCTCGCATGGCCCACGCTGGGGGAGCGCACCAACATCGGCCGGGTGCTAGCCGTCCTCGCTGGATTTATCGGTGTGCTAGTGATCACCTGCCCGGGCACGGAAGTGTTTCACTGGGGCGCCTTGTTCATCATCTTCAGCGCCCTGACCAACGCTTTCTATCGAATATTCACCCGTCAGGTTTCCGATACCGAAGCGCCGAAAACATCCGCCATGTATGGCCCTGTGGTCGGGTCATTAGGCATGCTAGTCATCCTGCCATTCGTGTGGACAACGCCATCAGAATGGACGGATATTGCACTACTCTGTAGCCTGAGCATCATCGGTACCATCAGCCATTATTTTGTCTCTAAGGCGCTCGGATTCGCGCCCGCCAATATCGTGACGCCGTTTCAATATGTACGTCTGATCGGCCCCGCTGCAGTGGGCTTCGTACTGTTCAGATATTTTCCAGATGCGTTAACCTGGATCGGCGCTGAAATCGTATTCGCCTCCGGCCTCTATGTCGTCTGGATACAAACGCGGCGCAGAACTTAAGACGCAGGCGGACGGGCCACCAATGCAGCACCCGCCGCGATCAATGCCAGGCTGGCGAACAGTATGAGCGAAAAAACATAATCACCGCTCCAGTCCCGCAGCAGGCCGGAGAGCAATGGCCCTGTCGCCTGCGCCAGAACTTGCAAGGACAGCGCCACGCCGCGGATCGCCCCATAACTTTCCCGGCCAAAATAATCCGCCCAGGCGATTGGCAACAATGTCAGGATGCCGCCAATCCCCAACCCAAACACCCCAGCGGCGATATAAGTGCCGGGCAAGGACGCAATACCGGTCAAGGCGAAGGATCCCCCGCTCAGGGCCAGCGCCGACAAAACCAGCGCGAACCGCATCGGCCAGGCGCGCGGCAGGAAGGCGATCGAAAAACTCGCCACCGCCGACATGACCGAAAAAAAACTGATCACCGTCGCGGCGAGCATGGGTGACAGGCCACGCTCGATCAGATGCGGTGCCTGATGCAGCGACACCCCTGCCTGCACCGGATAAACCAGCACGGTGTACAGCGAGAGCAGCCAGAATGCCGGTGTGCGCATGGCCTGCGCCCGGCTGAAACGCGGCTCTGGCGCGCTTGCTGCGCCCGCGCTGGCGGCCAGCCGGTCCGGCACCAACCCCACATCCTCTGGCCGGCGCACCAGCAACAGCCAGGCCGGCACGAAGCCAACCACCAGCACAGTAGCACCGATGGCCACCCAGCCGGCGCGCCAGCCACCGTCCCGCATGGCCAGTTGCGCGATTAATGGCAGCGCCACCAACCCGGCCAACTGCGCCACCGTGGCAATAGAGGTGGCTCGCGCGCGATGTGCCACGAACCAGTTACTCACCGCTCCATAAAGCCCGAGATCGAACGGCCCTGCCCAGATCATGCGCGAAAAGCAAAACAGCAAGTAAAACATCAGCAGGGATTGGGTCAGCGACAGCGCCAGCGAGGCGATCCCAGTGCCGAGCACTGCGAGGCACAGTACAAACCGCGCCCCGCTACGGTCCAAGACGGGCCCAAGCAGCGGTGAGACAATCGCCGCCAATACACCGCCCAAGGACACCGCCCCAGAAATTGCCGCGCGCGACCAGCCGAACTCCTCTGTCATCGGGGTGACGAACACGGACAGCACCGCCACGGCCGGCCCCTGGCGCGCAAACCCAGCCAGGCAGACACAGCCCAGCACCACCCAGCCATAGAAAAACGGCAGGCGCGGGAGTAGCAAACGGGCAAGCGGCGGCGCGCGCATGGAAAATCCTATTGGCTGACCGGCCAAGGCGGCTCACCGTTTGGCCCGTTCGTTCGTTCTGTCAACCGGAGACAGCCACACACCTCACCACCTTGCAGCTTACGCAATTCGATCGCGATGGTTTTTTGATTTTCCTGGACCTGTTTGGCCCGGCCGAAATCGGCATCTTGTGCCAGGAAGTCGCACGGTTGTCGGATATCCACGCCGAGGAAGTATCTAGCGAAACCACTGCTGGCGTCAAAAGCCTGTTCCGCGTGCATGAGAAAGACGGCGCCACACGCTCCACCCCTTCCGCGCTTTGGTGCGCACCCCGCGCGTGCTGCGCCCTGTGCAACAGGTGCTATGCACGGACGAGACCTATGTCTATCACACCAAGATCAACGCCACGCCAGAGATCGAAGGCTCGATCTGGATGTGGCATAAGGATTATAATACCTGGAGCAAGGATGGCTGCCCGCGCCCCGACATGGCGGCCTTCAACGTGATGCTGAACGACACCACGGAATTTAGCGGCGGGCTCTATAATTATCCCGGGCAGCCATAAATTGGGGTTGCTGGAATTTGCGCAGGACACCTCCGCCTCATACAAACTTTAGTCGATCCCGAATCAAAAGATGATCGACGTGATGCGCGTCTCCCCGCCGCCAGTGCCCGTCACAGGCAAGGCCGGAACGGCGGTGCTGTTTCATTGCAACGTGCTGCATGCCTCGGGCCATGATCTCTCGGCCGATGATCGCTAGCATATTTATATCTCGTGCAGCGCGGTCGCGAACACGCTGTAATTCGGACCGCACTCGCGCCCGGACTGGGTGGCTTCGCGCAATACTTTCCCCGCACCGATCGAGGACGACTTTGGCGTGACGAAGGCAGCATGAAATGAGCGATGAGAAAACGGCAACACAGGCATTCACCCAGATGATCGCAAACACTCGGTGTGAACCCCCCCCCGGGGTTTACTGGAGGCTGTTTGGTGGGAGCCAGGCGGCCAGTTCTAGCTGTTCCAGCATGGCACAGTAGCGGTCCTCTGCTTCAGCGGGAGGGATCTTTTTGATTGGCTCCAGCAGCTGGCGATGGTTGAACCAGTCCACCCATTCCAGGGTTGCGAATTCGCCGGCATCGAAGCTCTTCCAAGGCCCACGCCGATCGATGACCTCGGCCCAGGAGAGCCCGTTGATGGTCTTCGCGAGCGCATGGACCAGGCCAACCCCATTCAGCGGCCACCGCTCATGCAGCGCCTGTTCCAGCGTATCGAGCACAAAGCCCGCATGCGCGGTGCGCGACACCCGCCAGCTCACGATGCGCCGCGCATAGGTAGCGATGATGAAAGCCACGTAGACGAACCCGGTCCAGGTCGAGACATAGGTAAAGTCAGACACCCACGGCACATTCGGCCGCGGCGCGATGAATTGCCGATTAACGTGGTCCAGCGGGCAAGGCGCCGCCCAGTTTCTGATCGTGGTCGGACCGGCTTGCCGCGGATCACGCCCTTTAAGCCCAGGCTTGGCATCAGCCATGCCACGGTGCAGCGGGCCGCCTGGTGGCCCTCGCGCTGCATCTGACGCCAGACCTTGCGCACGCCATAGACGCCAAAATTCTCATCGAATACGCGTTCAATGGCCGGCATCAGTGACGCATCACGCCGTGCCCGTGCCAAATGCCTGGCCGGGTCCATCCGCTGTGCCGCGGGCGCGCGGTAGGTGGATGGGCGATCGGCAAAACCTCGCAGATCGGTTGCTTGGCATCGCTCCAGACTTTTAGGAGTTGGAAACTCCAACAAACCCGGGGCGGTTCAGCCATTCATTGGAGGAATGAGTAAGGGGCTCACTCAGGTATGAGAAACACCTGAGTAGACCCCTTACTCATTCCCAAAACGGACAGGTTCTAAGGGGCGTCGCCCCTTAGCGGGGTCCAGGGGCAGATCCCCTGGCCGTCCCTTACTTACTCCCTCAAGCCGCCACCCGGCACGTAACAGGCAGGATGGCTCGCAGCGCGGTCACCAAGCTGTCCATCATTGCCTCGGTATGCAGCGGGCCTGGGGTAAAGCGCAGCCTCTCTTCGCCGCGCGGAACGGTGGGATAATTGATGGGCGTGGCATACATGCTGAATTCATCGAACAGGCGCAGGCTGATTTGTTTGCATAACGCCGCCTCACCAACATGCAAGGGCACGATATGACTATCCGATGCGATGCGCAGAAATCCGGCGGCATCGAATTTACGTTTCAGAAAATCGGCACTGGCAAACAGCCTGCCCCGCAACCCGTTATCGGCGCGCACATGCCGCACCGCCGCTACCGCCGCTGCCGCGACCATTGGCGGCAACGATGTCGTAAAGATAAACCCCGGCGCGAAGGAGCGCACATAATCCACGATCTCCGCATCCCCGGCGATATACCCACCATGGCAGCCAAATGCCTTGGCCAGCGTACCTTCGATAATATCGATCCGCCCCGCCACCCCATCGCGTTCCGAAACCCCGCCTCCAGTGGGCCCATACATCCCCACCGCATGCACCTCATCCAGATACGTCATCGCGCCAAAGCGCTCCGCCAGATCGCAGATCTTCGCCAGCGGCGCGATATCAGCATCCATCGAGTAAACGCTCTCAAACGCAATCAGCTTCGGTGCGTCTACTGGCGCGGCAAGAAGAAATTCCTCCAGATGCGCCATATCGTTATGCCGATAAATGTGACACTCCGCCCGCGCCCCCTTGATCCCGGCGATCATGGAAGCATGGTTCTTCACATCCGAAAACACTTGCCACTTCACATCAGCCCCGCCCGGACGCGCATCCATCGGACGGGCATTCAACAATGTCGAAATCGCCGCCTGATTGGAAACAAACCCCGAGGTAAACAGCAACGCCGCTGCCTTGCCATGCAGTGCCGCCAGCTCCGCCTCCAACGCCGCGTGCACCGGACTGGTGCCCCCGATATTGCGCGTGCCCCCGGCCCCCACGCCCATCGCCCGCGCCGCCGCACAAGCCGCCTCCACCAGCACCGGATGCCCGCCCATCCCTAGATAATCATTCGCCGACCATACCAAAATCCGCCGCCCATCGGCCGCACGATAATACGGATACCCCTGCGCCTGCTTCTCCAGCGCGACGAATTCCCGGTACCGCCCCTGCGCCCGAACATCATCCAGCGCCATGCGTGCGAAAGCTCGGAAGGAATAGCTCATACCCGAATCCATACTTCGGCGGGCGCCCCAGGCACCCGCTCCCTTCCCCTCATAGCCAAACTCTGCCCCACCGACCAGCACGGGAAATCACGTAAGCCTTGCCGCCTTATCCTGGCCCCGCTTAACGTCACCTACCCCAACCCGGATGAACGTCCGTGATGCCCGCCAACCGCCGCCCGCTCGCCCCAAAGCTCCCGTTCGCCGCTTTGGCGATCCCCCTCCTGGCAATCCCGCCCCACCTCCTGATCCCGGAACACCCCTATGACGACAGCGCACACCCCTGGACCGTTCTCAGGCATCAAGGTGATCGACGTCACCCATGTCCTCGCCGGCCCCTTCGCCACCTACCAGCTTGCTGTTCACGGTGCCGACGTCATCAAGGTGGAACCGCCGGAAGGCGACATGGTCCGGGTCCTCGGCGGCGATGACGACGACAACAAAAACGGCATGGGCAGCGCCTTCCTCACACAGTCCTCCAACAAACGGTCCATCACCCTTGATCTAAAACAACCCGAGGGCCAGGAAGCGCTGAAAAAACTTGCCGCCACGGCCGATGTTCTGGTGGAGAATTTCCGCCCCCACGCCCTCGCCGCCCTCGGCCTCGGCTACACGGACCTAGCGAAAATCAATCCGCGTTTGATCTATGCCAGCTTCTCCGCCTTCGGCCAGAACGGCCCGCGTGGCCACTACACGGCCTATGACCACGTCATCCAGGCCACATCTGGCATCATGGCGACCACGGGCGAAGTGGGGGGGCGGCCCATTAAATTCGGCTCCCCCGTCATCGACTACGCAACCGGAACAACCGGCGCCTTCGCGCTGGCCACAGCGCTCTTTCAACGTGAGCGCACCGGCATGGGCCAACATATCGACATGGCGATGATGGATGTTGCTTTGGTGATGATGGCCAGCCACGTGACCGAATACACTCGCACCGGCCACCACCCGGAACCACACGGCCATTGGCAAGGCTATGCCAGCGGATCGTGCTGGCCGACCAAGGACGGCTACTTAATGTTGGGCGCCCAAAACATCGCCCAGCAACACCGCTTCTGGGTCGCCATCGGGTACGAAGACATGGCCAAAACCACCCATGCCGAGCGCCGCGCCGATGAAGAAAACGAGAAGAAAGTAGTCGGCGAACTCCTGCTCACCCGCACGGCCAATGAATGGGAGGATTTCTTCCAATCGCGCCATATCCCCGCCGGGCGGGTGCGCCGATTAGAAGAAACCCTGCAAGATCCCCATCTCGCCCATCGCAGCGTGCTGCACGAACATAAAAGCACCCGTTCTGTCGGCGGTTCCTTCACCGTTCCGCTTGCCGCCTTCAAACTCGCCCATGGAGGCGCGCGCATCGATATGCCGCCACCAACTTTGGGCCAGCACACCGACACAGTGCTCGCCGAACTCGGCTATAGCACTGCAGAGATTTCGGCCATGCGCGATAAGGGCACGATCTAACATCACTGAATTGCGTTGCCGCATCCAGCGTCGCCTTGTCATCCTGCAGTCAAAGCACAAACGGAGCACGATTATGAGCCAAAGTCGGCGGATATCCGCCTGCGAAATCGCCGCCGATGTCTGGTAGACCGGCATCGGCATCCTACTCCACTTACCGTAGATTTTCGTCTGCACCTTCGTGCTGCTGCTCATCATCGATGGCGGCTTTAGTTATACCGGCGCGGGCTTCGGGTCGTCACGACCCAGCCTGGCGCGGAAATATCATGCTGCTTGCTAGCCTGCTCGTTGTCGCATAGAGCATTTTCACTAACGCCGTTATCTGAGAGGTGCTGGTCGTATTACATCGTCGAGTATTGCTGCATGAAGCCACCGGCCATCCGGTCTGGCCGCCACCCCCAATTTTCACCCGCTTCTGCCTATGGACAATGGCTCTGACGATAATCGGAGTGACACCCATTCTGGTCTCGCCCGCCTTCACCAACGCGATCGCCGTCAGCACGCCGGCCTCTGTGTTCGGTACGCTGTTGTTGTTCGGTCTGGCCATCGCCAAATTTGTTATTTTACTGCGCAGCCTGCTGCTGCTTCCTACCTTCCCCATCGCCGTGCCAGGGGCATCATGGCGTGGCGCTTGGCAGGATTCAAATGTCAAGATGCTGCGCTTCCTTGGCACATTGTTCCCGGCGATGCTCCCGGTATTGGGCTTCGTGATCGTCCTGTCCCTCGTGGCAGCACCGGTTGCCGCTGTGGTAGTATCCCGGCTATTCCAGTCACACGCGAACACCTTGACCCAACCCGGACCCTAGCCGCCATGAACATCAACCCCAGCAACAAAACCCCACGCGTGATCACCGCTGCCGAAGCTGCCCGCCTAGTGAAATCCGGTGACTGGCTAGATTACGGCTCCACCCTGGTGCAGCCCGATCTGTTCGACCACGCGCTAGCCGCGCGCAAAACCGAATTGCGCAACATCAAAATCCGCTCCTGCATCTCCGTCCGCCCCCGCGCGATCCTGGAGGCCGACCCCGAAGGCGATCATTTCTTCTGGTTCAGCTGGCATTTTGGCGGCTATGACCGCGCGAAGCACGATGCGAAAATCGGCCATTATATTCCTGTCAATCTCGGCGAAATCCCCGATTATTATCGCCGCTTCAACGACCCCATAGACGTCGCTATCCTGAAGGCCCGCCCAGCCGATGCCAATGGACGTTTTAACCTCGGTGGCAGCCAACTCTGGCACCGCACCGTAGTCGAACGCGCACGGATCGTCATTGTCGAAATCAACGATAACCTGCCGCACGTATTCGGCGATCAAAATAGCATCCATCGCGGCGAGATCGACTACATTATCGAAGGCAACGATCTAACGAATGCCGAACTCCCCAACGCGCCCCCCTCGGCCGTGGATCAAGCCGTCGGGCGCCTGATCGCCGCGGAAATCGAAAATGGCTCCTGCCTGCAAATCGGCATTGGCGGCATGCCGAACGCCGTCTGCTCGCTCCTACTCAACAGCGACGCACGCGATCTCGGCATCCATACCGAAATGCTGACGGATGGTATCATCGATCTTTACAAATCGGGCCGCGTCACCGGTGCAAACAAGAAAATTGACACTGACAAGAGCGTCTTTACGTTCTGCCTCGGCTCAAAAATCCTATATGAAACGATCGATCGCAACCCGGATTTCCATTGCGCTCCAGTTGAATACACCAACACGCCGCACAACGTCATGCGCAACGACCGCGTGGTGGCGATCAACAACACTACGCAAATGGACCTGCAAGGCCAGGCCGCATCTGAATCCGACGGCCACCGCCATATCAGCGGCACTGGCGGACAATTACAATTCGTGCGCGCCGCCTATGCGTCAGAAAACGGCAAGGCCTTCATCTGCCTCGCCTCCACCTATGAACGCCGCGGCACCCGCAAAAGCCGTATCGTGCTCAACTTAACCCCGGGTAATATCGTCACCACGCCACGCTCAGACATCATGTATGTCGTCACCGAATTTGGTATCATCAATCTAAAAGGAAAATCCGTCGCTGAGCGCGCGAAATCGCTGATCTCCATCGCCCATCCCGACTACCGCGAGGAACTGGAACGCGATGCCCGCACCCACGGCCTGATTCCGCGTGCCTATATTTAGGGCTTCCGTCCGCTTACCAACCAGGAATTATCATTTACCCAGGTCGAGCGGACATCCGCGTTTTCACTCGAAGCGGATTACGACGCCGCGATCAATGTCGCCGTCCTCTATCCCTCCCTGCCGCGCTGCATCAAGAATGGACCGGTGCTGTACTTCAATTCCAAATCGGCACAAGAAACCAACAATATCGCACACCAGACCTGGGCCGCCATCCGCGCCGCCGAGAACGCTGCGTGGGCGCAAAGATCCGATCCGGTCGCCACCGCTCAGGCTCTGGACGCCGCTCAGGCTCTGGCTGCCGCTCAGGCTGCGCTCACCGCGCTGCGTGCCCTCACCGATCACATGAAAGTATCCTGACCATAGCCCCCGCTCTCGCTTTCGCGCTCCGGGCGCTGACTATGCTGCCCGGCCCGATCCAGGCCGGCATGGAGGCTATCGATCCAGACCACAATGACCGCCCTAAGCGCCATGCGGGCCGAGGGTCGTGATCCAACAGACGCGGAATGGGCTGCGCCGCAAGCTGCCAGCGAAGCCGCATTGGCACGGCTAGACAGCGCGACAGGTTAAAATACGTCAGCTAAATTGTGCGCGGCGGCACGAGATCGCGACGCGCAAGAATGGAGGGTACCAGACCCTGGCTGGCCGAGCAGCGCGGTGGTGCATGATCTCAGCCGCGGTGTTCATGTGGTGCGGGCAAACGACGTCGCGTATCCCGTAAACGCCACCGGAATCCGCCGCACCTCGGCCACTACTCGCCCTGGCATGTCGGACGGCATGGCGGAACTGATGGAGGCATAGACCGTATCCACCAACCCGCCGAAGCGCGCTTCGATTTGTGCCGCGATGTCATTATGCGTGCCCACGGCCGCGAACAGACGCACCACATCGTCGGGGATGCGCTTAGTCATCTCGTCCCATTTTCCGAGGCGAGATAGCGCGTTCAGCTCGCGCCCCAGATCCTCCAGCCCATGCGCAGCCAGCACCGGCCAATAGGCCGGAGTGGAACCATAAAATGCCACGCGCATCCGCACCCATTCTACCGCTTTCTCCACTGCTTCGGCATCCTTTCCGGTAACGATAAAGCCGCCGCCAGTGATCTCAAAGTTCTCCCGCGCGCGCCCTGATTTCGTCAGGCCTTCGCCAATGCGTGGCAGCACCGCGGTTTCCAGATATTTGCGCGTGCAAAATGCATGCAGCCGCGCCCCATCCGCGACTTCCCCCGCCAAGCGCAGCGAATATGGGCCAACGGCCGCTAGCGTGATCGGCACCATGGGCAGGTGCATGGACGCCGGCACGAAATTCGGCGTCATCAACGTAAACCGATAATACTCCCCCTCGTAATTCAGTTTTCCCCCCGTCTCCCACGCCCGCCAAATGGCCCGGAGCGCCGAGGTATATTCGCGTAAGCGTGGCACGGGCGCCGACCAGGGCACGGAAAAGCGTCGCTCATTATGCGCCCGGATCTGCGGCCCCAGCCCCAGCACGAACCGCCCGCGCGAAGCGACATGAAGATCCCACGCCGCATTCGCCACCACCATCGGGCTGCGCGCGAAGGCAATCGCCACTGCCGTGCCCAATTCGATCCGGTCCGTCGCGATGGACGCCACAGCATGCGCCAGAAACGGATCGTTGCGGTTTTCCAAGGTGACGAGGCCGGTAAACCCATCCACCTCCGCCTTGCGCGCGGCATTGGCGACCTGGCGCAGATCTTCCTGCGGCAGTGTGGTGACGATGCGCATACTTCGGCTCCCTCTTGCACCCCCTTTGCCACGAATGGTGGGCCAGCGGGAGACCAACGGGAGAGAAATCGTATCTCGGTGTACACGGCGGTTGACGTACCCACACAAGCCCCCGTCACATTGACTGATGATCACCGTTCCATCCCCGACGTCACCCCCTTGGCTCGCCGCCCTGCTTGTCGCCTCGCTGATCCAGATGGTCGGCAGTTTCATGAGCCAGTCGATGCCCGTCATCGCGCCACTGCTCACCGCCACGGTGGGCGTGCCGGGGGAACGGGTGGGCACGCTTTATGCACTCACCTCCTTCGGCTCGATCCTGTTCATGGCCTTCGGCGCACCGATCATCTCTCGGGTTGGGCCGGTCGCCGCGCTGGGGGCCTCGGTGATCTGTGCCGGGTTCTCATTGCTGCTGGTTACGGCAGGGAGCTGGCCGGTGGCGATGCTGGCGGCCGGGCTTTTGGGATTGTCGTATGGACCGGTGCCGCCAGGGTCCACGCGGCTACTGGGCGCAACGGCCCCGGCCCGGCATCGCGGCTTCATTTTCTCGATCAAACAGGCCGGCGCGCAGTTAGGGGGCGTGCTGGCCGGCATTTTACTCGCGCCATTGGCCGCTCATGCCGGTTGGGAAGTGGCGTTACTGACCGCCGCGAGCGCCGGAATCTTCGCCGGGATCGGTACGCTTGCTTATCGAAAGCGTCTGGATATCGCGCGCGATCCATCACGCTCTATCCATCCACTCGTGCTGTTTCACGGACGCAATCTGCGCGCCCCCTTCGCCGCCATTGCCGCCGATCCGCGTCTGATCGCACTGACGGTGCTGACCACCGCCTTCGCCACCGCGCAAGGCTGCCTGTTTTCCTTCTGTGTCACCTTTCTCACCAGTATCCATGGTGCCACCCTGGTGCAGGCTGGCTACGCCTATGCCTGCATGCAAGGCGGGGCGCTGGTTGGGCGGCTAGTTCTGGGCTTCTGGGCCGATCGCGCGGGCGACACGATGCGTAATATCTTGGGTCAGGCATGGGCCTGCGCGGTCCTTATTCTTATGTGGGCAACCCTGCCCCTGCCCACCGGAGCCATTTACGTGCTGGTGCTGGCCTTCATGGTCGGCGTAATGGCGGCCAGCTGGAACGGCCTCGTCCTGTCAGAAATCGCCCGTATCGCGCCGCCGGAACGGGTGGTGGAGGCAGCGTCCGGTTCCACCATGGTTTCCTTCGGTGGCTATGTGCTCGGACCGGCCTTGTTCAGCATCGCGGTCTCCGGCTTCGGCGGTTGGTTCGTGCCCTATATGCTGGTGGCGGCGCAGCTGGCGCTGACAGCGCTGATCCTGCCTTTCTGGCTGCGTCGACAATGATGTTATTCTGCGAGACGACACGGCCGATCATGACTGCAAGCGATGAACCTCGATTGCGGGAACACCACGGCACACCCCCAATTGCCACCCCGCCAGCATCCTGCCACTTTGCGCCCCACCACTCGCGGGAGGGAACAGATCATGCGCTGGCTGCATTTCTCAACAGGCGGTCGCACCGCCTACGGCATTATCGAGGGCAATACCGTCAAGGAAGTTGCCGGCAATCCTATTCTGGGTGCCTGGGAATCCACATCGCGCACGCATAAGCTCGCCGATATCAAATATGAAGTGCCGATCATTCCACGCACCTTCTACGCTGCAGGGTTGAACTATTCCGAACACGTCATCGAAATGGCCAAGAAGCGGGGCGAGACGCCCAGTCTGCCGCCCAACCCCGACATGGGCTATCGCGCCCAAAACGCCCTGATCGCGCATGGCGAGAACGTCGTCATTCCCGCCGATGCCGGTGAACTAATCCATTATGAAGGCGAACTCGTCGTCGTCATCGGCAAGAAAGCCAAACATCTGACGGAAGCCAACGCGTTGGACGTCGTGTGCGGCTACACGATCGGCAACGACGTGTCCGAACGCGCCTGGCAGCGCAACGACCGCACCTTATGGCGCGGCAAGAACGCCGACACGTTCAAGCCGATGGGGCCGTGGATCGAGACCGACCTCACGCTTAACGACGACCTCATCACCACCGTAAATGTGAACGGCAAGGAAAGCCTGCGCTATCACACCAATCACATGCTGTTCGGTGTTGTGCGCTTCCTGGTGGCGATGACCAAATACCTGACTGTTTATCCCGGCGACGTGATGTGGATGGGTACCGACGGCACCTCCCCCAACCTGGTGCATGGCGATGTGGTAGATGTCTCCATTACCGGCATCGGCACGCTCACCAATAAATTTGTGCGGGATGGCATGTAATGCCGAAGCCGTTCGCCATCCATCGCGCGCAAATCGAATCCGTCCTGCTCGGCTGGGGTATGCCGGTCTC
This sequence comes from Acetobacteraceae bacterium, assembly GCA_009693795.1. Classification (GTDB taxonomy): domain Bacteria; phylum Pseudomonadota; class Alphaproteobacteria; order Acetobacterales; family Acetobacteraceae; genus SHWF01. The sequence continues at coordinate 13,200 of SHWN01000027.1, forward strand.
ACATGCCGCGCGCACGGCCGATGTCATGGCCTGGGCCGATCTGCGCGGTGTGGACAGCCATGGCCTATCAATGCTGACCGTCTATGATGCCCGTCGCATTGTTGGCAAACTGAATATCAAGGCCAATCCGCGCATCATTCACGAAACCCCGGTCGCAGCATTGATCGATGGCGATGGCGGGCTCGGCCATATGCCCTCGATCATTGCGATGGAAACGATCATCCGGAAGGCGAAGGAGAGTGGCCTGGCACTCGCCTCCGTGCGCAATTCGGCGCATTTCGGGCCGGCTGGTTATTATTCCAACATGGCGGCCGAGGCCGGTATGATCGGCATTGGCTGCACCTCCGCCTCCGGCATTCAGGTGGCGCCGACAGGCGGGGCGGAAGCGAAATACGGCACCGATCCCTGGACCTTTGCCGCCCCCACACGCAAGGGCGAGCCATTCCTGCTGGATATGGCCACCACCACCGTCGCCGCAGGTAAAATCCGCAATAAGGCAAACGAGAACTTGCCCGTTCCGCAGGGCTGGATGGTCACCAGAGAGGGTAAACCTACCACCGACGCCAACGAAAACCAGAAAGGCGGCTTCCTTACTCCACTGGGCGGCACGGCGGATGGCTCCTCCTATAAGGGCTACGGCCTCGCCACGATGGTGAACATCCTCGCGTCCGGTTTATCTGGCGCCACCTTCCCCACGGACCCGATGCACACGAAGAAACCGCAAGGCCAGGATATCGGCCATTTCTTCCTCTGCATCAATCCGGCTCTATTCCGCCCAGGCGATGATTTCCGCCAGGAAGTCACGGCATTCTGCGACAGCCTGCGCGCGACCAAACCCACCGACCCCGACAAACCCGTCATGGTCGCTGGCGATCCAGAACGCAAGATCGCCGCGCAGCGTGGCCAGCAAGGCATTCCAGTCATGCCGAACCTGGCGTCCAAAGTTAAAGTGATCGCCCAGGCCGCCGGAGCAAAGTGGATTCTTGACTGACCCCCGCATATCCGAGATAGATCCACTCGACGCCTTCCGCACCCCAAACGCGGCACGCTTCGCCACCGCCACCAACATCCGCTATGAAGATCTCGATATTAACGGGCATGTGAACCATGCTCGTTACCTCGCTTATATCGAGGAATGCCGCCTCGCTTTGCGTCGGCATTTGAACACCTCACTTAAGCTTTCCGAGGATATTGGCTGGGTGATCGGTGCCATCACCATTCGCTATCACCGTTCCGTTCTCTATCCCGCCACGGTGCGGGTGGAAACGCGACCAATTCATATCGGCCGTACCTCCTTTACTTTGGGCTACGGCCTGTATGACGGCGCGCATTGCGCCGTTACCGCCCTCTCACGCTCCATCTGTCTGGACCGCGCCCAGGGCAACCAGCCCGTTCCGTTGCCGGATGCGTTGGCACAGGAATTGCGCGCTCGAATGAATGCAGACCAATACTGGGTGGCATAACCGATCGGAAAGAGGATTAGGGTCTTGTCTCCCCTGCGGGCTTCAAAGAAGCCCGCGCTCCATCAGTGAGCAGTAATCCCCTTCATCTCCTTCGAAGCTCAAGCACTGCCAATTGGTTCTTATTTGGAAAATCGCTGACGTACTGCTTCCCACTGCACCTCAACCCCCTTCCCAATAAGAACCAATTGGCGGGTTCTAAGGGCCTTGCCCCTTAGCGGGATTCGGGGCAGCGCCCCGACCTTACTTTCCACCGGCCATGAGCACCAAGTCGATGTATTACCGCTTCGGATCATACGGATAAATAATATTTCCCGTGCGGTATTTGGCAGGCCAAAGTATGACATCCGTCTTCGGGTCACGGAACTGGTCCACGCTATTGCTGGTCACACCTTGGAACTGCACCGCCATGACCTGCGGTTCGGTCCATTCGCCATCAGCGTTAAAGCGGAACTCACCGACCACGGTCTTGAAGCTGTTGGAACGCATATAGGTCGCCAGCTTTTCATCATCGGTACTGCCCACGGCTTTCACCACCTGCTCCACCATCTGCATGATCGTGTATCCGAAGGGCGGCAGGTAATAGCCCAGCAAATCCACGCCCACTTCCGCAGATCTCGCCTGGTATTTCTTGACGAATTCGCGGCCTTCGTCGCTGGCGAAGCCTGCCCAGGGCAGCCAGAAATCATGGACGACAATACCGTTCAGCAATGGCCCCAGCTGTACCTTGATGGCGGTGGCCTGCAAACCCACCATACCGCCGCCATAAAGTTTCGGCTTAAAGCCGATCTCGTGGGAGGCACGAATTATTCCCACCGAATCCGGGGGATAGGAGGCCGAGAAGAAAATGTCCGGATTGGTCGCCGCCACCGCGCGCACGATCGGCGTGTAATCGGCCATCGCCGGCGGATATGTTTTATCATAGACGATCTTTAGCCCCAGCGCCTTTGCCTGATCGCGTACGCCATCCAACGCGTTGCGCGGGAATTCCGCATCGGCGCCAATGATGGCCAGCGTTTGCGGCTTCGGGTTCTGTTCCATCGCCACGGCAAAGAAGCCCCGGGAAAACGCTTCCTTTGGCTTCGGACCACCGGTGGGGGTAATGGAGAAATACCGCTTGTGATGAAACTCCGTATTCACCGCGAGACCGAGCAGGGCAAAGAAGGTGCGATCATGCTGCATCACCACCGGCATGGCCGGTGCCACCATATTGGTGGCATAGCCACTGACCACAATATCCACCTTAGTCTACGTCCAAAAGCTTCGTGTAGATGCCCGGCACGGTGGAGGGATTGGACTGATCATCGTAATAAACCAGCTTAACTGGACGCCCCAACAGCCCGCCACGCTTGTTGATATCCTCTTCCCAGATCTGCATCGCCAGCAGCGCAGTCTTGCCATTGGGTGCGAGCCCACCGGTCAGTGCCATGCCGAATCCGATGGTCATCGGCTTCGCCTGCGCCCCGGCCGGGCTAGCCAATCCGCCGGCCACGGCGGCGGCTGACGATTTGCCCAAAGCACGGCGTTTGATCAGCGTGGCCAGTCTCTCCCTATTCGTTGGTTGTGCCAGTCTAAGCGAATTTCTAAGAGATATACCAGCGCTCGCTCGCGCGACAAAATTCCGCCATTCTATCCCCCCGAACTCGGGAGGACGCCATGCAGGATCTGAACGAAACCACCATTACCGATGCGGTACGCGCGCAAATGTCCCGAACCGCGGACCCGCGCCTGTGCCAGATCATGGATGCCGCCGTGCGCCATCTGCACAATTTCGCCCGAGAAGTGACGCTCACTCCGGCAGAATGGCTGGAAGGCATCAAATTCCTCACCGCGGTTGGCCATGCCAGCACGCCAATCCGTCAGGAATTTATCCTTCTATCGGATGTCCTCGGCCTATCCGCCCTGATCAACGCCCTACATGACAACGAAGCGGCGGAGCTGGGCACGCAAACCAGCCTGCTCGGGCCGTTCTTTCGAGAAGCCGCGCCGGAAATTTCCCTCGGCGGCAGCATTATCGCCAACCCCTGCGTGCCGCTCGTCACCATGTACGGCCGCGTGACGGACACGACCGGACGCGGCATTCCCGGCGCAACGGTCGAAATCTGGCAGACTGACGAACACGGGCTTTACGACCTGCAAAAGGACGGTGGCGCGCAGATGGACATGCGCGGGCGAGTGCGTTGCGACGCGGCCGGAAATTATCATTTCCGAACAGTCCGGCCATTGGGATATTCCATTCCGCTGGATGGCCCGGTGGGCAAGCTGGTGCAGGCGCAGGAACGGCACGGATTTCGTCCCTCGCATATCCATTTCCTTATCGCCGCACCCAACCACCGCGAGCTGGTGACTGCGCTTTACTTTGGCGATGACGCGCACGTGGAATCCGATACCGTGTTCGGTGTCTCCGCATCCCTGATTGTGTGCGCGCGCGACGATGACCCGAACACACCGATCCCCGACTTAGCCGCCGTACAGTACGATTTTCGTCTCGGCCGTGAAGCGTCGCAAGGCACTGGGCGCGTCGGAGCTGATCCCGCCGCGACAGTGGCATGATGACCCAGCTGATCCCCACCACCGTCGTTGGCAGCTACCCACAGCCGGATTGGCTGGTAGACCGCACACTCCTCAGCAAATCGGTCGCGCGCGTGCACATGCACGAGCTCTGGCGCGTTGCGCCAGAATATCTGGAACAAGCGCAGGACGATGCCACCATCCTGGCAATTCGTGCCATGGAAAGCGCCGGCATCGACATCATTACCGATGGCGAGGTACGGCGCGAAAGTTATTCTAATCGCTTCGCACTCTCACTCGCAGGCATAGATGCTGATAACCCGGGTGTCACCGTGGGGCGAATGGGCAATACCAGCACGGTACCGCGCATCGTGGGAAAGATCGCCTGGCAAGGCCCGGTGGAAGTCAGAAATGTACAGTTCCTACGCGCCAATACGGACCGGGTGATCAAAATTACCCTGCCTGGCCCATTCACCATGGCGCAGCAGGCACAGGATGATTTTTACCGCGATGCCGAGGCCTGCGCGATGGATTATGCCGCTGCAGTTAATGCGGAAGCCGAGGCGCTGAAGGAAGCTGGCGCCGATGTAATCCAACTGGACGAACCCTGGTTGCAGGCACGAGAGCAGGACGCGGCACGCTACGGCGTATCGGCAATCAACCGGGCCTTGGAGGGCATTGTCGGCCCCACGATCGTCCATCTCTGCTTTGGCTACGCCGCCGTGGTAAGCAGCAAGCCCAGCAGCTACTCCTTCCTACCGCAGCTGGTGGACTGTATCGCCGAACAAATTTCTATCGAAGTCGCCCAGCCGAATCTAGACGCCGGAATTTTCGCGTCACTGTCGAACAAGAAACTTCTGGTTGGCGTGCTAGATTTGGGAACGCTGGTGGTAGAAAGTGCAGAAACGGTGGCAGGACGGCTGCGCGATGCCTTGCGGTTCGTTGCGCCCGAGCACCTGATCGCCGCGCCGGATTGTGGCATGAAATACCTGCCGCGCGATGTCGCCTACGGTAAGCTGTGCGCCTTGGTGCAAGGTGCCGCCATCACGCGGCGGGAATTGACGGGAGAAAAATAAATGGCACGCCGGCTGATCGATATATCCGTGGCTCTGCAAGCCGGAATTAAATCTGACCCACCACACATGCTGCCGGAGATTGAGTATATCGACCACAAAATGTCCGCTCCGGCGATGGCTGAATATATGGGCGTAAAGCCGGAAGACTTACCAGAAGGTGAATACGCGGCGGTCGAGCGGGTAAAAATTTCTACCCATAACGGCACGCATCTTGATGCGCCCTATCATTTTTTCTCGCGCATGAACGAACGCCTGAAACCTGGTGGAGAACCATCCTGGCGGATCGACGAGGTGCCGCTGGAATGGTGTTTTCAACCCGCGGTCAAACTGGATCTTCGTCATCTTCCACATGGCTATGTTGTCACGCCAGGTGATCTGCAAGCGGAGTTAGCGCGCATCGGTCATACTCTAGTGCCGTTGGAAATCGTGGTGGTGAACACTGCCGCTGGCGCCCGCTACGGGGAAGACGATTTCGTCGACTCGGGTTGCGGCATCGGCAAGGCAGCCACGCTCTGGCTGCTGGAACAAGGGGTGCGCCTGACCGGCACCGATGGCTGGAGCTGGGATGCCCCGTTCTCCTTCACCCGCGAGCGGCTGAAAGTTGGTGGTGATCCAGCGCTGATCTGGGAAGGCCACCGCGCCGGGCGGGAGATCGGTTACTGCCATCTGGAAAAACTTTCTAACCTCGACAAGCTCCCAGCGGATGGATTCGAGATCGTCTGCTTCCCAGTAAAAGTGCATCGCGCTTCGGCCGGCTGGACCCGCGCCGTCGCGATCCTACCCGGTTAATAAGTCATGTCCTTTGCTTCTGGGCCCAATGTTCCGCTGGATCGACCCGCTTTCATCGATCCCACTGCCCGCCTGTTCGGGCGCGCGCGTGCCGCTGCCCCTCGCGGACCTCAAGGGAGCATAGCCGATTGCGCCAGTCCTTCCTCCAGACCCATGCGGCGCCATCATGCCGCATCATGAAAAATGATCCCCAAAACATGCCGCTGGCCGGAACGTAGCCGGCTGACGCCATGGCGCATGACTGTGCGGTAGTAGCCACGTGCGCCTTGCACCGGACGGTGATGAACCGGAAAAATAACACCGTCCCCTTGCCGCAGCGCCACGACCTCGGCGCGTGATTGCATGCGCGGGCGTTGCTCGACCAGCAAGAATTCGCCGCCCGTGAAATCACGCTCCGGCACATCCAACAGAATGGCGACCTGAAAAGGAAAAACCAACGGACCGTAAATATCCTGATGCAGGCAATTGTAATCATCCGGGCCATAGCGCAGCAGCAACGGCGTCGGCCGGTTTTGGCCCGCCGCGTGGCACCGGGCAGTATAGTCTGCCAGGTTCTCCGGAAATTGCTGCGGCTGGCCCAGTGCCGCCGCCCAACCATTGGCGAGGCGTGCCAGCGGCGGATAGAGAGTGTTACGCAGCCTCGCGACGGGAGCGGGGAGCGGGTAGGAAAAATATTTATATTCACCCCGCCCAAATCCGTGCCGCGCCATCACCACGCGCGACCGGAAGGCCCGATCCGATTCATACAGCGCCACGATTTGGGCACAGGCTTCCGGGGCCAGCAAGGCTCGCACGGCATAACCTTGGGCCGTAATGTCTTCAGCCAAGCGTTCGGGATGCTCCATAACGGCATGATAGCAGATCAGATCAACGCTGCCTTCCAGACTTTGCTTTTGCTACACTGTGTGCATGAACCTGCCTCCCCTCATCGGCATTGTCGAAACCGGCCTGATTGTCGCCAATGTCGACCACGCAGTGGATTTTTACACGCGCGTCTTTGGCCTGAGGGTGATGTTTCGCGATTTTCGTATGGCGGCGTTGGATGTGGCACCAGGGCAGGCGCTGCTGGTGTTTCTCGCCGGTAGTTCGGAGAGCGGATCACGCGTGCCCGGTGGTTTCGTGCCGGGGTTTGACGCCGCCGGACGCTCGCATTTTGCCTTTGCCATCCCAGCGGCGGCGCTGGAGAAGTGGCGCCAACGTCTGGCCGCCGAGGCCGTTTCCATTGAAAGTACCGTCACTTGGCCCCGCGGCGCCATCTCCCTTTATTTTCGCGATCCCGATGGCAATCTAGGCGAACTGGTCACGCCGGGACTATGGACGAATTACTAACCATAAGGTTCCAGCCCTGACGCCGATGCCTCGGGCGCGGCATTCCCCAGCTCAGGCGACAGACGCAAAGCCCCCGTGCCGTCTTCACCAACCGGCCCCGCTGTATCATTAGAGCATTCGTCACCTCGGTCGGCACCTTCGTAGGGCAGGGTATTAAGTCCGCACCAGGCGGCGCACCTCGGCGCAGAACCATGCGTAGGCAGCTAGAAACGCGGCAAATGTCGCGGCTGCCAGGAAGATGGTGAGGCGGCGGATTCTGTCGCGTCGCGCCGCACCCTGCAATCCACGGAAATACCGCCAGCCCGGCATAGGACGCCCCAGAATACCAGCCTAACACCAAGCTGCGCTGAGCGGGCGGCGTCGCCTCGCCGACTTGTGCCGTCAGCACGGCGGGGAACAGGGCGAATGTCAGACCAGCGGCAATCAGTAACGCCAGGGCCCCTTGCAAAGGCGGCAGCAAGGCTGCGCACACCGCGCAGGCTGAGGCACCGAGAATAACCGCCAGCGTGCGCTCCAGCAGCCGGTCCGCCACGTACTCGCCCAAGATCGCCGCTGCGCCGGCGGACCAGCTCAGCACACTGGCCCGCGCGCCAGCGGCCACCGGATCCCAGCCGCTGGCGACCAGAAAGCCGGGCAGAAACGCCACCAGCACCGCTAGGCCTATATTCGTCAGGCTCCAGCACAGGCTTGCCGAGGTGGTGAAGCGCCAAGATACCCGCCCCTCTGGCGGCGCCCCTGGCACGAGCGGCGGGGCTGGCTGCGGCTGGCCCACAAAGGGCAGCATCGCCAAGCCCAGCAAGGCAGGCAGGCCAGACGCCACCAACGCCACTCGCCGGCTGCCGAGACTTGCCAGCCAGGCGGAGCCAACCAAGGCAGCTGCGAACCCCACATACCAACTGGTGATCACCACGGCGGTGGCGGTCGCCAGGAACGGGCCGGCATAGCGATCCGCCGTCATCTTGATCACCAGCATCAGCACCGCGAGGTCCCCAGCACCCGACAGCATGCGCCCCGCCAACAGCCAGCCGAAGCCGGACATCGCCGCCATCAAGCCCGCCCCCGCCAGCACCACCTTGTCGCCATATCCCCGCGACAGCATGCCCGCCGGCACGGTAACCAAAATGCCGGGCAACATATAGGCGCCGATCAACAGCCCAATCTGCGCATAATCATAGCCAGCCGCCACCAATAGCGGCGCCGCGCCGGAAACTGCTTGGAATTGATACGCCCCGGTCGCACGAATGATGAACAGTGCAAGAAGTCGCATCACGCAGCGGCGATACGATCGATCTCCCCCAGATCCTCGGCGCTGATATGCCAGTTACCGGCTGTGGCATTGGCCGCCAACTGCTCCGGCGTCGTTGCCCCCGCGATCACCGATGCCACCGGCGCCTGCGCCAGCAGCCAGGCAAAGGCCAGCTCCAGCATCGTATGCCCGCGCTGGACCGCGAAATCACCCAACCGCTCCGCGATGGTCCAGTTTTTCTCGCTGAGATAGCGATCGGCGAGGCGCTGTGTTTCGGTCAGGCGCGCCCCAGCCGGCATCGCGGCGTTGCGCTGATATTTGCCAGTCAGCAAACCCGATGCGAGCGGAAAATAAGGCAGCATCCCCATGCCGTATTGGCGCAACGCCGGCATCAGATCCACTTCCGGCGCGCGGTGCACGAGGGAATACTCATCCTGCGCGGAGATGAAGCGATTGAGGCTACAGACCCGCGCTGTCCAGGCAGCTTCCACCACACGCCAGGCGGCATGGTTGGAACAGCCAATATAGCGGATCTTGCCTTGTCGTACCAGATCGTCCAACGCACGCAGAGTTTCCTCGATCGGAGTATCGGCATCGGTCGTGTGGATCTGATAGAGATCGATGTAATCGGTGCGCAACCGGCGCAAGCTGTCTTCCACCGCGCTCATGATGTAACGGCGCGAACCACCCTGCTTGGTGCCATCCCGCACCATCGGATTGCCGAATTTGGTGGCCAGCACAATGTCATGGCGCATGGGGCCGATCACCTGCCCCATCTGAATTTCTGAATCCCCCGTCTTGCCGCCACCCGTGGCGCCATAAGTATCCGAGGTATCGAACAGCATGATCCCTAGATCATGCGCCTGGTGCAGCACCGCTCGCGTTTCTTCCAGGCGAAGTCTACCACCAAAATTGTTGCAGCCCAGGCCTATGGTCGACACACGCAGACCGGATTTCCCCAAATACCGAAATTCCACGCTACCCTCCCTTTCGTCGCTCAAGCCTGATAGTCTCGCGCTTTCCCGAATGCGTCAAAGCAGCGAAGTGGGGCTCATGAAACCCGAAGATTTCATCGCCAACAAAAAACGTCCGTTTACCGGCGCTGAATATATCGCCAGCCTGAGTGATGGGCGTGAAGTGTATATCGATGGCGAGAAAGTCGCTGATGTCACTGTCCATCCTGCGTTTCGCAATACCGTGCGCTCCATCGCGCGACTATACGATGCGCTGCATGATCCGGCGACGAAGAGCCATCTGACTTGCCCCACCGATACCGGCTCCGGCGGCTATACACATAAATATTTCCGCGTGCCCCGATCGCGCGACGATATGCTCGGCGCGCAGGAAGCCATTGCCGGCTGGGCCCGACTTTCTTATGGCTGGATGGGGCGAACGCCGGATTACAAGGCCGCATTTTCCAACACATTGGGGGGTTTTCCCGAATATTACGGGAAATATGCAGACAATGCCCGGGCTTGGTACAAACGCGCGCAGGAAGCCGTGCTGTTCATGAACCATGCCATCGTCAA
>SHWN01000028.1 GCA_009693795.1 Acetobacteraceae bacterium
AACTGGGCGGGAAAGATGATGTGATCGGCGACCCAGAGCGTGTCGAAATCCGATGCCTCCCCCAGCGCGGCGAGACCGAGAATGTGTTCAGGAGTGGCCAGGGCGCCGTAGCCGCCCACGTCGAGCCCGAAATTCAGTGTGCGCACCATGTGTTCCCCCCGTTTGAGCCTGTTGCGGCAGCCTACAGTATTGGCGGCGGCGGATGTAGTATCCGGCCGGTCAATCGCGGAAGAGACAAGTCAATTACCTGTGGCGCTCAATCTTCGGTAAAGATAAGCCGGCTGGGATCAACGTGACCCTTGTCGCGCTTCCACCGTTCGCGCTTGCGCGCCACGTCCGGGCGCTCCTGCTCAGCGCGTCTAGCCGCCTAGATAAGCGTGCTTCACCTCAGGATCGTGCGCCAGTTCTCGCCCAGTGTCCTTCAGGCTGACCTTGCCGTTTTTTAGAGCATAGGCGTGGTCAGCGAGTGACAATGCCACGGCGGCCATCTGCTCCACCAACATGATTGTGCGGCCGGCATAGCGTAACCCACGAATTGTGTTGGCGATTGCTTTCACGATGAGTGGCGCTAGGCCCACGGAGGGTTCGTCCATAAGTAAGAGTTTCGGTTCGGACATCAGCCCGCGCGACACCGCCAGCATTTGTTGCTCGCCGTCGGAAAGTGTGTCGCCTTCCGCTTGGGCACTGGCGCTTGCGACAACCAGTCATTCCCTGAACTGTGAAGGGAGAAGCGGCCCTCGGTAATCGCCACTGTATCGCGCGCCCCCCAGAGCGGGTTCGCACGGGCTATCCTGTCATGCGCTCGATTTCGGCCCCGCAGGCGGATAGCTTTTCTTCCAGCGCCTCATAGCCACGATCGAGGTGATAAACTCGATTGACCACGGTCTCGCCCGTTGCAGCCAGCCCAGCCAGCACCAAGGAAACAGAGGCCCGCAAATCCGTGGCCATCACCGGTGCGGCGGAGAGTTTTGGTACGCCGCGCACGATGGCCGACGCACCATGCACATTGATCCGTGCGCCCATGCGATTGAGCTCGGGCACATGCATGAATCGGTTTTCAAAGATAGTTTCGGTGACCATCGCCGCGCCTTCCGCCACGGCCATTACGGCCATGAACTGCGCCTGCATGTCCGTGGGAAAACCGGGGTAGGGTTCGGTCATGACATCGGCGCCGTGCAGCCCGTTTAGGCGATTCACATCGACGCCGTCCGTGGCTTCAGTCACCGCCACGCCAGCCTCGTTCAGTGCGCGTACCAGCGCGCCGAGGTGATCAAGTCGCGCGCCGCGCAGGAAAATCCGCCCGCCGGTAATCGCGGCGGCGCAGGCATAGGTGCCGGTCTCGATACGGTCGGGGATAATGCTGTGCTGGGCGCCGTGCAGCTGGGCGACGCCCTCGATCACCAGCCGGTCTGTTCCGCCGCCGGTGATGCGCGCGCCCATGGCGATCAGGCAATCGGTCAGATCGGTAATTTCGGGCTCGCGGGCCGCGTTGGTGATCACGCTGCGCCCATCCGCAAGGCAGGCCGCCATCAACAGGTTTTCGGTGGCACCGACGGAGGCAAACGGCAGCATGATCTCCGCTCCGCGCAAGCGTCCGCGCGTTGTGGCGTGGACATAACCACCTTCCAGTAAGATGGTCGCCCCCATCTGCTCCAACCCTTTCAGATGCAGGTCGACCGGGCGCGTGCCGATGGCGCAGCCGCCGGGGAGGGAGACGCGGGCTTCGCCGGTGCGCGCCAGCACTGGCCCCAGCACCAGGATGGAGGCGCGCATCTTGCGCACGATGTCGTATGGCGCCTCGGTATTGGTGATGGCGCCGCCCAAGGAGAGCACGCGGCCATGATTGGCACCCAGTTCCACCGCGATGCCATGCTGGGCCAGCAATTCGGCCATGGTCTCGATATCGGCTAGTCCGGGGACGTTGGAGAGCACGAGGCGCTCGTCCGTCAGTAAGCCGGCGGCCATCAAGGGCAGGGCAGCGTTTTTTGCCCCGCCGATGGCGATTTCGCCGGAGAGCGGACGGCCGCCGCGGATACGAATACGGTCCATGGGTCAGCCCATTTTTGGCAGCGCGACACCGCGCTGGTGCATGTATTTACCGGCCTTGTCGGCATAGCTGGTTTCACAGGGCTCGTTGCCCTGGAGGAAAAGAAACTGACAGATGCCTTCGCCGGCATGGATTTTCGCGGGCAAAGGCGTGGTGTTGGAAATCTCGATCGTCACCTGGCCCTCCCATTCGGGTTCCAGTGGCGTCACGTTCACAATGATGCCGCAGCGCGCATAGGTGGATTTGCCCAGACAGATCACCAGGATATCGCGCGGAATGCGAAAGTATTCGATGGTTGTGGCCAGCGCAAAACTGTTCGGTGGGATGATGCAGCTATCCCCGGTGCGGTCTACGAAGCTGGATTGGGAAAAATTCTTCGGATCGATTGTTACCGAGTCTACATTGGTGAAGATCTTGAATTCGTTGGAAACTCGGGCGTCATAGCCGTAGCTGGAGAGGCCATAGCTGATCACCCCATCGCGTTTCTGTATCTCCACAAAAGGTTCGATCATGCTATGATCCAGCGCCATCCGGCGGATCCAACGATCGGACATGACGGACATTGCGTGGTGAGACTCCAGACTGCGGCGAGGGGGCGCGGCCAACCCTTAAACCAGCAGCGGGGCGGGGGCAAACAAACTTCCCCTCTATAGCCTTTGGATGGGTCGCGGCGAAATTTTTTCCACGTCGCGCGTAACGTCAGCCGGGTTTGCCGGTCTGGATACCAGAAGATGAGGTGATGAAGGGTAATTCAGGATGACCGGAGCCGCCGTCGTCGCCGGGATGCCCCACGCCCCTCGCGAGCCACACGGCTCGACATATTTCTTGGCTGGCTGCAACTCACCATCTTCGCCAGCAATATTTCCGGTAGCTTCATCGGCGGCTGGCCGATCTATTCCGCCTGGGGCCTGTCGGACAGTTCAGAGCTGTTTGTCTTTCTGTCCGGCTATATGCTCGGCACCTGTTTCGTGTTGAAAGCGGCGCGCCAGGGCTTTGCCAGCGCGACGAAAGATATGCTCCTGCGTGCCCTTCGGCTGTATCGCTCCCATCTGCTGGTCACGGCGCTATTTTTTGCCATGTTGCTGCTGGCTTGCCATTTCCTGTGATTGCCGATGGAAGCGGAGCGCGCCCGGGCTGAGGCTTCTTCCTGGACCAACCCTGGCGGGCGCTGGCGGGTCTGTTGAGCCTGCTGTATCAGCCGGCCTTCAAGGACATCCTGCCGGTGTTTATCTGGCGCATGTTGTTGCTCCGGCCTTTGTCTGGCAATGGCTGTTTCTGAGTGGCGCCTGCCTGGGCCGGCGCGCGCTGCTGCTGGGCGAAGCACTGCCGCGCCTGCCCTCGCTCACCGTCGCGGCGGTGCTGGTGGTAGGGTTCGCGCTGCGTCTCGGCTGGTAAGGCTTCCTGCGGGCGCCGTTCGCGGAGGCTACTGGATCACCAGCAAGGACTTCCTTGGCCTGCTACATTTACTGCATGCCATGGCGCTGGCCTCGATCGTGGCTAGCCTATTGCCGCGTGAGGCCGGCGGGATGCAGCGCGCCCTGCCGCGCTTCCTGGCCGCGATCGGGCGGCACAGCTTGCAGGTGTTTTACCTCGGGCTGTTCCTCTCTTGGGGGTCGGCCACCGCCTTCCGTCTGTTTCTGGCGCAGGGCTGGCTGGGCCCGCTGCTGATCGGCACTGGCGCGTTGATCCTGGGCGCCTTCGCGCAAGGGCTGGACAGGCGTCGGGCCGGGCGCCGGGCTCAGCCGCAAGGCACGGCGGTCGCCGCACTTCATCTGGCTAACGAGCGTGATGACTGGAGGAGGATGCTGTCGGAAATCTGAATTGCGCATTTACCTCTCGCCAACGCACAGTATGATTTTCCCGACATGCGTGCTGCTTTCCATCAGCGCGTGCGCCTCTGCGGCCTCCCTCAACGGAAATACTTTATGGATGACCGGGGCGCATTTGCCCGCGTTCAGCAAGGGCCAGACTTTTGCTCGTAGATCGTCGGCGATAGCACCTTTCTGCGCCGTCGTGCGTGGACGCATGGTGGAACCGGTGAGAGTGAGGCGCCGCGTCATGATGTTGAGCAGGTTCAGCTTCTCCGTGCGTGAACCCTCCAGGAAGGCGATGAAAACCAGCCGCCCATCCATGGCGAGGGAGGATATGTTTTTGTCGGCATAGGGAGCGCCGACCATGTCGAGGATGACATCAACGCCCCGTCCGCCGGTCAGGCGCTTGATCTCTGCCTGGAAATCCTGCGTGCGGTAATTGATCGCGGCATCGGCGCCGAGCGTGACGCAGGCGGCGCATTTTTCATCTGAACCGGCAGTGATGAAGATTTCGGCGCCAAACGCCTTGCCGAGTTGGATGGCGGTGGTGCCGATGCCTGATGAGCCGCCGTGGATCAGCGCAGTTTCTCCTGCTGCCAGCCGTCCAGCCTGGAATAAGTTGGTCCATACGGTGAAGCAGGTTTCTGGCAGCGCGCCGGCCTGGATCGCGTCATAGCCCTCTGGCCAGGGGAGGCATTGCGCGGCGGGGGCCACGCAGAATTCGGCATAGCCGCCGCCATTGGTCAGCGCGCAGATTTTTTCTCCGATAGCCCAGCCGGTGACGTCGGCACCGATGGCTGCGATTTCGCCGGCAACCTCCAGGCCGATGATCGGCGAGGCGCCGGGCGGCGGCGGGTAATTGCCGGTGCGCTGCGCGACATCCGGCCGATTGACCCCCGCCGCCAGCACACGGATGAGAATTTCATCGGGCTTGGGGGCGGGCAGGGGGCCGGTGGTGGGTTTCAGAACCTGCGGCGCGCCGGGACTGTCCATGGTGATGAAGCGCATTGTGGCGGGCAAGCTCATGGCGGCGTCCTTTGCTGGGGTGGGTGATAGTGGATTGCCGAACATGCTCGCCGCTTGCAAGCTGTGCCGCATGAACACGCATGATCCGATTACCCTCGACCCCATCATCGGCGACCCCATCACCGGCGAGCTGTTTCGCAACGCCATCGCCGCCCTGGGAGATGAAATGTCGCTGACCATCTATCGCACCGCATATTCCGGTGTGCTGAAGAATATCATGGATTATTCCTGCGCCATCTGCGACGCTGATGGTCGGCTCGTGGCGCAAGGGCTTTCGCTGCCGGGCCATCTCTGCTCCATCCCCGTGGCGCTAAAGGCGGCGATCTCGCGCTATGGCGATGATATCCATGAAGGCGACATTCTGATCCTGAATGACCCGTATGAAGGCGGGATGCATTTGCCGGATATTTTTATCTTTCGCCCGGTGTTTGTTGATGGAAAAATTCTCGCCTATGGGGCGACGATTTGTCACCACACCGACGTCGGCGGACGGGTGCCGGGATCGAACGCGTCTGATAGTACCGAAATTTTCGCCGAGGGACTGCGCATCCCGCCGCTGAAACTTTATCGGCGCGGCGTGCCGGATGAAGCTCTATTTCGGATGATCGAAAAAAATGTCCGCATGCCGGGGCGGGTGTTGGGCGATATTCGATCCCAACTCGCGGCGTGTGAAATCGCCGCGCGTGGAGTCGTCGATCTGGCCAGAGGTTATGGCGCGGATGGCGTGCGTGCGCTGATGGAAGGTACCTTGGATTATTCCGAACGATTAACGCGGCATTGCCTGTCTGAGCTGCCGGATGGGGAAGCGACGTTTACCGACTGGATTGATGACGACCAGATTGATGAGGATGTTCCGATCAAGCTGGTCTGCACCGTGCGCAAAAAGGGCGATTCGATGGAGGTCGATTGGACCGGATCAAACCTGCAAGTGAAAGGCGCGATTAATAATACCTGGAGTTATACTGCGGCGGCGTCTTTTACCGCGGTGAAGTCTGTACTGTCAGTGAATATGCCGAACAATGATGGTGTGTTCCGGGCGATTAAAGTGATTGCCGAACCCGGCACCATTACCAACGCTTTGCCTCCAGCCGCCTGCGCGGCGCGCGGCCTGACTGGGTTTCGTGCCGCCGATTGTTGTTTTGGCGCGCTGGCCTTGCTCTATCCGCATCTGGTATTCGCGGCGTCGGAGGGTGGCAATACCGGTATCACCATCGGCGGCTATGACGCGCAGCGAAACCCATTCATCTATGTCGATTTTCTTTCGGGTGCCTGGGGCGGGCGGCCCTGGGCGGACGGGCCGGATGGCAACACATCCATGTTCGCCAATATGGCAAGTTTTTCGGTGGAGGTGATCGAAGCAGAAAATCCACTGGAAGTGCTGGATTATGAAATGGTGCCGGACACGGCGGGCGCTGGAAAATATCGTGGCGGCGTGGCGTTGCGCCGCACTTGGCGCATGCTGGCCGATGAGGGAATTCTGCAGGTGCGTGCCGACCGGCACACGCATCGGCCCTACGGGTTACAGGGTGGCGGACCAGGGATGCCGAGCCGCAATATTTTGAATCCCGCCACGCCGGAGGAGCAGGAATTACGCGCCAAGCTGACAATGACCTTGCGCGTTGGGCAGGTCTATCGCCACGAACTTCCCGGCGCCGGCGGCTGGGGGCCGGCGTTGGATCGCGATCTTTCTCTCGTGGCCAAGGATTTGCGTGATGGGTTGGTGACCATTATGGGCGCGGCGCGCGATTACGGCGTCGTGGCGGTTGGCGATCCACCCGTGATCGATGTTACGGCCACGGAGAAACTGCGCGCCAAACTGAAAGCCGAACGCACACCAATGCCAGTCGTGGCGTGGGAGCCGGCAGCATGACGCTTCGCATTGGCATTGATATCGGCGGCACGTTTACCGACCTCGTGGCCATCGATGCGGATGGTGCGGTGCACACGCATAAGATCGCCTCGACACCGCATGATTATGGCGCGGGCATTGTGGTGGGGTTACAAGCCTTGCTCACGACAGCGAAGGGCGTCGTGAGCGAGGTATTGCACGCAACGACGGTTGGCTCCAACACCATTTTGGAAGGTAAGGGCGCGCGTACAGCGTTGATCACCACGAAAGGATTCCGCGATGCGCTGGAAATCCGCGATCTACGGATGCCGCGCTTGTACGATCTGCACTGGGTGAAGCCGCCGGCGTTGGTGGAACGGCGATTGCGGTTGGAAGTGCTAGAAAAAACCCGTCCGGATGGATCCATCGCCACGCCGTTGGATATGGGCAGCCTCGCGGAAGCGATTGTGAAATTGCGTGCCGAAAACGTCCACAGCCTGGCGATCTGCCTGCTCCACAGCTATGCGAACCCCGCGCATGAACGCGCGGTGGCCGATGCGGTGCGGGCCGCCTTGCCGGGGATGGATATTTCCATCAGCCACGAAATCCTGCCAGAAATAAAGGAATATCCGCGCACCTCCACCACCGTCATCAATGCCTATGTGCAGCCGGTGGTGCGGGCTTACATTACGTCCCTCGAAGCAAGGTTGAAGGCACTTGGTATCACCGCGCCTTTGCATCTGATGCAATCCAATGGGGGGTTGGCTCCGGCAGAATTCGCCGCCGCCTACCCGGCGCATATCGTCGAATCTGGCCCCGCCGCTGGCGTGGTTGGCGCGGCGGCGTTGGCGCAACGACTTGATGAAAAAAGCCTGATTACGTTTGACATGGGTGGCACCACGGCGAAGGCGGGGCTGGTTGAAAATGGCGACGTATTGCGCGCCGAGGCCATCGAGGTCGGCGGTGGCGTTATGTCCGGCTCCCGCCTGCTGGTTGGCAACGGCTATATGCTGAAACTACCGGCGATTGATCTCGCGGAGGTTGGCGCGGGCGGCGGTTCCATTTGTTCTCTCGATGCGGCCGGCGCGCCGAAAGCCGGGCCACAAAGTGCGGGCGCCGATCCGGGGCCGGCCTGTTATGGCAAGGGTGGCACAGCGCCGACGATTACGGATTGCAATTTGATCCTCGGTTATCTGGATCCGGTTGGCCTCGCCGGCGGTGCATTACCGTTGAACATCGATCTCGCGCGTGCCGCGATCCAGCGGGACATTGCGGGGCCACTGGGTAAAGGCCTGGAGGAAGCGGCGTATGGTATGCTTCGCCTCGCCGCCGCGACAATGATGCGCGCCATTCGTTCGGTTTCGGTGGAACGAGGACGCGATCCACGTGTGTTTTCGTTGCTGGCCTTCGGCGGGAATGGGGGATTATTCGCCGCCGCTATCGCCGCCGAACTGGGCATGAAGCGGGTGATCGTTCCGCCGATGCCGGGCCTGTTTAGTGCGGTGGGGTTGTTGCTCGCCGATACCGAGCATCATGCCAGCCGCAGCCTGCGGATGCGCCTGCCGGGCGGGGATATTTCGTCCTTCGCCAGTGTTCTGGCGGCGTTGGAGGAGGAAGGGCAGGGGCGATTGACGCAGGACGGTTTTCCGCCTGCCCGCCGCCAGGTGCGTCGGGCGGCGTTGACACGTTATGTCGGGCAGTCCTCGGAAATATCTGTGGCATTGCCCGCTGGCGATGCCACCACGCTCCTAGCCAGCTTGCCGCGTTTGTTTGGCGATGAGCACGAGCGAACCTATGGGTTTCGCGCACCAGTTAGCGAGCCGGTGGAGCTGATGGGCCTCGCGGTGATTGCGCGAGGCATCCCCGACAAACCGCGTTTGCCCGCCAGCATCCCGCTGGCGCGTGCTAGAACCCCGGCCAGCAGGCGCGCTTGGTTTGCCGGATCGGGCTGGGTGGAGACGCCGGTGACGGATCGGGCCGGCCTTGCGGTTGCGCGGCTTGGGCCATTGATCGTGCAGGAATACGACGCCACTTGCCTGGTGCCGAAGGGTACCCGCGCGGCAGCGGACGGGTTCGGTAATATTGTGTTGGACCTCATGGTATGAGAGTGACATTTAGAATCTAAACTATTGATTTAGTTAGATTTTCTACTTACACAAAAGTTTCACACGACACACTACATCGTTGCTTATAAAAGCTTTTGAGTTTACAGTTACATAAAGAGTCGCACAGCGTTGCGGCTACTCAAAACTGTAGTTACTCAAAGCGTTATGTCGCTCAAAAAAAAGCAATTTAGCGAAGACGAAGTTCCGTTGTTTGCCAACGCCGTTCTGTACAAACGGGGCGAGTTTTGGTAGATGCGCATGTGGCTGCCCAACGAACACAAATACGCCCGTTTCAGCTTAAAAACACGAAGCAAAAGCACAGCTATCGACAAAGATAAGAGCCATTACTGCGCGCTTAAGGTGATGGAGAAGCAGGGCAAAAGCTATTTCTCTATAACCACCAAGATTGGTGTTGAAATGTTTTTGGAATACAGAAAGAAAGAAATTGGCACGCACATCGTTGCTGGTAGATACACAACAATTAGCAATCATCTAAATCGCTAGCTTAACTTTATTGGCAAAGATGTAAAGCTTAAGGAATTAGAGCGAGCCGATTGCGAAGATTACGGCTACAAAAGAACAAAGACTAAGAGTCTGTCCGGCGACATTACTGGGGATTGCATAGCTTTCGCAGCATGAGACGGATGGAGGCGAGGCGCAGAAAGGCGAGCGCCTTACGGTTCAGGTTCTCCCAATCCTTGGCCAATCGGCGGCAGCGATTGAGCCAGCGGATCGTGCGTTCCACGATCCAGTGCCGTGGCAGCACTTCGAAACCCTTGGCGTGATCTGATCGCTTGACGATTTCAAGGTCGACCTGACGCAGAACGCGCTTCAGTGCCTTCTGGAACACCGGCCCTTGGTAACCGCCGTCAGCGTAAAGTTTGCGCAGGAATGGGAACAGGCCGAACAGGGTTGCCACCAGCAACACACCGCCATCGCGGTCTTGCAGATCGGCGGCATGCACGATGGCGTGCAGCCGCAAACCTTGCGTGTCTACCAGAAGATGGCGCTTCTTGCCCTTAATCTTCTTGCCGGCGTCATAACCGTGCGGATCAATCGACCCCCCCCTTGGTCCGCTTTGCGCGGCCCAAGTCAACGATCTTTACGCTTTGGCTGTCGATGATTGCCGCTGTCGGAGAGGCCTCGTGCTCAGCTTGTTCACGGCATTTTACATGCAGCGCGTGATGGAAGCACTCCAACGTGCCGTCCCACTCCCACTATGCAAAATAACCATACAACGTGCTGCGCGGCGGCAGGTCCTTCGGGATCGCTCGCCACTGGCACCCCGTGCTGAGAATATACATCAGACCGTTCATCACCTCGCGCACATTCACCGTGCGCTTATTGCCACCACGTTTAGCCCGTGGGATCAGCGGCTTCACTTCCGCCCATTCCGCGTCCGTCAGATCGCTCGGGTAGCGCAGCGAATTGCGGTCGTAGCGACCACGGTTCTCCTTCGTTCACATCAATGGCCTCCTGCGGATCGCATCCAATAATAGCGAATCACAGGTGACTCATTCGGTTCAAGAAGTGTTCAAACAGACACTTAGAACCCATTACTTAGGTCTGATGGTGAAGGGGCCTACTGTGCCGGTGGCAACCACTAGGTAGGCCCCTTCACCATCAGACCTAACTGACGAGGGTCCAGGGAGCACTGCTCCCTGGTGGGGGTTTGGGGGCAAAGCCCCCGACCTTGCTTTCTATCCTTCCCCCAACCTCACCCGGGGAACATTTGGCGTAGGCGGGGGGCGACTTCGCGGGCGTAGCGTTCGAGGCTGGGGTTCATTTGGTCGGGGCGCATGCCGGGTGGGACGGCCCAGCTGACGATGTCGGTGAGGCCGAATTCGCGGATGAATTGTGCGAGTGTGGCGACGCAGTGATCGGCGGTGCCGATGACCCAGCCTTGTGGGATGCGTTGTTCTTCGGTGATGCCGGCGACGCCGCCATGGCCGCCGGATTCGGCGCGGAAGCGGTTATAGACCGCCATGCGACGTTGTTCGGCGGCGCGGATGGGCGGCCAGTCGCGATCGGGGTCGTCGGTGACGAGGCAGGAGCGGATGATGCCCACGCGGTAATTTTCGGGGTTACGTCCGGTGGCTTTGAGTTCTGCTTGCCAGGGATCGAGGGCGCGGGCGCGGGGGCCTTGCGGCAGCAGGTTGGTGTTGAAGCGGGCGGCGCGGTGGGCGCCGGCCTCGGCAAGGGCGGCGGTCCAGATTGGCGGGCCGCCTGGTTGCACGAAGCCGGGGGTGATTTTGACATCCTGGAAGGTATAACGCTTGCCGAAGAAACTAAATTTCTCGCCGGTGAAGGCGCGGGTGAGGACTTCCAGTCCTTCATCGGTGTAGGAGAGGCGGTGTGAGACGGGCAGGCCGAAGCCGCGGAATTCATGCAGGGCATAGCCCATGCCGACACCGATTTCGACGCGGCCATTACTGAGGTTATCGAGCACGGCGAGATCTTCGGCGAGGCGGATTGGGTGGTTGAAGGGCAGCAGGCAGACATCGCAGGAGAATTTTATTTTCCGCGTGCGCGCGGCCATGGCGGCGGCGACGGGGATCCAGGAGGGGAGATAACCATCCTCGACAAAATGATGCTCGGTGAACCAGGCGAGATCGAGGCCGAGCGCATCGAGCCAGGCGACCTGATCGAGGATCGCGGCATACATGCTTTGTGTATCGATGCCGGATTCCGGGGGGTTGCGCATGTCGTAGATGACACCCATGCGGAGGGGATGGGACATAACGGATTCCTTACTTTAATAAGTTGCACGACCACCGGAAATATCAAAGACGAAGCCGGTGGTGAAACTGCAGGCGGGGCTGGCGATCCAGGCGGCGAGTTCGCCCACTTCGTCGGTTTGCACGCGCCGGCCCATGGGGATTTTTGCTGACATGTTGCGAATATGTTCTGCCGTCATGCCATGCAGCAAATCGGTTTCCGTCAACGTCCTGTGCATCGTCGTCAGGGAAGCGCGGGAGTAGTGCTGGGCCCGATCAACCGCGCATAGAGTGCCGGATCGGTTGCGCCCTCGGTACTGAATAATAGGACCCGGCTTTCTGGCCCTAGACTAAGGGTCTCTCGTGCCGCCGGATTGCCGGCCGCAAGAAGGAAACCTGCCAGTCCGGCAACGCCCGATTCGCCAGAGACGATACCGAGTGCTGCCAGCAGTTTCATGCAGGCGATGGCGGCGTCGTCCGGCACGGCCATGAAAGCCGTCGCGCCGCGTTCCAGTTCCTGCCAGGCCAGTAGGCTGGGTTCGCCGCAGGCAAGGCCGGCCATCATCGTGTCCAAATTGCCGGGCACGGCGGTGGGTGCGCCGAGTTCGGCGGAGGCGAGCAGGCAGGCAGCTTTATCCGGCTCCACAACGATGATCTTCGGCGCGGGCAGCTTCGATACTGGCCTGTAGCGTGCGCGCATCTGCGCCGACACCGCGGCTGCCACGCCGCCGACGCCGCCCTGGATGAAAACATGGGTGGGTTGCGCGCCCTGCCACTGATCCGCCGCCTCCTCGGCCATCAGCCGGTAGCCTTGCATGATGTCGCGGGGGATTTCGGTATAGCCTGGCCGGGACGTGTCGGAGACGACGAACCAGTTTTCAATATGGGCCACGCGATCGGCCTCGCGCACGGCGTCGTCATAGGTGCCGGGCAGGCGCCGGACTTCAGCATCATAGGCGGCGATGGCATCGACACGGCCCTGGCTGACCGTCTCATGGACGAAGACGACGCAGCGGCAGCCGAGGCGATGTGCACCCCAGGCCACTGCGCGGCCATGGTTGCCGTCGGTTGCGCAGGTAACGGTGATATCGGCGGGGGCAGTGCGGGCGCGGGAAAACTCGTTGGCCAGCAGCATGGCCACCGCATAGGCGCCGCCCAACGCTTTGAAACTGCCGAGGCCAAAGCGCCCGGCTTCGTCCTTCAGCCCGACCTTGGCAACGCCGGCTCTGGTGGCGATGGTGGGCAAAAGGTGCAATGGCGTTGGCACATAATCTGTCCAGCCGGTGATGGCGGCGCGGGCGCGGCGGAACCCGCGGTCTGGCAATACAACTAGGCCCGGGGTGCCAGCGCGTGGATTGGCGAACAGCTTGAACGCGTAAGGGCCTATCATCGCCACAGGCTGGGCCGCGTTGCGGGCCCATGCAACCGGGATTACGACCGGTCAGGCACGAGTGGAGAGTATAGGATGAAGATCGCGATCCTCGGTGGCGGCGGATTTCTTGGGCGCAAAATTTCAGCTTTGCTGGCGCGGGATGGAAAACTTGACGGCGTATCCGTCACTGGATTGACCCTGTTCGACGTGGCGCCGCCGCCAGTGCCCGAGGGCGCCGCTTTTCCGATCAGCGCCATCGGCGGCGATGTGGTGGCATTGCCAGCGGCGGCGATCCCGGCAGATACCGATGTGGTTTTTCATTTTGCTGCTGTGGTGAGCGCGCAGGCGGAAGCGGATTACGATCTCGGCCGGCGGGTCAATCTGCGCGGCACAGATGCGGTGATCGATGCTTGCCGGGCGTTGCGCAAACCGCCGCGCGTGGTTTTTACCTCCTCCGTCGCCAGTTTTTCCGGTGGGCAAGATGCGATCCTGCCGGATGCAGCCCGGCAAATCCCGGCCAACTCCTATGGCGCGCAGAAGGCGATGGCAGAAATTCTTCTGGCCGACGCCTCCCGCCGAGGCTTCCTGGATGCGGTTTGTGTGCGTCTGCCGACTGTGACGGTGCGGCCGGGCCGGCCCAATCGCGCGGCGTCCGGTTTTTTCTCCGGCATCATCCGCGAGCCGCTGTTGGGGTTGGAGGCTGAGTTGCCCGTGGGCGATGATTTCGCCGTCTGGATTTGTAGCCCGCGTCGCGCGATGGATTGGCTGCTACATGCCGCAATACTGGACAGCGCGCTGATGGGGCTGGATCGCTCGGTCACGCCGCCGGGGATCAGCGTGACCATCGCGCAGATTCTGGCGGCGCTGGAGACGGTGAAGCCCGGTGCCAGCAAGCTGGTTAAACGAGTGGAGGACAAGGCCATTGCCGATATCGTCGGCACCTGGCCGGCCGGCTTTGATCCGCTGCGTGGGCATCGCTTCGGTTTTGGGCGCCATGAATCGCTCGTGGAACTGGTGCGGGCGTTCGTGGCGGACGATTTGGAAGCAACCCGGGCGGACCGCGGCCTTTAAGCCTTATTATCGCCGCAAAAATCTGGTTTACCGCGAATTTAGAAAAAACTGAGCCATTCATGGTTGATCGGCGCGACGGACGGCGTCATCAATGTTGCACGGTTTTTCTTGGGTCTCGTGGGGGTCGCTGGCGGCTTGCGGGGTTCGATTTTTATCCTGCCGGCTAGATCGATGCGGTTCATGGCGCCCACGGGCAATACGGCTACAGAGGAGACCGAGGCCCGCGCCCGCGCCCGCGCCGCCCTTCGTCCGCGCCGCCCATTCAACGAAGTCGTCGCGCACGCGCCGCAAACCCTACGTGCCCTGGTACGCGCTGACGAAATTTGGTTGGTCGTGTTGTCTGGTCTGTTGGGTCTGGCAGCCGGTCTGGCCGTCGCGGTGATGAACATTATTTCTCAGCGCGTGCATGAAATCCTGTTTCGCCTACCACCCGGGCAGCGCCTGTCCTCGGCGATGGAGGTGGCGCCGCTGAACGCGCTGCTGGTGCCGAGCCTGACCGGATTGACGCTGGGGCTGATTGGCCTTGGGCTGGCACGCTGGTGGCCGCAGCGCACAGTGGATGCGATTGAAGCGAATGCCCTGCATGGCGGGCGAATGGAAATTGGCTCTAGTCTGGTGCTGGTCGGACAGACCCTGCTGTCGAACGGCGGTGGCGCCTCAGTGGGATTGGAGGCCGGCTATACGCAAATCGGTGGTGCGCTGGCGTCGCGGTTGGGGCATATGTTCCGGGTGCGGCGATCCGACATGCGCCTACTGGTCGGGTGTGGCGCCGCCGCCGCTATCGCTGGTGCCTTCAACGCCCCCCTGACCGGCGCGTTTTTTGCCTTCGAGCTGGTGATTGGCACGTATTCTCTCTCCACGCTCGCCCCTGTCGTCGTGGCCGCCATCGCCGCCGTTGGCGTGGTCCGGTTGCTGGGCGTGGAGAGTATGGATCTGGGGTTGCAGATCCCGCCCAGCGTCGACGCAGTCCACTATATTCCGCTGTTGGCGCTGGCGATGATCTGCGCCTTGGTCGGTGTAGCCATCATGCGCGGCGTGACGTTGACAGAATCCCTCTTCCGCCGGTCCGGTGTAAGCGTCTGGATGCGTCCGGCAATCGGCGGGTTGGCGGTGGGACTGTTGGCCCTGCTGACACCGCAGGTGCTGGGGGCGGGGCACGGCGCGCTTGCCGTCGGGATCCACGCGCCCTACTCGCTCAGCCTAATCGCGATGTTGATCCTGTTGAAATCGATGGCCTCCGCGATCTCCCTCGGGTCGGGGTTTCGCGGCGGGTTATTCTTCGCCTCGTTGTTCCTCGGCGTGCTGGTGGGCAAATTGTTCGCCGGGATAATGGCCATCGTCTCCGTCGCCCATGCGGCGCCGGAGGTGGTCTGCGCGGTGGTCGGGATGAGCGCGCTGGCGGTGGCGATTATCGGTGGTCCGCTGACGATGTCGTTCCTGGCGTTGGAGATGACCGGCAGCCTGCCGATGACGGCGGCGGTGCTGGCGACATCGGTGATCTCGGCGCTGACGGTGCGACGCACCTTTGGCTATTCCTTTGCCACCTGGCGGTTTCATTTACGTGGCGAATCGATCCGCAGCGCCGTCGATGTCGGCTGGATGCGCAACCTGACCGTTGGGCGGATGATGCGTCGTGAAGTGCGCACGGTGCGCGCAACGACGAAGCTCGCCAGTTTTCGGCGCGATTTCCCGCTCGGCAGCGTCGAACGCTTGGTCGCGCTGGGTGACGAGGACCGTTACGCCGGCATCATCTGGGTCTCCGAGGCGCATGCGTCGGCCAATATCAATCCGGAGCAGGAGCTGACGGCGATCCTGCATCATGGCGGGATTATGCTGTTACCTTCGATGACGATCAGGGAAGCTGTGGCGCTGTTCGAGAGCTCGGAATCGGACGCCCTCGCGGTTGTTGATAGCGAGGAGACCGGGCAGGTCATTGGCGTGCTGACCGAACAATACGCCCTGCGCCGCTATTCCGACGAACTGGATCGCCGGCGGCGGGAATTATCGGGCGAATGACGGACCATGCCCGATAGGTGTGCCGCTCAGCCCGGTTTCGTCTGAAAGAATGGCTCTTCCCCCAACGACATCTTGATGTGATCGGCGGAATATTAATCTGCGTAATGCAGCACGTAGGATTCGAACGTTTCGGCATGAAACGGTACGTTGCCGGCATGGGTGGCGACGGCGCTGGTCACCGCATGCGGCAGGCCGAGATCCTTGAGTAGCATTGCGCCCACCACGCCATGCGGCAATTCCTTCGAGAGCTGCGAGTAGCCAAGCCCCTCGGCGGTGCGCGTGTTACCTAATTTACATGCCTCATCAGCGGATAATCGGCATGTGGGGAAAACGGCAGGTCCTCCAGACGGGTATAAGGGCTGGAGGACCAGGCGGAGACCCAGGCGGTCACGATGGCGTCGCGGGTGTTCTGGCTGATGAGGTCGAGGTCGAACGACCACTGCTCTACTTGCCGCCGCTGATCGCCTGCCGATGGATCGATATGATAGCTGCCGGCTGGCTAGTGCGTGGCGGCATCGGGCATGTGGGGTACGGGATAATGGGTTGGCGCCGCTGGCGTGGTGGCGCTGGCCGGGCGCGCATAATCATGCTCCGCGCGGGCGGCGTCGGTAACATCCCGCACACTGGCGTTGATGCGTTCGATCAGCGCTGCGTCCAGTGGCCCGGCATTGGCCGCGGCGACGCATTCGGCCAGTTCCTGGCGGTTCTTTACGCCGAGGACGAGTGTGTCGATATCCATTGACAGCGCGTAACGATGCGCAAGCACGGCCGGATTCTCCCCCAATTGTTGGCAGAGGGTGCGGAAACCAGCGGCATGGGCATAATCCTGCATATCTGGATGCTCGGCCGGCAGCGGCCGGTCGATCGCGGAGGTCAGTGCGCCGGCCTGCACGGCCCGAATGCCCATCACGATAACATTGCGGCCCCGCGCGGCAGCAATTACCTCGCGGGGCTTGGCCGGTCCGTCATAGAATTTGAGCGCGCCGGGGCTGTCGAGCAGATTGGCAATGCATTGCACCGCGGTCGGGGCGGGGTCTTCGCCGATCGCGCGGATGATCATGTCGGGATGACCAATCCCAGTCAGGCCCCAGGCGCCAATCAGCTCTTCATGCACCAGGCGTTCCAGCACCTCGCGCACATGCAGCGTGAACAGCGGATAGGGGGTTATCCGGCTGGCGCCTTCCGGATGGCGCATCATCGGGTGGACATTTGGGGCCAGGTTGGAATGCAGGAAGAAGATATCGAGCTTCTTTAGCTTCATCCGTTCCAGGCTGCCCGCAATGGACTGGCGAAGTATTGATTCTACATGCACCGCCGCCGGATTTCCGAGATTGCATTTGCTGGTGACGCGCACGCCCAAGGGCAGATGGCCACCAAACGCCGCGCCGATTACGGCTTCGGCCCGGCCATCGCCGTAGCGTGGTGCCATATCGAATAGGTTGATCCCTGCATCGATGGCCGCGTGGACCGTGCTGATGCATTCCTGTTCCGTGGTGGTGCCCCACAGCATGCCGATGCCGCCGCCGCCCAAGGTCAGCTCCGACACATCCCTAAATCCGCCGAGTGTGCGTATACGCATTGGATCTTCCCCCGGTTGAGTGGGTGATCCTAGCCTGGAAACCCTGTCCTTGACATCGCGACGGCGCGTGAAATGCTGCTAGCGAACAGGAGCCTCCCATATGCCCGATGATCTTACCCCCCTTGCCAATGCCTATCGTTCCATCGCGGAAATGCCGGCGCAGCACCATGCGGCGCCCGAGTCAGCGGCACAGGCCCGTGCGCGGTTTTTCAACACCGGCAATGCCTTCAATGTGCAATTGCCTCCGGTGCCGGACATGGCCTTCACAGCCGAACCTGCTCGAGCGCTGGATCCAGCGACACATACCGGCTTTATAGCGTGCGATATTTCCGCCGAACTAGGCTGCGAATTTCCTGCCACATCCCCTTTGGTGCTTGCACGTTATGCACGTATCCGGGCGAACGAGAGCCTGGCGGCAGATTTCGTCGCTAGCGGCGTGATCGTCTACGTGATCCATGGCAGCGGCCGGACGATTTGCGGCGACGAAAATCTGGCTTGGGGGGAGGGTGATCTGCTGGTGTTGCCCGGCGGAGTGACGCAGACGCACAGCGCGGATGGCGCGGACGCGGTGTTATGGATCGTCACCAATGAACCGCAACTGGCGTTTGAGAATTTGCGTGCCCCCGCACCGGGGGCGGCGCCCACCGACGCGGTGCATTACACGGGTGCAGAGATTCGCCGCCAGATCGACATGTTGTATGACATAGGTCGCAATGAAGAGATCGCCGGCTCCGCCCTAATTTTTTCTGCCGCACGTCAGGAAGCGACGCGCAATATTCTGCCGACGCTAACCGCGGCGATGAATTCCCTGCCTGCAGGCGTAGTGCAGCGACCGCACCGGCATAATTCGGTGGCTGTGTCGCTGGTGATCAACGGAAAAAAATGCTTTTCGCTGATTGATGGCAAGCGCAAGGACTGGTCGCCCTTTGCCACCACCATCACGCCACCCGTGTCCGTGCATTCGCACCATAATGACGGAGATCAGCAAGCCTTGTTTCTGATTATTCAGGATGGCGGAATTTACTATCATGCGCGCGCTATGGGTTTTGAATTCACCGATCACTCTGCCATCTAGGGAGTTCGACATGTCAGTTATTCAGACGATCAGCGCGAAGAAACTGCACCCGGCCTTGGGCGCGGAAATTCGTGGCATAGATTTGGGACGGCCGGTGGACGCGGCGAGCTTCAAGGCCGTGAATGATGCGTGGATGGAACATCTGGTGCTGGTGTTTCCTGAACAGCATATCAGCGACGAACAGCATGTTGCTTTTACCCGCTATTTCGGCGTGCCCGAAATATTTCATCAGGACATCATCAGATCAAAACGGATGAAAGAGATTTTCCGGCTGGCGAATGTGGACGAAGACAATAATCTGATGCCGGCCAAGCATATCACGCTCCGGCAGACTGGGCTGGCGCAAATGTGGCACACGGATAGTTCCTATCGCCCGTTGCCTTGCGTGGGGTCTCTGCTGCACGGACTGGAAATCAGCCGAACTGGTGGCCAGACGCGGTTCACTAACATGTATCGTGTGTATGAGGCACTACCCGAAAGCCTGAAGAAGAAGGTGCGGGGGCGTAAGGCGAGGCATGATTTTGGCAATCTGCACCGCCTCGCCGATATCAAGCCATTAACGGAGGCGGAAAAAGCTGCCATGCCACCGGTGTGGCAGCCGATGGTGCGCAGCCATCCGGTCACAGGCCGCATATCGCTGTATATTAGCCCGATCTATAACGATCAGGTCGAGGGCATGGATGATGCGGCGGCTGTGACGTTAATCGCCGAGCTGACGGAGTTTGCCCAGCAGCCGGGCTTCGTCTACAGCCATCAATGGGAACCGAACGACATAGTTATGTGGGACAATCGCTGCACCATGCATCAGGTGACGCCGCATGATCCGATGGAACGCCGCGTCATGCATCGGACCACGATCGAGGGGGTAGACCCGGTGACGGCCGCTTGAGTCCTGTTCGCCTACATCCCGCCGCATGGGCAGCGTGCAGGATGCCATCCGACTTACTCAGCTAATTGCACAAGCAGCGATATTTACGCAGCAGGGCGGCGCCCTTGGCTGCATCAGGAATGGTGCGCAATTCAGCGGCGCGTTGTTGGAGATATCGCGCCGTGGCGGCACTGGACGTATCAGCCGGTTCGGTATCCACGTGACACCGGCGCCATGCCGCCGGGTGCTCCAGTTCGTTCGCTTCTGGGTGGTCGTGCTCGCTCATGCTGGCCTTTCCTGTTGATATGCAAGCATGTCAGCGGCGGCAAAAATTGGTGTGCGTGCGACATTGCCGCCTGCTCGTCGTCCCCCTATAAGGCGCTCCTGCGAAGCCCGAGCACGGAGAGGTGCCAGAGTGGTCGATCGGGGCGGTCTCGAAAACCGTTAGAGGTGCAAGCCTCTCGAGGGTTCGAATCCCTCCCTCTCCGCCATCCTTTTATCTCAAGAACCTGATATCACTGGTGTTTTTTGGGGCCGCGATGACGTGCTTCTGGTCGCAACCGGCGTGGCAGCATACCAGCACCTTGTCCCCGTCCGCGTCCCGGATCGAGAGGCTCGGCGTGCGGTCGTCATGGGCCGGGCATCGCGCCGTCCAGCCGCCGCCGGCTTTGCGCCCGCCGAGGGCCTTAGCGATGGCCCCAGCGGTCATGGCGCGCCTCATCGGCAACGGAGGAGCTGGTCTTTCCGGTATCGTTCGCGGGAGAGCGCAACACGTAACGGCCATGCCAGCCCGTGGATCTGATGTACGCCTGGGGCGGTGGATCGTCTCTGTTCCAGGGCAATCGACTGGAGCGCTGTTTTCGCGACGTCCATGCGGCGGGTCAACACATCGCGGTCGCCACCCAAAGCAATCTTGAACCGATCGGGCGGGTCCTGTTCGGGTTGGATCCGGGTACTAGCCGGTTCTGAGGCAGCAGTGCTGGCGGCGCTTCAATCCCCACTGTCGACCAAGAATGTCACGATGCCAGGGAACGCGGTAATCACGGCCAGGGTGATCAGATCGGCAAAGATGAACGGCCAAATACCCTTGAAAATCTCGCGCACGGGAATGTCCGGGCGCACGCCGTTCACAACGAACACGACGAGGCCCACCGGCGGCGATAACGACGCGATGCCGGACAGTTTCACCAGCACGATCCCGAACCAGATGGGGTCGTATCCCAGCGCCTTTATGACCGGAAAAATCACTGGCAGGGTCAGCAGAAACATACCAATCCCTTCCAACACAGTGCCAAGAACGAAATACAGCAGGTAGATTGCCAGCAAAATCCAGATCGGCGTCACGTCCAATGTCGTGACCCAGCGGGCGATGTCCTCGGGCAGGCCGGAGAAGCTCAGGAAGCGGACGAAGATCATCACGCCCCAGATCACGGTGAAGATCATGACCGTCAGCTTCGCGGAATCCAGCAGGCATTGGCGGATTTCACCGCGGTTGATGCCATTCCGCAACGCGAACAAGAACACGCAGAACGCGCCCAGCGCGCCAGCCTCGGTCGGTGTTGCCCAGCCGTAATACATGCTGAAGAAGACGATGAAGATGACCAGAAAGATCGGCATCGTTCCCGGCAGGGATTGGAACCGTTGCGGCCAGGTGTAACCGGTAATCGGCGGCCCCAATGTCGGGTCACGCCAGCAACGCCAGGATATGATCGCGGCATAGACCAGCGCCGAGACCAATCCCGGAACGAACCCCGCGACCAGCAGCTTGCCAATCGATTCCTCGACGATGATGCCATAAACGACCAGCAACGTACTGG
>SHWN01000029.1 GCA_009693795.1 Acetobacteraceae bacterium
GGGGGGCTGGAGGAAGCAAGGGCGGGGGTCTGCCCCGCCCTTGCTTCCTCCAGCCCCCCAATACCCGGTATCAGTTGGCCAGTGGGATAGCCGCGACGATGCCGCCCAAGGCGCCGGCGCGGCCACGGGTGCCGAGTGCGCGCAGTGCGATTGAAATCTGCGCGCCGGCAGGATGCGTGCTCGGTCGGTCGGTCGGTCTGGAACTCCCGGGTGACACGGTCCAGCAGAGGGGTTTAAGCGCGTTCCATCACTTCCTGCGCCTCGCCCGTGCGCCCGGCGCTGAGGGCCGCGCGGGCTGCCATCAGCAAGTCCCACGCGGTGGCGTCCTCACCCACCGAAGCGCTCGGCAAAATCGTCGCAATAGTGGAATAGGCACCACTGCCCTGAATATTGGAAGCATTGGGCGAGAGCAGATACGATGGTCCGACGCTAGGTTCACGCCCGACGCGCGCACCGGTACGCGGGTCCATCTGCGCCATGGCCGGGGCCGTCAGCAGTCCAACAAGCGCAGCAACGGCAAGGAAACGAACAATCATCGTCGGTTCTCCTGGCTGTGAAACGCACATTGCATGTAGGCGCATCCATAGCGAAATTACATCACCCCGCGCGCCATTGTCAGCGATGCCGGCGACGCTACGATTAGCGCCACCGCCGATGGAACCAAAGCCATTGGCCAGGATTCTCACGCACCCAGCCCTCGATAATGCGGTTGATCATTTGCGTAGCCAGCACAACATCGATTTTGCCCTGGGCATCGCGCGGCAGATCAAGCGGACCGGTGGCGGTGACTTGGAAGCGATTGCCGGGTAGGCGCACCGCATGCGTGCCGATCACCGGGCAATCAAACTGCCGTGCAAGACGCGCGATCGTGGGATTGGTCCAGCAAAGTCGGCCAAAAAACTCAGTCTGCACGCCGCGGGTAAAATGCTGATCCACCAACATGCCGAGATGCAGACCCTGATTGAGCGCGCCGGCCATCTCAAACACCGCTTCGGGGCGGGTGCGGATCAGCCGCCCCATCAACGGCCTGCGAATGGCCTCGATCCGGTCTGCGGCGGCGCGGTTATTCGGCACCCGGTAGACCACCGCCGATCCCAGTCCATGCGCCGGCCCAGCCAACGCGGGCAATTCCCAATTTCCCAGATGCGCCGCAAAAACAAGGGCCGGCCTGTCGTCGTCCCGCAACTGCTCGAACAGCGCCAAGGTGGCCGCATCGGTGCTGATCCGTCCCGCCACGGTGGCGTTGATGTCCAGATCCCAGATGCGGTTGAGATGGACATATTCGCCCGTAACCCGGCCCAGATTTTCCCACGCATCGCACAAGGTAGCCTCAATCCAGTTTGCGTCCCGATCGGGAAAGGCGGCGCGCAGATTATCGCGCCCGATGCGATGATGCGGCAGCCAGGGGCCGACCCGCCGCGCGACGGTGCCACAAAAGGCCGAGGCCCGATCAGGGTCAATGCGCCGAAGTAGACCCAGCAGCGCGCCCACCAGGGCACCCACCGGACGCTCCAACCAACGTGTCAGCCAAGATTGCGTCACGACAGCCGGACAAGAATTTTGCCGAACACGTCACGGCTTTCCAGCCGGGAAAGACCATGCTGGAGATTGTCCAATGTATAGACCGTATCGATCACCGGGCGCACACCGGAGGCGATCCGCGCCAGCGCGCCTCGTTGGGCGGAGAGTGGCGACCCGAAGCTACCGATGATTCGATATTGCTGCTGAAACAATTGCATTAAATTGATGCTGGCCGTGGGGCCGGAGGTGGCGCCACAGGTCACCAGCCGGCCGCCGCGTTTCATGGAAAGTAAAGAGCCGTTCCAGGTATCGGCGCCGACATGTTCGAACACCACATCCACGCCTTTTTTGTTGGTCAGGCGGCGCACGCGGCCTTCAAACCGGTCGGTACGATAGTTAATCACATGATCCGCCCCAAGCGCCTTGGCCTTTTCGGCTTTGTCATCCGAACCCACCGTCGTGATAACCGTGCAGCCCAGCGCCTTCGCCACCCGAATGGCGATGGTGCCAATGCCAGAGCCGCCGGCATGCACCAGGATCGTCTCCCCCGGTTCTAGCTTGGCGTTATCGAACAGCATATGTTCCACCGTGGCATAGGCAACAGGGACGCAGGCGGCATCATCAAGATCGACACCATCGGGAACGGGGATGGTGAGGCGGGCCGGATGATTTGTTCGTTCCTGCGCAAAGCCGTCAATATGGAAACCGCGCACGCCGGCAACATTTTCACATAAATTATCTTTACCCCTCGCGCACGCCACGCAGGTGCCGCACGTGAGCGCAGAAAAGGGAATCACACGCTGGCCGATTTTGAAGTTCGTCACGTTCGGACCAACCGCCGCAATTTCCGCCGCCGCTTCGGCGCCAACGGCAAAAGGAAACAGGCGTTTGGCAAAGGCCATGCCCCGAAATCCCCAGACATCGATATGGTTCAGCGACACCACGCGGATGCGCAATTGCACCTCGCCAGGACCGGGGGCGGGGGGAGGCGAAATATCGCGCAGGACGACCTCACGGTCGGCGAGGAGTTGCAGGGCACGGATTCTGGGCATGGGGGCTTCCGGTCAGTTACGGGGGACACCGATGGCGGCGGTCAGGCCATCATCGACGGGGATGCGCGTTTCCGCAGCGGCGCGGTGATTGGTGAACGGGGCCAGCATATCCGTATCCACGAAGCCGGGGGCGACGTAATTCACCGTTACGCCACATTTCGCGGATTCCATCGCCAGGGTGCGCACATAGGACAGCGACGCAGCCTTGGATGTCCCATAGGCCGCATTACCCTAGCTCGCCTGCTGACCAATGACGGAGCCGATGACGATGATCCGGTCGGACCGCGCTGGTCATTGGGCGAACCGCAGCGCGGGCAAGGCGGATGAAGGCAAACAGATTAACCTGCATGAATTGTTCGACTGCGTCCTCCTCCATCATCGCCGCCAGCCGGTCATAGGTCCCACCGCCAACCTGGACATGGATGCCTATCGGTGGGCCGTCGTCGAGATGATTGGCGAAGGCATCCACGGCCGTTCACTCCGCAAGATCAAGCATCACCGCATCAATACGGATCACCGAGTGGGTCGCACGAAGTTCCGTCAGATGTTGCATAACGCCCACAGGATCAGAACGATAAGTAAAGAGAATATCGGCACCCGTGGCAGACAGCGCATGAACAACCGCCACGCCAATGCCGCGCCTCCACCGATGACGAGGGTATAGGTCATGACTGGATGATCTTCAGCGGAAAGTTAAGACATGGATGCCCGTATGCGCAGGCATGCCGGTTGGAGAAAACCCGGCGATGAAAAGCAAGACAATCATCCGGGCGCTGCCAGAACCAGGCAAACATTTTGGCCGCCAAAGCCAAAGGAGTTGGAAATCACCCGAGTGACCTGCACATCGCGCGTCACATTGGGTACACAATCCAACGGTAATGCGGGATCTGGTGTGTCGTAATTGATCGTCGGCGGCAGACGGCCATTCTGAATGGCCAGCAGCGAAAAAATCGCCTCAATGGCGCCAGCCGCGGTCAGCGTATGGCCAATCATGGATTTGTTCGACGAAATCGGAATCCGCTCCGCCCGCTCCCCGAACAAGGTGGAAACGCCAAGCCATTCCATTTTGTCGTTTTCTGGCGTGCCAGTGCCGTGGGCGTTAATATAATCCACACCCTCTGGCGTCACCCCGGCATCGGCCAGCGCATTACGCATGCAGCCAATGATCGGCTTGCCATCGGGCGAGGACCGGGTGCGGTGAAACCCATCGGATTTTTCTCCGCAGCCTTCCAGAACACCCAGGATTTTGGCGCCGCGAGCGCGCGCATGTGCCTGGCTTTCCAATACCAGCGCGCCACCGCCCTCGGCCATCACGAAACCATTGCGGTCCTTACTAAAGGGCCGCGCAGCGGATGATGGGGGGTCATTGCGCGTGGACAGCGCCGAAAGTAATGAAAATCGGATCAGCGATTCCGGGTTCACCGAGGCATCCGTGCCAGCACATAATGCCACCGCTGTCTCACCACGCCGGATCGCTTCCACGCCTTGTTGAATGGCCGTAGCACCAGATGCGCAAGCGGTCGAAATCGCAATGGGCGAGCCTTTAGTGCCAAAGGTCTCGGCCAGATTTTCAGCGACGGAGCCAAACAGAAAACGGCGGTAATAGGGCGAAAAATCTACCGCCGTGGCGACGCGCAGCAGATCGTCATACGTGATGGATTCATTCTTGCCCGTGGCAGCGGCAATGGCGCGGCGTTGCGGCCATTCCAGCTCCACCGGCGGCAAAGCGAGAAACAATGGGCCAGGAAAATTGCCTACTGTGCCAATGGCCGATTGCGCAATCGCTTCCTCAATCACCCGATGGGCAATTTTTTCTGACAAAGCCGGGGCAGACACTTCCTCCACCGCGACAAAATCTACCGTGCCCGCGACAGTGGTCTTCAAACCGCCAACGGGAAAACGCGTAATCCGGCGAATGCCCGATGTGCCAGCCGTCAGTTCCCGCCAGTTATCAAACTGGCCCTGACCGAGGGACGTCAGCACCCCCATGCCAGTCACCACCACCACGGGGCGGCCGCGCGCATCGAGATCGGAGCGTGACATGTCTTCTCCTCTCAGGTTGCGGTGATCAGGGCCATGCCCTCGCCACGCCAATGGCCCCAGGCGGTCACCAGGGCGTTCTTTAACTTTATATCTGTCACAGCCTCAGCGGCTTCCAGCGGGGCAAATAGTTTTCCCCGCGAAACTGCCATCGCCGCAAGCGCGAGATTGGCTGGAAAAGACGGCTCCAGCGAATGGCCGAGCGCATTAGCCGGCGAGCGAATGGGCAGATTAAGACCTTGCAGAAAAATCGGTTCCTCCACGCCAACGCCGGATGCACCGCTGATAATCGCAGTTTCTTGCAAGTTTAGATTGGCGGCCAATGCCTCGAACTGGCGCTGCGCGTTGGCGGTGGCCGCGCCGGGCGCGCGATTGCAGCGATCCGATTGAATGCCGGCAATGCGCGCAACCGGCGCGGCGCCGCGTTGCGCCGCATGGGCCCGACTTTCCAGCACCAGAAAGCATCCCACGGAGCCCAGCAGCATACCGCCCCCCGCACCCAAGCGTTCGGCTATCGGCGCATAAGGCTGCTTCCACAGCACCCGGCCCATCTCATAATGCAGCAGGATATCCGGCCGTTCCGCATTAAAGGAACCGCCCACAAGAAGTAGATCACTGGTCCCGTCGGCAATCCGCGCACAGGCGATGCGCACCGCCTCCACCCCCGCCGCTTCCTCACCCATGAAGGTGCGCGAAGCACCGACCACACCGTGTACGACGGAGATATTGCCCGCAAGCAGATTGGAGAGCTGCGCAAGGAAAAGCGTCGGGCGCAGATCGCTCGTCAGCATTTCGTTCAGCTTGACGTCAGGATCCGCCGCGCCGGGCAAGGCCGAGAGAATGGCCGCGTCCACCGCGTAATCACGCTCCCCACCGCCCGCCGCCACAATCATATCCGTGCGGTCCAGCAACTCTGCATTGCCCTTGATGCCAGCAGAGTCCAGGGCCAGCCCGGCGGCATAAGTGCCAATGCGCTGCCATGGCTCCATCGTGCGCTGATCGCCGCGTTTGGGAATTTGCCGATCCAAT
Source organism: Acetobacteraceae bacterium (assembly GCA_009693795.1). GTDB lineage: Bacteria > Pseudomonadota > Alphaproteobacteria > Acetobacterales > Acetobacteraceae > SHWF01. Next base: position 5,643 of record SHWN01000029.1, read on the forward strand.
TCAAGCTTCACGATCGGATGCACGGCAAGGGATAAAAATGTTTCGGTATCAAGCGTCGGAGCAAACGCTGCGCCGTTCAGCGCCTTCCAATGCGCGTCGACACCCTCGCCCAGGCAGGACACCAGACCGATACCGGTGATCAGAATGTCGCGCTCAGTCGGCATGCAATAAATTCTCCGGTACTCCGATCCGCCGCGCGGTAGCGAACATTTGCGCGCGCAACATCTCATTGGGAAAAGCCACCACGCGATAGACCATCTCGGCATCCGCCACGCGCTTGCCCTGCGCCATGATCCGACCCTTGACCACCGCATAGCCGGACCCGTCATGCAGCAATTCCGCCTCCGCCCGCAATGCCTCTCCCGGCCCCACGAAATTCCGCATCTTTGCTTCCTTCACCTGGGCAAGAAACGGCATGTGGCTAAACCGCAAAGTGGCCAGAACCAACCAGCCACCGGTCTGCGCCATCGTCTCGATCATCAGCACCCCGGGTAGGATCGGATACCCTGGAAAATGCCCATCAAAGATCGGGCTAGCATCCGGCACCAAACAATCAGCGCAAATCTCCCGGGCGGCCAGATCGAGGCTGACGATCCGGTCCACCATCTGGAAATACTCGAGCCGCATGGTAATGCTATCTTGAAGTCCGGCTCCAGCCCTCTCCCTCACCCAGCCACCCACAGCATTGTACGCTCGCTGGGTAGCCGGGTAGGGGAGAGGGCTGGAGCCGGACTTGCAAGTAAAACTCTTAGGCGCCCTTGGCCGCAACCAGTTGGTCAATGCTGGCGCACAGGCCCTTGAGGACAAAATACTGGTCCGTCGTCGCCTTGCCCTCATTCACTTCCTGAGTCCATTGCTCCAACGGCATCTTGATGCCAAACGCCTTGTCAGTAGCAAAGGCCACATCCAAAAAATCCAGACTGTCGATGCCCAGATCATTTATGGCATGACTGTCCGGAGTGATATTTTCGAGCGGAATGTCGCAGGTCTCGGAAATAATCCCAGCAACAGTGTCAAACGTGGCGGACATCGGGTAAGCCTCAAACTGAACCGCGCGGCAGACCCAGAATAAGACTCCGGCCACCCACGCTTCGACGCCGACACTAACACCACAGCACATGCCCCACCGCAAGGGGGTTATGCTGGCACCAGCAGGGTGACGACGGCTTGGGCGGCAATGCCTTCGCTTCGGCCGGTGAAACCGAGTTTTTCGGTGGTGGTTGCCTTGACGGAAATTTTGCCAGCCTCGACGCCGAGGATAGCGGCCAGCCGGGCGATCATGGCCTGCGCGTGCGGCACGATTTTCGGGAGTTCGCAGATTAGGGTGACGTCGGCATTGGCCAACACCCCGCCGCGCGCGGCGATACGGGATGCGGCGTGGGCAAGGAAGCGGGCGCTGTCCATATCCTTGAAGTCATTGTTGGACGGCGGAAAATGCTGGCCGATATCGCCCTCCGCCAACGCGCCATAGATCGCATCGCACAGCGCGTGGATGCCGACATCGGCATCAGAATGCCCCGCAAGTCCTTTATTATGTAGAATTTCAATTCCGCAGAGAAAAAGTTTTCGGCCAGTTTGCAACACATGGACGTCATAACCAGTGCCGACGCGCGGGATCAGTGACCCACCCAGGATGCGGTGAAAGCGCATTGCGTCCTCCGAGAAGGTCAGCTTGATATTGTCGTCTGAGCCGGGGACGAGACGGACGGTATGGCCGAGCGCTTCCAACAGGGCGGCGTCGTCGGTTGTCCCGGCGATACCGGCGCGATGGGCGGCGAGCAGGATGGGAAAGCGAAAGCCCTGCGGGGTCTGGGCGCGGAACAGGCCGACGCGCGGTACGGTTTCGACAATGGTTCCGCCCGCGGCGCGTTTCAGCGTGTCGACGACGGCGAGTGCGGGGATGGCGCCCGGAGCGCCCGCAAGGGCCTGGAAAATCGCCGCGATGGTGCCGGGCGGGATCACTGGGCGGACCGCGTCATGGACCAGCACAATATCGGGATTATGGTCCACCAACGCCTCCAACCCGGCGCGCACGCTGTCCTGGCGGGTCGCACCACCCGCGACGATGGGCAGATGTGCCAGACCGTCCAACGCCGCCGCGATGAGGGTGGTATCGCCGACCGGCTGCAGCAAATCGGTTTCCGTCGCCAACGCCTCCGCCGCCCACCGGATCACCGGGCGACCGGCGATGGACAAGAACTGTTTTGGCCTATCGGCGCCGAAGCGACTGCCAGAACCGGCGGCAAGAAGGAGGGCGGCAATGCGCATGCGACCAAATTCGCCCTTGCGCGGCCCAGGGTCAATCGCCATTGGGGATCTATCGTCAGCTGAGGTCAGTCCAGCGGCTGCACCCCGGCGGCCTTGACAATCGCCGCCCACTTCGCGACCTCGGCCCGCATGAATGCCAGCGATTGTTCCAGCGTACGCGGCGGCAGGAACACCTCCATCCCGGTATCCTGCAACCGCTTAATAACGGAAGGATCATCTACCGCCTTCACCAATGCCTGATGCAGCGTGGCGACGATCCGCGCCGGGGTTTTCGCCGGGGCGAACAGCACGCCCCAGGAATAGCACTCGAATCCTGCGAGGCCTTGTTCGGCGACGGTGGGCAAATCGGGTAGCTGCACCGCGCGCGTTGCCCCACCATTGGCCAGCGCTCGCACCGCGCCCGCCTGGATCTGCGGCCAGATTGTCTGCAGCACATCGAAGGCAATCGGCAATTGCCCGCTGGACAGATCATTCATCATCGGCGCAGAGCCACGGTAGGGCGCATGCACGATATCCAGATTGCCAGCCAGAATGCGGAATTGCTCGCCACACAAATGCAGGATCGAACCCACCCCGCCCGAGCCATAGCTGTATTTACCCGGATTGGAGCGCACCAGCGCCACCAGCGATTTTACATCCGTCGCCGGCACCGAAGGATGCACCCCCAGCACCGACGGATTGATCCCCAGGACGCCCAACGGGATGAAATCATCGACCGGATGATAGGGAAATTTCTTATACAAATTCGGATTGGCCCCATGGGTAGACGCCGTCGCCATCAGCAAGATGTAGCCATCCGGCGTAGCCTTCGCGACCAGATCCGACCCAAGATTGCCGCCCGCACCCGGGCGGTTATCAACGATAAACGTCTGACCCAGAATCTCGCCCATTTTCTGGCCCATGATGCGGGCCATGATGTCGGTGGCCCCGCCCACGGCGAAGGGCACGATGATGCGGACGGGCTTGCCCGGGTAGCGATCCTGTGCACGCGCCGCCACCGTAAACAGCGCCATGGCTGCCAGCGTCATTGCCGTCACGGCGCAAATCATGGCACGAAAAGACCTATTCATGGAACCCCCCCAGGCTGGCACCCGTTCTGAAGCGGGCATCTTGCTAGCTAATATCATACCACGTCTGCGCGATTGCATAGGTACGCATGATCAGATGCTCAAGCGTCCATTGCGGATCGGCCAGGCACATCGCCACTCAGTGATTGCGCACGCGCGTCACCAGGCTGTCACCCACCCGAAAACTAAAATTCACCGGCATGCCCACCTACTGGCTGACCGCCACTAGCTGCACGATGGAGGTGACATAATTCAAAAAAAACCGTCCCGTCATGACTCGGCGTCATGACTGGGCGTCATGACCAGCGGGCAAAAGTCGCGCAGAGCGGATTGATCCAGCTAGGGGGCCTTAGAAAATATGGCGGCGTTATTTTGGATTATGCGCGAAGGGCGCGAAGGACGCCGCCAGCACTGTATAAATATCGCGCTTGAAGGGCACGGCGAGCGCCGGCAATGCGTCAAGTTCGGTCCAGCGCCAGGCATCGAATTCCGGATGCGGATCGGCATCCAGCCTGATCTCGGCCTCCGTGCCCAGGAAGCGCAGCGCGAACCAACGCTGGCGCTGGCCACGATACTTCCCGCGCAACGCCACACCGATCAGATGGGCCGGAAAATCATAGGTCAGCCAGTCGGGATACTCGCCAATGATGTCCGCGCGATCGGTGCCGATCTCCTCGGCCAGTTCACGTAAAACAGCGGCGCGCGGGTCTTCCTCGGCATCGATGCCCCCTTGCGGCAATTGCCAGCCGCCGGCGGGGCCCTCAGCATTCGCTAGATCGGCACGGCGCGCCACCAGAACCTGGCCGGCGGAATTGAACAGCACCGCGCCAACATTCAGCCGATAGGGCAGGCCCGCGCCGTCGCTCACCGCACGCGCTCCTGACGGTCCAGACGCAATTCGGATGGCTGATAAGGCGGGATCGGATTGACCGGCGGCGGCGCGGTATCGGGTTCATTGACCAGCGCGTTGACCGACGCCAGCAACAGCCCCCGCTCCGCCGGGCCCGCGTTCCAGACGGCGATGCGCCCGACCGTAATCCGCAAGGGCGCGCTCGCCATCTCCAGCACGCTGCCGCGTTCGCGCGCCAGATGTTTGAGCTGATGGAGCCTCAATTCAATACGGAGCGCTGTTGGGATTGGTCGATGACCGCACCGACGGCGCGTCCCCAAATCAGCGGCGTAGCGCCACTGCGGGGACGGGGGTCGACATAGAGCAACCCGCGCGCGGCCAGCGTTTGCATCATCAGCCGCATCGGCTCCCCCGAATTGCCAAAATGTTCGCCGGGCAAAGCGTCGAGCGCGCCGACGACACCGACATAGCCCGGACAGCGCGACAGCAACCATTCCAACCGGTGCAAATTCTGCTCCACCGGCGCGCTGACCAGCAGCGATTGAGTGCCGGGCTCCTGCAAGGCAGCGGTAGGTGCGGAGGCCGGGCGGATCACCAGATGGCCCAGCACCTGAGGTGGTCGGCGCGATCACCATCTGCATATCGCGTACCCCCGAGGGTGGCGGGCCAAGCGCTTGCAAAACACCCGCCAGAGCACCACCACGGAGGATAAAAACCTGCCAGAATCTTACCAGGCCGCGCCCCAGCGGGTTGCCCATGCCGATCGAAGCGGCGATCCGCGAGACCCTCAGCATTGGTAGATCAGTTCGCCCCCGTCCGCTTCTGATCGGCCAGGGCGCGCGCCAGAGCCAGACCCTGTTGAAGCTGAAAATCGGTTTCCGGCTTAGCCAGATCGAAGGTTGGAAAACCCTCCGGAGGCTTGGCGGGCAGTTCCTTGGCGATGCGGGGTAAATCGGTGCGCGGCACCGGCGCCGGTTGCGGCGTGCCACCCTGGTTGCTCAATGCGTGGTTCAGGTCCGCCTCACGTTCCGGGCCGAAGCGGGCGCGTTCCTCGCGCGTCTGCGCCACCTCGACATCCGGCGTGATACCAAGGCCCTGGATGGAGCGGCCGGACGGCGTGTAATAGCGCGCCGTGGTCAGCCGCATCGCCCCATTACCGGACAGCGGGATCACGGTCTGCACCGATCCCTTACCGAAACTGCGCGTGCCCAGCACAACGGCGCGGCGATGATCCTGCAAGGCCCCGGCAACGATTTCACTGGCCGAGGCCGAGCCGCCATTGATCAACACCACCATCGGCAAGCCGCCGGCAATATCGCCCGGTTTCGCGTTCCAGCGCTGGCTTTCATCGGCATGGCGGGCCCGGGTGGACACCACCTCGCCCTGCTCCAGGAAGTCGTCGGAAATCGCGACGGCCTGATCGAGCAACCCACCCGGATTGTTGCGCATATCGAGAATAACCGCGCGCAATTTGCCGCCCGCCTGTTGCTTTAGGCTCTCCATGGCTCGGCGCAAGGCAGGGTTGGATTGTTCGTTGAAGCTGGTCAGACGCAGATAGGCAACATCGCCTTCCAGGCGCGATTTCACCACCTGGAGCTTAATGATCTCCCGCGTGATCACGATGCTGAGCGGCTTGTCGGTGCCTTCGCGGCGGATAGTGATGGTGATGCGGGTATTCGGCTCGCCGCGCATCTTGTCCACGGCCTCGTTCAAGGACAGGCCCTGCACGGTCTTGCCGTCGATGGCGGTGATAAGATCGCCCGCCTTCACGCCCGCGCGTGCCGCCGGCGTGTCGTCGATCGGGCTGATGACCTTGATGAAGCCACCTTCCTGCGTCACCTCGATGCCAAGGCCGCCGAATGCGCCGCGCGTTTGCATCTGCATGTCGCTGAAGGCTTTGGCGTTCATGTAGCTGCTATGTGGATCGAGGCCCGTCAGCATGCCGTTGATGGCATTTTCAATCAGGTCGCGATCCGTGGTGGGCTGCACATATTCGGCGCGCACCCGTTCAAACACATCACCGAACAGGGTCAGCAGGCGATAGGTATTCGCCTTGCCGCCATCCTGGGCGAAGGCAGAAATGCCGAGATGGTGATCGGCAAAGCGGCCCAATGGCGCCAAAACAGGCGCGGCAAGCAGACCGGTGGCGAACGCGACCCCCAGCAGCAGGCGCGCGCGGGCGGGATTGCGGCGGCCACCCGCGATGGGGGGGGCGTCGGGCTGGGGCGGGGTGATCGGGAAATCCATGCCTGTCTTCCTGTCGCGGCCATGCTTTTGCGGCCGATTACGTGATCACGCACGGGGCGTGAGAGCAGCCTTAAGTTAGAGCAGTCTTATCTGGTGTTTCCCGCGCCATGATCTAGATCAAATCTGATTGCGTGTCGTTCCGTTCGCCACATCCTACCACGAGCCTGGCTATCACAATCCTGGATCCTATCCTGGTCCCAATCCTGAATAGCGTTATCCGGGTATAATTAACCCGGCGCCCCCATTCCAAATCTGGCCAGCCAGGGGGTGGGATCAACCGGACGCCCGTCGCGCCGCAACTCCAGATACAGCATTGGACGCGCGGTGCCGGAGCGCGCATCCCAATCCCCCATGACACCCAATTTTTCCCCCGCTTCTACGGTGCGGCCGGGTTCTACATCAAGACGTTCCATTCCCGCCAGCACGCCGTGATATAGGGCTCCGCAATCGACAATCAACAATAGGCCAAAACTGCGAAACGGCGCGGCAAACACCACCCGTCCGGCGCAGGGGGAAACGATTCGCGCGCCCGGCGCCGGATGGTAGGTGAGGCCCGTGGCGGGGCCGGCCTCGGTGGCCGCGCCGAACACGCGCGCGGGGACGCCACCAACCGGGGCCAGAAGCTGGCCATGTGGGGGGGCGTTGGCGGCGATGGTGCCAGCCCCGCTTGGTCGTGCCAACGCGGCTTCGCGCCGGCGCGCGGCGGCGGCGGCCCCGGTGCGCCGTTCGCGCGTCGCGCGGTCCGCCTCGGCGCGCGCCTGTTCCTCGGAGGCGCGGCGCTGGGCCTCGATTTCAGTAATGACGGCACGCAGCGAGGAGGCGCGTTCGGCCTGCTGCGCCGCCTTACGCGCGGCATCTTCGGCAAGGCCTTCCTGCGCCCGCCGCGTGCCCTGAACGGCACCGATCTGGCGGTCGAGCACGGCCCCGGCGGCAGCCTGCGCGGCCAGCGCGGCACCCAGACGCAATTGCTCCGTCCCCAGATTTTCCTGCGTCCTGGCCAGCCCCGCCTGCTCAGCCCGCAGGGCCTTGGCGTCGCGTTCCATCTGGGTGGCCAAACCGCGCAACACCAGCACCCCGCGCAACGCTCGGTCCTGGTTGGGCTGCACCGCCAACATGGTCTCCGCCGGATAGCGCGACAGCCGGTGTAATAACGGCATCAGCACGGCCAGATCCTCGGCCCGGGCAAGGATATTTTGTTCGGCGGTGCTCTCCTGTGCCACGAGCGCCTCGACGCGCGCGGCGATGGCGGCGGTGGTCTGTTCCGTGGCGCGCAGGCGGGACAACGCGGCGGCGCGATCACCAACCAGGCGGCGCTCGGTGGCGACGGCCTTTTCGGCACGGGCGGTGGCCTCGCGCTGCGCTTTCAGCTCAGCAGCCCGGGCGCGTTCGGCGTCCTGAATTTCCTGGCGCGCAGCGCGGGTGTCCGCCCGGCGCGGCGGCTGGGCAAGACTGGGAGAGCTTACGACGACGAGCACGGCAAGCAGGCCGATAAAAAAACGCCCTGTCGCGCGCCACGTCCCGCGATGCGGCGGTGACCACAAAAAATCACGCCCCCGTGCGGGCCGCAATAAGCGAGATACCGGTCATTTCTTCAGGCTGCGCCAACCCCATCAGACTGAGCAAAGTGGGCGCGATATCAGCCAACCGGCCATTGCTGAGATGGGCATTGGTCTGAGCCGCCGCCGCGCTCCGCATCAGCAGCACGGGCACCGGGTTGAGCGTATGCGCCGTATGCGGCCCGCCGGTGACGGGATCGCGCATCATTTCACAATTGCCGTGATCGGCCGTCACCAGCAGCGCCCCACCCTGGCGCGCTATGGCATCGGCGATGCGGCCGAGGCCAGTATCCACCGCCTCCACCGCCCGGATCGCGGCGGCGAGATTGCCGGTGTGGCCCACCATGTCCGGGTTCGCATAATTCAGCACGATCAGATCATATTTTCGTCCACCGATCGCCTCAATAGCGCGATCAGTAAGTTCGGCGGCGGACATTTCCGGTTGCAGATCATAGGTGGCGACATTGGGCGAGGGGATCAAAATCCTATCTTCGCCCACATTCAGTTCTTCCTCACCGCCATTTAGAAAGTAAGTAACATGAGCATATTTTTCCGTTTCCGCGAGGCGGAGCTGCTTACACCCGGCGGCTGCGGTGACCTGGCCCAGAAGGTGCGTAAGCGGCTGCGGCGGAAAGAGGGTTTGCAGGAACGGATCCAGCGCGATGGAATACCGCGTCATGCCCGCAGCAACGGCGAAACGGATTTTCACGCGCCGGGTGAAGCCAACGAAATCGGGATCGAGAAAAGCCGATAAAATTTCGCGCACGCGATCAGCGCGAAAGTTAAAACAAAGCAACCCATCGCCATCCCGCATGCCGGCATAATCGCCGATACAGGCAGGGGAGACAAATTCATCGCTTATATTCACCGCATAGGCGTCTTTGATCACGGCACCGGTCTGCGGAAAACGCGCGCCCTGCCCGTCCACGATGGCGTCATAGGCTTTAGCAACACGCTCCCAGCGATGGTCGCGGTCCATGGCGTAATAGCGGCCGCACACGGTGGCGATATCCGCACCTGGGGGCAACGCCTCGGCCAGCCGGCGTAGATCCACATCGGCGGAGCACGGCGGCGTATCGCGGCCATCGGTGAAGGCATGGATTTTCACCGCGATCCCGGCATCGGTGAGAATATGGGCCAGGGCGATCACATGGGTTTCATGCGAATGCACGCCACCGGGGGAAACCAAGCCGAGCAAATGGCACACGCCGCCACTTTGACGCAGGGCCGCGATGACCGCGGCCAGCTCGCCATTGCGCGCCAAGCTACCATCGGCGACGGCGGCATCGATGCGCGGCAAATCCTGCATCACTACCCGCCCGGCGCCGATATTCAGATGGCCAACTTCCGAATTGCCCATTTGCCCCTCTGGCAGGCCCACATCTTGGCCACAGGTGCGCAGGAACCCGTGCGGGCAACCAGCCCAGAGCCGATCGAAATGCGGTGTCTGGGCAAGACGAATGGCGTTGTCGGCACGATCCTCGCGCCAGCCCCAGCCATCCAGAATGACGAGCATGACCGGCCGGATAACCTGTGCCGGGATGGCCAGGGTCGGGGGGGAGGGTTTGTCGTGCATGACCCGCGCTGCTACCTCGCCACGATAAGACCGAATGTCTGACCGCCTGGGGTTCGTTCCGATCAGGGTGGTCCGTAGCGCCGGGCGGGGTTATTCGCAAGCCGGACGCATCGCCGACATGGCGACGCGGTAGTTCGGTCAGCGCAAAAAATACGTCAGGAGCCCATCAATGACACCGAACAGCGCCGCATTAACGACCAGGGTGGCCGTGACGCCCAGCAGCGCGTAGCGCGTGTATCCAGGCAGGATCACCGCAAAAAAACCAAAATACCGATCAGCAATGCGGCGGCCTGGGATGTGTCCAACATAACAGCCTCCTTCTTGGCTGAGGAGACGGGACCGGCGCAATGGCAGCCATCTCATCAGGGGAGGCTTAAGCCCCTCATCGAGACTCAATAGCACATCGCCGCGTGTACGTTAGGCCAGCCGAAGCGACTGTACATGATAAAATTTAGAATATGATAAAATTCAGAGATTTTAATCATAAAAAAGTGAGATTTTGAATTTTTCCCATATTTTTCGTTAATTATAGTAATTAATAGTCGTATTTAAAATGTATGTTCTTCTAAAAATCATCTTATCCTGGTCGCCCAGTTCGGTGATAGGGATGCGCGGCCACGATCGCCCGGGCCCGGTAGAGCTGCTCGGCTAACATGGCGCGGACCAGCATATGCGGCCAGGTCATCGCCCCCAGCGACAGCACCGCATCGGCACGGGCGATGACACTGCCATCCAGCCCCTCCGCCCCGCCTATCAGAAAGCACAGCGGTCGGCCGAGGCCAAGCCAATGTTCCAACGTCTCCGCCAGCTTAAGGCTGTCCGGCGCCAAGCCGCCCTGGTCGAGTGCCACGGCATAGGCGTTGCGCGGCAGGGCGGCCAGCAAGGCGGCGGCCTCCCGGCGCTTGGCCTCGTCCGGCGTTCCGGCCGAGTCGGCGATTTCCGTCAGCCCCAGCTTCGGGCGAATGCGCACCGCGTAACGGGCGAATAATTCGGCTTCCGGCCCCGATCGCGCTCGCCCAATCGCAAGGACGCGGATCACGCGGCCGGCCGCTCAGCCAGGACTGGCAGGTTCCTCGGCATGATCTAGATCGGCGCCCCACATTTTTTCCAGCGCATAGGCCTCCCGCGCGTCTGGCTTGAACAGATGCACGACGATATCGCCCGCGTCGAGCAGCACCCAATCCGAACCGCCCGCGCCTTCGATCGGCACATGTTTGATCCCGGTCTTTTCCAATTTGTCCTGCAAATGCTGCGCCATCGCCGTGATCTGGCGGTCCGCGAGGCCGGTTGCGATGACCATGCGATCACAGAACGCGGCTTTACCACCAAGATCGATGGTCAGGATATTTTCCGCCTTGTCCTCATCCAGGCTGGTAACGATCAGAGTTTGCAATGCATCGAGAGCGGAAATCTCCGAAGCGGTTTTTTTCGCCGCCTTCATGGCGCGCGGTCCGGCGGCGGCAGCCTTCTTGCGCAAAGTGGTGGGTGTCTTGTCCGCGGCAGACAGGCGCGGCGCGACCTTACGGGTGGCCGGCGCCTTACGCGTGGCGGGGGCGGCGGTGGGGGGTTTGCGCGCGATGGTCATTCTCCCATGGCCTGGCGACGGATCTCCGTCGCCGAAGCGTAATGTTGCCGCACGGACAAAAAGGCCCAGGACGGCGCGGTGGTGGCAGCGAGGATCGAAGCGGAGCAAGCCGGACGCCGTGCGGGGCGCAGGCACAGCGCGGCGCGCGATGCCAAAGCGCGATGATTGTAGGTTGGTCGGGCCAACACCGCAAAGGGCATCAGCGCAACAATCTTTTTCCAGCGCCGCCAGCGTGGTAACTGCACCAGATTATCGGCCCCCATCAGCCAGATAAATTTTACCCGTGGGAAGCGTTGGCTTAGGACCCGCAAGGTATCGACGGTAAAGCGCGTATGCAAGGCCGACTCGATAGCGGTAGCGACGATCCGACATCCATCGGCCAGGCCCTGGGCACTGGCCAGGCGCTGGCCTAGCGGCGCCATGCCACGCGCGGGCTTCAACGGATTACCCGGCGAGACCAGCAGCCAGACCTGCTGCAAGCGCAGCCGCGCCAGGGCAATCCGCGCAATATGCAAATGGCCCGCATGCGCCGGATTGAACGACCCGCCGAGCAGGCCCACGCGCATGCTCCGCCGGTCGCCAAAACGGGGTAGAGAATCGGTCAGGGGCGCACCTGGCCGGTGCCGGTGACAACATAGCGATAGGTGCAAAGCTGTTCCAGGCCGACCGGCCCTCGCGCATGAACGCGCCCGGTAGCAATGCCGATCTCGGCCCCAAAGCCGAATTCGCCGCCGTCACAAAATTGTGTCGAAGCGTTCCAAAGCCCCACCGCGCTATCTACGCCAGCCAGGAATTTTTCGGCTGCCTGCGCATCCTCGGTAATGATCGCGTCCGTATGTTCGCTGCCATAGCGCGCGATATGGGCAAGGGCTTCCTCGACGCCATCCAGCACACGCACCGACAGGATGGAATCCAACCATTCCGTATAAAAATCCTGATCCGTGGCAGCCGGCAAATCGGGGATTAGGACACGGGCTTCGTCATCAGCGCGAAAATCGCAGCCTTGTGCCCGCAGATCCGCAATGATGCCGGGAAGCAGCGACGGCGCGATGGCGCGGTCAATCAGAAGCGTTTCGGTGGCGCCGCAAATACCAGTGCGACGCAATTTTGCGTTCAGCACTATGGCCCGCGCCATGGCTGGATCGGCGGCGGCGTGGACATAAGTGTGGCAAAGCCCTTCCGCATGCGCCAGCACCGGCACCCGCGCCTCCTGCTGCACCCGTTCAACCAGGGATTTCCCGCCGCGCGGGATGACCAGATCGATCAGCCCGGCGGCGGCGAGCATGGCGGCGACATAGGCACGATCCGTGCTGGGCACCACCTGTACAATGGCCTCCGGCAGATGTGTGTCGCGCAGCCCGGCCGTCAGCGCGGCATGGATTGCCTGCGCACTGTGATACGATTCGGAACCGCCGCGCAGGATCACCGCATTGCCCGATTTCAGGCACAACCCGGCGGCGTCCGCGCCGACATTCGGCCGGCTTTCATAGATTATGCCAATGACACCCAGCGGCTGCGCCACCCGCCGGATTCTTAACCCGTTCGGCCGCGTCCATTCCGACAAAATGCGGGCAATCGGATCGGGCAGGCTGGAAATATCCTCCAACCCCTTGGCCATGGCGTCAAGGCGGGCTGGGTTCAGGGCGAGGCGGTCGCGGAACGCATTGCTGCCAGTGAAAGCAGCCAAATCCGTCGCATTGGCGGCGAAAATTTTTTCTGCGTCGTCCCGCAAGTGTTTTGCCATCGCACACAACGCCGCGTTGCGCTGCGATTCCGGCGACTTCGCCAACGCGCGTGCGGCGTCACGCGCCGCGCTAGCGGCTTTTTGTAAATGCTGGGTGGCGTCACTATCGACTTGCATGGCCCGAGATTCCTGGTCCGGAGAGTGCGGGTGGGAAGGGTTTAGAGCAACACCAGATCATCCCGATGAATGATCTCATCGCGCCCGCGCCAGCCCAGGATCGTCTCGATCTCGGCCGATCGATGCCCGGCGATACGAGCCGCATCCGTGCTGGCATATGCAGAAAGCCCACGCGCCAGCGCCGTACCGTCCGGCGCGCGCACCACCACCGGGTCACCGCGTTCAAATTTTCCCTCCACCGCACGCACACCAGCGGGTAGCAGGGAACGCCCGGCCGCCAATGCGCGGACAGCGCCGTCATCGACGGTGATTTCCCCCAGTGGCGCTAACGCCCCGGCAATCCAGCGCTTGCGCGCTGAGCGGCCTTCCGGGGCAGGCATAAACCAAGTGCACGGGGCGCCATTCGCCAACGCCGTCAGCGGGCGATCAATATGCCCGACCGCGATCACCATGGCACAGCCGGCCTGCGTGGCGATCCGCGCAGCCACCAGCTTGGTGCGCATGCCACCCGAGGAATAACCAGGCGGTGGTTCGCCACCCATGGCCTCGATCTCCGGCGTGATGGCTTCCACCAACGGAATATGCCGTGCAGACGCATCCCTGCGCGGATCCGCGGTATAAAGACCATCAATATCCGACAGCAAAATCAACTTATCCGCCTGCGTCATTTCTGCAACGCGCGCGGCGAGTCGATCATTGTCGCCGAACCGGATCTCTGTTGTCGCCACTGAATCGTTTTCGTTAATAACCGGAATACAACCCAAAGACAGCAACGTATCCAGTGTGGCGCGCGCATTCAGATAACGGCGACGATCCTCCGTATCCTCCAAAGTTAACAGTAACTGCGCCGCAGTCAGGGATTGACCGGACAGCGCCTCGCTCCAAGCCTGCGCCAGTCTAATCTGCCCCACCGCCGCCGCCGCCTGTTTTTCCTCCAATTTCAAATGCAGATGCGTTAATTTCAACGTACGCCGCGCCAGCGCAATAGCGCCGGAGGACACCACAATCACATCCACCCCACGTTGGCGCATGGCCGCAATATCGGTGGCAATCCCTGCAAGCCAGGCCGCGCGCGGCTCGGCGCGCGCGCTGTCCACAACCAGCGAACTGCCAATCTTGATCACCACGCGCTGGGCGGTATGCAGGGAAAGTGTCATGCCGCTTTGTCGCGTCGTTCGGCGGTGACACGATCCTGCAAGGTACGCAACACCTCCGCCAGCCCAAGCCGCCCGGCGCCCGATAACACCATCACCTTGGCTCCAGAGGCTTTTTCCAGCGCCGCACGACGCGACGAAATCTCGCGCGGTGTCATCGAATCGATCTTGTTCAGGCCAATGATTTCCGGCTTTTCAGCGAGACCGCCGCCATATTGAACAAGTTCCTCGCGTACCGTGCGCCACGCCTTCACCACATTGCCGGCAGCGCCATCGATCAGATGCAGCAGCACGGCGCAACGCTCCACATGGCCGAGAAACCGATCGCCCAACCCCGCCCCATCATGCGCGCCCTCGATCAACCCGGGGATATCCGCAATCACAAATTCCTCCGCCATCGACAGGCGCACAACACCGAGTTGCGGATGCAGAGTGGTAAACGGGTAATCGGCGATCTTCGGATGCGCGGCCGTCACCGCCGCCAGAAACGTCGATTTTCCTGCATTCGGTAGGCCAAGCAAACCCACGTCGGCGATTAGTTTTAGGCGCAGCCAAACCCAGCGCTCCTCGCCCGGCCAGCCTTTATCGGCGCGACGCGGCGCGCGATTGGTGGAGGATTTGAAACTGGCATTGCCAAACCCGCCATCCCCACCGCGCAACAAGGTGATGCACTGGCCCGGCACATCAAGATCGGCGAGCAGGGTTTCGCGGTCCTCATCGAAAATCTGCGTTCCCACCGGAACCTTCACCACCACATCAGACGAGCCCGCGCCGGTGCGATCGGCCCCGGATCCATTATCGCCCTTCTTGGCGCGAATATGCTGCGTGTAGCGAAAATCGATCAGCGTGTTCAGATTCTGCACCGCCTCAAAAATAATATTGCCGCCCTTACCGCCCGTGCCGCCATCCGGGCCGCCGAATTCGACATATTTTTCCCTCCGGAATGCAACCACGCCATCGCCACCATCGCCGGAGCGTAGATAGATTTTTGCCTGGTCGAGAAATTTCATGTGGAGCCTGAAATGGGTGTAGCGAGCTGGAAAAGCAAACCCGGAAAAGCAAACCCGGAAAAGCAAACGGGGGCCGGCTTGCGCCGACCCCCGCGTGAAAGCAAAACGGGCGTGGCGTGTTATTCGGCGGCCAACGGCAGCGGGGTGACGGAAACATGCACACGATCGTCGGTTTTGCGCTGGAAAGTTACCGTGCCCTCGATCAACGCAAAGATCGTGTGATCACGGCCCAGGCCGACATTGGCTCCCGGCTGCCACTTAGTGCCTCTCTGGCGAAGGATGATGTTACCGGCGATCACCGCCTGGCCACCGGATTTCTTGATCCCGAGGCGTCGGCCTTCGGTATCGCGCCCGTTGCGGATGAACCGCCGGCTTTTTTATGTGCCATCTCTCAAT
>SHWN01000030.1 GCA_009693795.1 Acetobacteraceae bacterium
GCGACGGGCAAGCGTGCGAACGCGCAACGCATCAAAATCAGGCCGCAGAGGGATCGGCATGGCAAAACTCCCGAGTTTGCCATCTTGAATCAGATATCAGCCGCGTCGGGAATCCCAATACGAGTCCTCAGCCAAGGGATTTGGTATTAGGGCGCCCAAACATCAGTAATGCACGAGACATCGTCATCATAGCAGGTGATTAAGTCGAGGCGACCCGACAGCCAATAGTCTGAAGGTATGGAATTGAGCGTATCCTGATACTCGATTTGATTTCTTCTGCTCTCGCAGCCCCATATTTTTCACCGCTCCCCGTGCATGCACATAGTGAGCGATATGGCGCCAACCTCAGAGCGCAAGAGGTGTCATAGACGCAACTCCATAGAGAACGGGCCATCACCGTCGCGGGTGATAGCCCGTTACTTTCAGCGGCGAACCACGCCTATTCAGCCGCACGGGCGGGTTGGCGGAGATCCGTAGAGTAGTTCAGGTGCACGGGCGCATTGGCTTCAAACGGGCTGTTGAGGCCAAGCTCTTTGGCAGTTTCGCGCAAAGCCGGCATGACTTCTTGGCCCAGCAGGCGGATACATTCCTTGGAATCCGTCGGGCTGACAAAGCCGTCATTACCCCAAAGCGCCATAATGCCGGGGCGGGTTTCGCGCATGATGAAGCGGAGTTTCTCTATGCATTGCTTCGGTGTCCCGGCGATGATCAGCATGCTGTCAAGCTGATCGCGGTAGGTCGGCTCACCGCGCGGGTTGATGGCGCGACCGGTGGCGAACTGCACGAAGTTCCGCCGCTGCGTGGGGGAGAAATAGCCGGACGGAGACGACCACACGGGATGCGCGAGGCCGGTGAATTCGCCCTGCATCCACATGAACTGCCTGCCGTTCTCCAGCGCCTTTTCCTCGTCCATCTGGCAATGCACGCGGATCAGGTAGCCGCGGTTTTCCGGCCCCGGCGTGTAACCCACTTCCTCGGCCGCGGCGTCATAGGTTTCCCAGATCGCTTTCGTCGCCTCGATGGAGGTGTTGAGGCAGATATAGGGATAGCGCTGTTTCGCAGTCCAGATGATGGTTTCCTTCGACAGCACACCGGGGATCCACACACGCGGATAGGGTTTTTGCATTGGCACGACCCAGGGGTTCACCACGCGGTTCTGGTAGTGCGTGCCCTCCCAGCGGAAGGGGCCGGGCTGCGTCCAGGTCTTGGTGATCAGATCATGCGCTTCTATGAAGCGTTCGCGGTTGAAGGCGGGGTTCACGCCATTCGCCAACTGCTCCTGCCCGCCGCCACGCACGAAGCCGGAGACGAGGCGACCCTTGGAGATCATGTCGATCATGCCGAGCGTTTCCGCCAGCTGCACGGGATTTTCTGACAGCGGCAGCGGATTGCCGAGGATGACGATTTTGACGTGCTTGGTAACCGCGGCAAGGATGGAGGCGAAGACATTGGTCTGCGATTGCATGCAGAACGGCGCGTTATGATGTTCGTTCAGCATGATACCGTCGACGCCGCATTCCTCCGCCCAGATATATTCTTCCAGATACTGGTTATAGAGGCGGCTGCCCTCCACCGGGTCGTAGTTCGAGTTGGAGAACATCAACGCCGTGGCGCCAAACTCCTTGCCGGATTTTTCCGAGTAAGCCGACATTGGCTGTTCAGTGAAATACATCAGATGCATTTCGTGACTCCCTTACCCTTGTGTGTGCGGTTCAGCCGTTGATGAACTTAGTGACAAGACCCGCGAGTTCCGCCGGCTTTTCCATATCCACGCAGTGGCCCGAACCGGCGACAACTTCCTTGCGCGCGCTGCGCAGCGCTGTGACGTAAACATCGGCCGCGCTGTGCGGCACGACTTGATCATGCTCTCCAACCACCACCAAAGCCGGCGCGCGCACGCCGCCGAGCAGATGCGGCAGGGTCTGGCTGTACATATAGGGTTTCCAGGCGATGCGGAAACTCATCTCTCGACAGACGTCGAAAATTTCCAGTTGATCGATGGAGACATCGCCATAGACGCTCGCGAATGCGGCATCCGTATGGAAGCCGGCGCGGGCGTATTCGATGTAATTCACCAGCGCCTGGTCCAGGATGTAGCCCTGCGGAGGCAGGATGCCCATGGGACCGACCAACACCAGCTTCGCGAAATCGCTAGGGCCTTGGCTAGCCATTTCTGCGGCAATCCAGCCGCCGAAGCCGAGGCCGACGACGGAGGCGTTCTTCACATTCAGATCATGCAGTAGCCATTGCACCATGGCGGCAATATCGCGCGGATGGCGCATCCATTCCGGGCGCTCAGATTTGCCGTAGCCGGGCAGGTTGACGACGATGGTATCGTTGCCGCCGGCCAGGGCATCGTAGAATGGAAGACGGTCCACCGTGCCGATATCGTGATGCAGCACCACGATCGGCCTGCCGCTGCCCGCGCGGGAATAATTCAGTCGGACCCCAGCAATCGTCGCCGAGCTATCTGTCCATGCAACAGAAGATGTCATCGTTTCCCCTCATTGCGCCCGTCATGGGGCGCACCCTTTAGTATGCACCAGGCCATATTCAGCAGTAAGTATGGCTTCATACCTTTAATAACGCCATTGTTTTGGGAACTTGACAAGCCTGGGCAGAATCGGTCGCCCGCAAGGTTTCAGCAGGAGGACAGGCACGTGCATCTAGCATTATCACATTACGCGGATATTCACGGCCGGCAGGTGCATTACATGCAATGGGGCCGGCCAGAGGCGCCGGCGGTGATCATGTGGCATGGGCTGGCGCGCACGAGCCGTGATTTCGATGTGATTGCGTCGGCGCTGTCCGATCAGTTCCAGCTGATTTGCCCGGATACGCCGGGACGCGGGCTATCTGCGTGGAGCCAAGCGCCGGACAGCGAATATTGCTTCGTCACCTATGCCAAGCAAGCCGCCGCGCTGGCCGATGCGCTGGGGCTAAGGCGATTTGGCTGGGTGGGGACTTCCATGGGCGGGGCGTTGGGGATCGCAGCAGCGGCGACGACATTGCGCGACCGGATTTCTCACCTTGTGCTGAACGACATCGCGCCGACGATGCCGGCGGCGGCGCATGCGCGGATTTCCACCTATATCGGCCAGCCACCAGATTTCGCTACACTAACAGAATTAGAAAATTACTTCCGCACGATCTATCAGCCGTTTGGCGTGCATACCGATGCGCAGTGGCGGCATATGGCGGAGACGAGTTATCGGCGGTTGCCGAATGGGCGGATCACCACGCATTACGATCCAGCGATCGTGCGGCAGTTTGATGTGCATCCACGGGATTTCGAGCAATGGGACAAATATGATGGCTTGACCGTGCCCACCTTGCTGTTGCGCGGCGAGGCATCTGATTTGGTGTTCCCCGATGTTGCGTCGGAGATGGAGCGGCGCGGGCCGCGGGCGCAACGGACCGAAATCCCTGGGTGCGGACATGCGCCGGCATTGAATGTCGAGGCGCAGATCGCGGTGGTGCGGAGGTTTTTGGCAGATGTCGCGTGAGCGATGTCGATTTGTTCGGTGGTTTCGCCTTCCTGCCCGGTGTATTGCTGTAATCCGCTGTGGGGAAGACGTTGGAGCATGCCCTTCGGAGCGGAAGAAATTGCCGCTTGCGGCAGATCAATTGACTTGCCCCGACCAGTCAATATTATTTCCATCTATCCGGTAGGGACACAGCGACCAAAATAACGCACAGCGAGGGCGCCATGGCCGACACCAGCCTGAAACCGATGACCATCCTGTATCCCGTGATGCCGGCCAAGGATGAGGCCGAACGCGCGGCGCTCCGCCCGATCGGAAGGAATCGCGATCTTTATCAATCTGTTATCCATGGTGGGTTAGAGATCGTGAAGGCCGCTGATGAGATTGGCTTTTGGGGGATCGGTACAATCGAGCATCATTTCTGGTCCGAAGGGTATGAGGTTGCCCCCTCCCCGTCCGTGATCCAGGCGTACTGGGCAGCGATCACGAAGCGCATCAATGTCGGTGTCATTGGTTATGTAATGGCGACGCATAATCCAATCCGCGTGGCGGAAGAAACCGCTGTGATCAATCAGCTTGCGAAGGGGCGCAGCTTTGTCGGTTTGGCGCGCGGTTATCAGTCCCGCTGGACCAATGTGATGGGCCAGCATTTCGGCATGCGCGCGACGAAATCTCCGACAGCGGCGCTCTATAACGCACAGACCCAGCTGGCGGGGTTTTCCCAAGCGACACAGGGGGTGAAGGATCTGGCCGATGATGCGGAAAACCGTCGCATCTTCGAGGATCATGTCGAGATCATGCTGAAAGCGTGGACGCAGGAAAGTTTTGACCATAACTCCAAGGGCTGGCAGATCCCCTATCCGTATGAAACCGGCGTCGATGACTGGCCGTTGGCGAAGGCGGGCGTGACACAAAAATTCGGCGCGCCTGGCGAAGTGGATCAGCAGGGCCATACGCGCCGGGTTTCCGTGGCGCCGGCACCGTTTACGCGGCCACATCCGCCGGTGTTTCTGTCCGGTTCCGGCAGCCCCGATACCATTGCCTTTGCTGGCAAGCATGGGTTCGTGCCGACATATTTTACCAATATTGATTCTGCCGGGCCGCTGGCGGCGCATTACCGAAAATCTGCCGCACAGCATGGCCGTCATTTCGCGCCCGGGCAGAACCAATGCATGGTGCGTTGGATCCAGTTCGGCAAAACCAAGGAAGATGCGCTGAACCGGATCAAGGCGTACGATCTGGATATCTGGAAGAATTTTTATTCCGCGATGGGTCGGCGGAATGTTGAGAATGACGATTATATCGGCTCACTCGTCAATTCCGGATTGTTCCTGTACGGCACGGTAAATGACATCCGCAACGACCTGATCAAGCAGTGGAACGTGTTCCCGGCGGAATATATCACGCTGATCAATCACTATGCACAGACGCCGGCCGATGTGGTGATCGAGCAGCTGGATCTGTTCCAGAGGCAGGTGAAGCCGGCACTCGACGAAATCATCCACAAATCCATCCGCGCGGTGGCATAGGCGGGGGGATGTAGGTTGGGAGAAGCTAAGGTCGGGGCTCTGCCCCGAACCCCGCTAAGGGGCGGCACCCCTTAGCACCTGTCCGTTGAAATAGAATGAAGCAGGAACCTACTGAGGTATTAGAAACACCTGAGTCGACCCCTGCTTTATTCTACCTATAAGAATGGGTTCCAGGGGTGTGCCCTTGGTGGGGGTTCGGGGACAAGGCCCTCGACCTTGCTTCTCCCAGCCCCCATCCCCCCGATATTACAACACGCCGTCCGATTTTAACTTGTTGACATCGTTGGCGTTAAGGCCGAGCCAGGAGGTTAGTACGTCGGCGTTGTTTTGGCCGAGTCCGGGAGATGGTTTAATGCGCGGGGGTTTGCCATCCACGCGGACAGGCCAGGTGGGCATTTTGAAGGCGCCATGGTCTGGGTGTTGCATGGTTTGCATGATGCCGCGGGTCACAAAACTTTCGTCGTTTTGTAGTTCCATGGAGTCCAGTACCGCGCCGGCTGGCACGCCGACGCCGCCGACTTTTTCCATGGCTTCGTATTTGGTGTGGTTGCGGGTCCAGGTGGCGATGATTTCGTCCACCTCGGGCTCGTGTGCGACGCGGTCGGCGGGGGTGGCGTAGCGCGTATCGTCGATCAGGTCTTCGCGGCCGATGAGTTTAAGCAGGCGGGTCCAGTGTTCGGGATTGGCGCGGCTGGTCATGATGTAGACGTAGTCGTTCGGCCCGCCCGGTTTGCAGGGATAGATGCCCAGAGGGGCGTTGCCGACGCCGGGGACCTTGGCACCGTCGCGCGGCACGGGTTTACCGGTGCGGGCCTGGGCGGCGAAGTTGGTGCGCATGTAATGCAGCATCGCGTCCTGCATGGCGATTTGCAGCCGCTTACCCTGGCCGGTGACCTGACGGCGGAACAGGGCAGCGATGATGGAACTCGCCATCAGCATGCCGGTGCCGGTATCGCCGAGGGAGATGCCGGGTTTGGCGGGTGGGCGGTCGGCTTCGCCGGTCACGCTCATGGTGCCGCCGCAGGCTTGCGCGATCATGTCGAACGCGAGGTTTTTCTCGAATGGGCTGCCCTCGCCGAAGCCTTTGACCTGGCAGTAGATGATTTTCGGGTTGATTGCCTTGACCGATTCATAATCGAGGCCGAGGCGTTCGATGGTGCCGGGGGCGAAATTTTCGACGCAAACATCGGCCTTGCGCAGCAGATCGCGGATGATTTCCTGCCCGCGTGGAGATTTTAGGTTGAGCGTGACGGATTTCTTGTTGGCGTTGAACAGCTGGAAATACCACGGATCATCGTCCGGCTGGCCCTTGCGCAGGCGACGGCCGGGATCGCCGAGGCCGGGGTTTTCGATCTTCACCACCTCGGCGCCCAGCCAGGCGAGGGTTTCGGTGCAGGAGGGTCCGGCCTCGAACTGGGTGAAATCGACGACGCGGATTCCTTGCAGAAAATCGACGTCTTCAGTGTTTTTGGTCATGTAGTTGGTCCCCTCGCGATGATGTGGCCTAAGGTGCGCAGCATGTCATGAAGGTGGGTCAGCTTCAAATTGCGCACGATGCTCCTATGATCGCGCGTCCCATGCAACAGGAGAAGATCATGGCCAAGGCTTACTGGATTTCCGCCTATCGTTCCGTTTCCAACCCGGATGCGCTGGCCGCCTATGCCAAGCTGGCGGGGCCGGCGCTGACAGCGGCTGGGGGGCGGTTCCTGGCGCGCGGCACGCCGGCGCTGACGAAAGAGCAAGGTGTTGCGCAGCGTACCGTGGTGATCGAGTTCGACAGTGTGGAGCAAGCGCAGGCCGCTTATGAGAGCGCCGGCTATAAGGCCGCATTGGCGGCGTTGGGCAGCAATGCGGCGGAGCGCGATATCCGTATCGTCGAAGGAGTTTAAGCGCCGCGCGGCGATCGGCCGATTACGACATTACGCCCGGGGCCGTGGCCCGGGCGGGCCGCCCCAGGTTAAGAATCCGGTGCTCCACCAATCTTCGGTGCGCACGACCTCACTGCGGCCGAAGCTGGGTAGCCAGCCGAGGCCGACGCCAAAGCAGAGAATCAGTAAAATACCAATCAGGAAGGTGGGCAGGCGTTCGGCGATCAAGGTGGCCACCGGGCAAGCCAGGCGATAGCTAACGCCGAATTCGCCGTGCAAAGCTGCTCAGACGAACTTGCCGTATTGCACGAAGGAGGGCTGATCGAGGCCGATCTGGGCAACCAGGGCTACACGCTGCGTCTCGGTATAATTCATGCCCAGCATCACCGTGACCGGATAGCCGACATAAGAGAACCTCTCGAAGGCGATAAAACCCACCACCAGAAACACCGGAATGGCTTGTAAGATCCGGGCGACGGCTAAGGCGATTATGGAATTTTCTGTTCCTCCACCAGCACTTCGCGGCTAGCGCGCACGCTGGCGACGCGGCGGCCTTCCATGTCGGTGACTTCAAACCGCCAGCCGGCGAAGACGATTTTATCGCCCGTGCGCGGAAGGCGGCGCAGTATGGCGAGCAGCAGGCCGGCCAGGGTGTGATAGCTACCCTCCGCCGGTAGTGTAGGCAGATCGAGGCGAACTTTTAACTCGTCGACTGGCATCATGCCGTCAAGCAGTAAGGCTGATTCGGCATTTGCTTCGTCGCCACCGATTTCTGCGGCGGCATCCAAGGGGTCGCCGACGATTGCAGCCAACAGGTCAGAGGCGGTGACGACGCCCTCGAAACTGCCATATTCATCCATCACCAAAGCGATGCCGAGGGGGTCCGATTTCAGCCTTTGCAGGGCATCGAGCGCGGTGACGGTGTCGGGCACGATCATGGCCTGGCGGGTGGCGATGGCCATGTCGAGTTTGCCGCCATTCAGGATGCAGTCGAGTAAGGTTTTGGCCTGCACCACACCGACGACGTTATCGATGGTGGCGTCGCACACCACGAAGCGCGAATGCGAGGCGGCCTTCAGGGAGGCGATGATCTCGTCCGCGCTGTCGGTACGGTCGATCCAAGCGACATCGGTGCGCGGGGTCATGATGGCGCGCACCGGCTTATCGGCGAGACGCAACACACGCTCGATCATGTCGCGTTCTTCGTGATCCAGGACCCCGGCTTGCGCGCCTTCGGCGAGCAGGGCTTTCAATTCCTCCTCCGTCACGGTTTGGGCCGGGACGCGGTGCAGGCCCATCAGGCGCAGGATCGCGCCGGACGACACGCCGAGCAGCCAGACAGCGGGGCGGGCGAAGCGAGCCATGACGGCAATTGGGCGGGCAATGACACTGGCGATGGCTTCCGGGCGGCGCAGGGCCAATTGCTTTGGGACGAGTTCCCCCACCACAAGGGTCAGATAGCTGATCGCGACCACCACGAGGCCGAGCGCCAGGGCTTCTGAAAAAGGGGCTAGCAGTGGAAACTCCGTCAGCCAGGCGGCGAATTCCGAGGCCACGCGGGCGCCGCCGAACACGCCGGCCAGAATGCTGACCATAGTGATGCCGACCTGTACGGTGGGCAGAAAGCGCTGCGGATCCTCGGCCAAGCGGCGCGCCATGGTGGCGCCGGCCACGCCCTTACGCTCCAGCACCGCGAGGCGGGCGCGGCGCGCGGAGACGAGGGCCAGTTCGCTCATGGCGAAGACGCCGTTGAGCAGAATCAGCAGGACGATGACGATGAGTTCAAAGCCGATATTCATGCCACGGCGATCCGGTCGTTGTAATTCTTGGCCCAGCATACGCCAGTTATGTGATCCCAACACCTGTGGCGGGCGGCTGATTGGGATTGCGAGAGCATTCGTCACCCAAATCGGCACCTTCCCGCTCCTCCACCCGGGCAACCAACGGACGCACACCACTGTGGGTGGCCGGGTGGGGGAGCGGAAAGGTGCCGGCCTAGAGCAGAGTCTGATCATTCTGGCTCATACTGGGCGGCGGTGCGGTGGTTTGCGCATTCTCGTATGGTGAACATTAAGCGGGCTTTGCCGATAGCGTTCAAGAGATCATTGATGGTGCGTGCAGCCGCTTTGCGCAGGATCGATTTGAGCTTAGCGAAGACGTTCTCGATCGGGTTGAAGTCCGGCGAGTATGGCGGGAGGTAGCGTAGTTCGGTGCCTACTGCTTCGATGGCGTCGCGAACAGCGGCTCTAAGGTGCGCCGGCAGATTGTCCATGATGACGACATCCCCTGGCGCGAGGGTGGGGAGTGGGACCTGTTCGATGTAGGCGCGGAAGGCATCGGCGTTCATTGGCCAGGGGGGTGGCCGCGCTGCCGGTGGTGGGGTCCTCGGAGATGCTGCTGAGTGGGGCGAACATCCGGGTGCGGATATGGTCGCCGTCTCGCGCATAGACTTAGAGCGCAGAACGTTCCCCCAGATCGGGCGCGTTCGCCAAGACCTAGCGGAAGGAAGATAGGTCCGGCACGGCACAAGTGAGACCTTTGTTGGTGATCTCCGCGATGACGAACGGGTTGCCAACCGAAGCCAGCAAAGGCTGATGCGCGGAGGTCAAAATCTCCGTCGCGGGAAGGCTGGCGCAGGCGGCGATTTCTTTAAACTACAACCCGTCGTGTTTGACTCCGCCCTGCTGCGCCAGCACCCAGCCGGCACTGACATTGGGGTGGCCGGCGAAGGGCATCTCCCGGAACTTGGTAAAAATGGGGACGCGCGCGGTGTTTTCGAGATTATCCGGTGGCAGGACGAAGGTGGTCTCGCTCAGATTGAATTCGTTGGCGAGTGCTTGCATCTGCGCATCGGTTAAACCGCACGCACTAGGAAATACCGCCAGCGGGTTGCTGCCGATGCGTTAATCAGTGAACACATCGGCAGTGACGAATTCATAGTCAGGCATCGAATTCTCTGTCCTTTTTCGGAATGAGATCATAGGGCAGCGCAAAGCCGAGCATGGCTTTCAGGCGGTTCGACCAGGCGACGATGTTGGGCCAATTCGTGATGTCAAACCCGCCTTCAGCCATGAACACCATGCGGCCCCAGCAGCCGAGATCGGCGATGGTGCAGCTGTCGCCGACCAGCCAGTCGCGGTCGGCCAGAGCCGCATTGACGACATTCAGCGCCGCAATGGCTGGCGGGCGGTAATAATCGACGATGACCGGATCGACGGCGCGAAACCGGGCAAAATGGCGCACTTTGGCGATGTTGGTGATTTGGTCAGCTTCCCAGGACAGCCATTCGCGGGCGTGCCAGCGATCCTGCTCAGTCTTGCCTTCGAAATGGTCGGTGGCGCGGGCCAGATAATCGAGAATCGGATTGGAATGCACTATGGTCAGGCCATGATGGCGCAGGGTCGGCACGGTGCCGTAGCGATTGACTGCCAGATAGTCTGCCTCGCGCTGCACGCCGTTCTTGAGATTGACCGTACGGAAAGAGAAGGGTTCGCCGGACAGCGCCAGAAACAGCATCGGCTTGTAGCTGGAGCTGGAGGTGAAACTTCCGTAGAGCGTTAACCGCTCCGGCGCTGGCGGTTCGAACATGGCGGTGGCTCCGGTGATGACTTTGTTAGAGTAGGGCGGAAACGCCGGCCACTGGAACCCCACATGGGCCGGGGCGACGTTGTGCCAGCATACGGCGGGAATTGTCCGGCCGGCCGGCGCCGAGATAGGCCTTTAACAATATGAACTCCGCCAGATCGCGTTGCGCGCAGCTGCCGCCGATGCGTTCATGCTGGGCCAGAACGGGTTCGATCGTGGCGATGGCGGCGGTGAAATCATCGCGCAGAAAGGTGGTAAATCCATGGGAGACCGCCGGCACCACGGGGCCGGAGGCGAGGCGGCCCTGATCCGCCATCGTGGCCATTTCCCACAAGCGGGTTTCCATCCCGGTGATATCGGCGGTGACCGCGTCGGCCAGGGCGGTATGGGTATCTGCGAAGCCGATGGCGGTCTACGGAAATGTTTTATGGGCAAAATCATGCACCGCGCGCCAGAGCGCGGGATTGCGAGGTTGGCCGGCCAGCTCGGCACGCCAGAGAAAGGCCACCGCATCCGCCATCGCATTCAAGGGCGGGCCCCAGGTTGCGTTCGGGGCGGTGGAGACTGTGTAACTCTTCCAGGCGGCGTCCATGTTGCCCACTTTCAGTTCGCACAGCGCCAGGTGCCAGCTGATATAACAATGCAATTGCCCATCGCGCGGATAGGTGGCGGCCAGGATGTTAAGTAAAGTCGGGATGCTCCCTGTTCGCCGTCATCGTAATAGACATGGGCGAGGATATGCGCGCCGTGGGCGTAGCGGGGGTTTTGCGCCATTGCATGTTCGATCTTGGCGCGCGCGGCGTCGCGTTGGCCGGTTTCATCGAGGTGGAAGGCGTGTTGGCAGTTGAACTACCAATCGTCGCCGTATTGGGTGGCGAGGCTATCCAGCAGGGCCACTTATTCCTGTTCACGCCCGGCGCGGCCGGAGAAGCCGATGAGGCCGAAGACGGAGGTGCAGGGGCTAAGCATCATGGCATCGCGGGGCTAGGTTTTGAGGTGTTCCCTGGCGGCCACGAGCGCTGCGTGCCCCTGGCCGGTGAGGACGAGGTTATAGAAGGCCATGTAGCTGGCCTTGCGCGCAGCGAGATGCGCGGCCGTGGCGCTGGCATGCGCCATCGCCGCGCAGCTGATGGGCGCGCGCCAGACCATCATGCGCCAGGGCGAAATGCGGATTGGCTGCGATGGCGCGCTGGAAGGCTGTCGTTGGGCTAGGTTTTCCGGACAGCAACAGGTCGCAGTCCTCGACGTAGGCATCCCGCGCGATGTCCTAGGAGGTGAAAATGGCGAGGCCATAGCGATCAGTCAGCCTGATTTTCTTCTCGTATCGTCGTCGGGAGAAGATAGACGCCCGAGAAGCCCGGCAGCAAGCCAGTCAGCGCGCCGCGGCGATGGCCTGGTTGATCGCGCGCACGCCGCCGGCCGGACCATTCGGATGGTTCCAAACGCCGCCGATGATGGCCAGAAAATTTGCGCCGGCCTGCACGAGGGGGGCGAGATTTTCTGCTGTGATGCCGCCGATGGCGCAGCAGGGAGGTTCCATCATGTCCGACCACCAGCGTAGAATTTTGGGGTCAGCAAGGTTTTTTACTTCTTTTGAGTTGGATGGGTAGAAGGCGCCAAATGCGACATAATCGGCGCCATCCTCGCCGGCCTGCATGGCCAGGTCGCGGGAGGATTTGCAGGTTACGCCCAGCATCAGGTCCGGGCCCATTATGATCCGTGCTTCCCGCGCCGCCATATCTTCCTGGCCGACATGCGCACCGTCGCAGCCCGTGGTGCGCACCAGATCGGCGCGGTCGTTCAGCAGGAAGGCGACATTGCGCGACTGCGTGATCCGGAGCAGGGCGTCGATCGCGCGTTGCCAGGTCTCATCGGTCTCGTTCTTGAGGCGCAGTTGCACGGCGGCGCAGTCGCCGGCATCCAGCGCCTGGGCGAGGAGGTCTGGAAAAATTTTAAGGTCGAATTTTTCCGGGGTGATGATGTAGAGGCGGCAGGTAGGGTCGGTCATTGCATCCAAGAAAGTAAGGCGTGGATGGTCCGCTGGAGCCTACCCTTGCGGAGGCGGGGGCGGACCATGGCGCGGGGTATGATCAAGGATCAAAATTTACCGAGATAAATATCAATGATCTTGCTCAGCATTTCCAGCGCGTCTTTCTTTGGCCGTTGGAAAGTGTTGCGGCCGATGATGGAGCCATTGGCGCCGCCATCGCGCAGGCCGCGAACTTCTTCATAGATGCCGTCCAGCCCCTTCGCCTCGCCGCCAGAGAAGACGACGATGCGCTTGCCGCCGAACGAGGCCTGCATGATGTGTTCCACGCGTTTGGCGAGGGTGGTACCGTCGATTTTATTATCCGCGTAGGTCTTCTTCGCCGCATCCAGTGAAATATTATTGGTAGGCGGCTTTACCTTGATGATGTGCGCGCCCATCAGCGCGGCCATCTGCGCGGCATAGGCGCAGATATCCATCGCGGTTTCCGCCACCTTGTCGAGGTTGGGGCCGCGGGGATAGGACCAGACCACGACGGCAAGGCCGGCGGCTTTCGCTTCCTCGGCCATTTCGCGCAATTCTTCCATCTGGTCGAAGGCGTATTCGCTGCCCGGATATATGGTGAAGCCGATCGCCGAGCAGCCGAGGCGCAAAGCGTCGGAGACCGAGGCGGTGACGGCCTGATCTTTGCTGGTGGCTAGCGAGTTGGAGGAATTCACTTTCAGAATGGTCGGGATGGCACCGGCATAGGTGTTGGCACCGAGTTCGATCATGCCGAGCGGGGCGGCATAGGCG
This sequence comes from Acetobacteraceae bacterium, assembly GCA_009693795.1. Lineage (GTDB taxonomy): Bacteria > Pseudomonadota > Alphaproteobacteria > Acetobacterales > Acetobacteraceae > SHWF01. The sequence goes on from SHWN01000030.1 coordinate 13,250, forward strand.
TTCAGTCCGGCCTCGATGGCGATCTGGAACAGGTAATGCGGATCATAGGCGGCGGGATTGGACGCGAAGCTGCGCGCCGGGCCGTGTTCAAATCCTTGATCGACCGGGAGGATGAGCAGCTTGCCAGTGCCGCCGAGTTTGCCCTCCATCAGGATGCGCGCGAGGTTTCCCTTGGTGCCGGGATTGTCGCTCTCGTAATTGTCGAGAATTTTTTTCACTTTTTGGGTGATACGCATCGGGACGCCCTCCTTGAGGCAAAGCGATAAATGTTGGCCGCGTACTAGCGCAGCGGCCGGATTCTGTCACGGTCGGTGTGGGTCAATTCGTCCGGCACGGTGGGACAACCAGGCGGCCAGGCGCCGCGCTGCGCCGGGTTCCGCCAGGTCGAGTGAAGCCGGACGGGTGGGCCAAACCCGCCCACCCAATGCGGCCGCCGTGGCGCGCACCGCGCCGAAAGCCGGGCAGGCGGGATCAAGAATGAGTGTGCGCTGATCCAGGCGCAAGGCCGCCAGCGCCAATCCCGGTGCATCGCCGCAATCCAGCAGATCCGCCGCGATCAGGCCTGGAAACCGCGTTTGTGCGAGCCCGATCAGCGCCAGCCACCAGCCTGGGCCGGCGAAGATCGCGGCGGCCGGGGCCGAGAGCAGGGTGAGGGTGAGGCCAGGCGCGCAGGCCAGCGCCACGTCCGCCAGGCCATGCACCACCACCGCCGGTCGCTGTGTTGCGCTCTCCAACATGCTTGACGTTCAAGCCGTTACAGGGCTTCAGTGCAAGCGAATAACGAATCCCTGCCGAATAGTGCCCCTTACAGAATCCGGCTTTGCGGAATTGGGCGTTACGGGAGGGGGCCCCGCGGTGCCGGGCCGACAGGAGCCAAACGAGGAGCTTAATGAGCAGCGCCGCCGAAACCCCAGCCGAAGCCGCGCAGCGCCTGGAACATGCGTTGGAACGGATCTCCCTCGCCATAGCCAGTGCCATGGCGGCGAAGGATGAACCCGAGCCATCGCAGCCGGATAACGGCGAAACCGCCGCGGTCCGCGCTAGGCTGGATGCGCTGCTTGTTAAATTGCGCGCTGGCCTCGCCGAACGCCCGCGCGGCTGAGGGAAAACAGGCATGGCACTGGTTACTGTTACCATCAATGGCTATGCCCACCAGGTTGGCTGTGAAGAAGGCCAGCAGGAGCATCTACGCAATATGGCCGCTGAGGTGGACCGGCGGGTGCAATATCTGAAAGGGATTGGCGGGCAGGGCGGCGAAGCGGCGCTGCTGATCCTAGTTTCGCTGATGCTCGCCGACGAAGTGCATGATCTGCGGCTGGAAGTCGGCCAGGCGCTGACGAGCACCAGTTCGGTGCGCGGCGGGGATGCGCAGCTTAGCCGACGGCTGAATAAAATCGCCGCGCGTGCGGAAGAGATTGCGCAGAACCTCGAGCATCCCTAAGTAGAGAGGGCGGAGCTGCTGGGTGCGTCAGGCAATACATCCCCAGGGCCAGTAAGCATCTCCCTCGGGAGCTGGCGCTGTTGTGATCTTGGTCATGATATCTGGCACCCACCTGCACAAGCAGGCTCTGGGAGGATGACACGCCAACGGCCATGGTGGCTCCGCACTTCTTGCCCAATCTGAACGAGCGTAAACGCGCGGCACGTAAACGCGCGAAGGCGGCGCGTGAGGGTTGCGATCCGGCGCTGGGGGGTGATCTTGCGCGCCATGTGCTGGCGAGTTACCCGCCGCCGGACGGCGCCATCGTGGCAGGTTATTGGCCGATGGGCACCGAAATCGATATTCTTCCCCTTCTCATCGCTCTGCATGAATTTGGGCATCGCATTGCGCTGCCGGTGACGCCGAAGCGTGGGGCGGCGCTGAGCTTTCGCGCATGGCATCCGGGGGCGGCGATAGTGGCGGAGGCGTTTGGCACGCAGCGCTCGACCGGAGAGGCGCTGGTGCCGGATTTTCTGTTGGTTCCATTATTGGCATTCGATCGGGCGGGGCGTCGGCTGGGCTATGGCGGGGGGTATTATGACCGCACCTTACCGCTGCTGCCGCGCGCCACCTTGCTGGGCTGTGGCTTTGCCGCGCAGGAGGTGGACGAAGTCCCCGTGGGCCCCTACGACATCGCTCTGCCCGCTATCGCCACGGAGCGCGGGGTGACCCTCTGCGAAGGTGCCGGATGAATATTCTTTTTTTGGGCGATATCGTCGGGCGGAGTGGGCGGGATGCAGTGTGTGCAGCTCTGCCTGGCTTACGCGTGCGGCTGGCGCTGGATCTGGCGGTGGTGAATGCGGAAAACGCCTCGCACGGGTTCGGGCTGGCGCCGGAGATGGCGACGTCGTTGTTCAAGGCGGGGGCTGATGTGATTACGCTCGGCAATCATGCGTGGGACCGGCGCGAGATCATTCCGATGATCGCCGAGACGCCGCGGCTGGTGCGGCCGCTGAATTTTCCGCCCGGCACGCCGGGGACGGGCAGCGTGGTGGTGGAGGTGCCAGGCAATCGCCGCGCGCTGGTCGCCAATGCCATGGGGCGTTTGTTCATGGACCCGTTGGATTGTCCGTTTCGTACCACGGCGGTGGAACTGGCCAAACATCGGCTGGGTGGCGATGTACAGGCCGTGCTGCTGGATTTTCATGCCGAGGCTACCAGTGAGAAAATGGCCTATGCACATTCCTTTGATGGTCAGGTGTCGTTGGTGGTGGGCACGCATACGCATTGCCCGTCCGCCGATCACCAGATCCTGCCGGGAGGGACGGCATTTCAATCCGATGCCGGGATGTGCGGCGATTATGACAGCGTGATCGGCATGGCCAAGGAAGGGGCGGCCGCTCGATTTTGGCGTAGAATGCCGGGGGAACGCCTGGTCCCGGCGGGTGGCGCTGCGACAATCTGCGGGGTCTTCGTTGTCACCGATGATACGACGGGGTTGGCGACACGCATCGAGGCGTTGCGAATGGGTGGGCGGTTATCGCAGACAGTGCCGGAGATTTAGGACATGCCGGCGATCGATCTGGGCCGTATTGCGTTACATTACACCGATACCGGCGCTGGAAAGGGCTTGGATGGTGCGCCCATCCTGCTGATTCATGAACTGGGCGGATCCAGTGAAAGTTTTGCCGCGCTGATCGCCCTGCTGGCGCCATATCGTAGAATAATTGCGGCGGATTTGCGCAGTGCCGGACGATCGGAAAAGCCCCCTGCCCCGTTCAGCATGGATGATTGCGCGCAGGATTTGGCGGCTCTGCTGGCCGCGTTGCGTATCACGCAATGCGATTTGCTAGGCGCGGCTTTGGGGACATTCGTTGCTTTGCGCCTGGCGTTGCGAGCGCCGGCTTTGGTGCGCCGGATGGTGCTCTGCACGGCCGCGATAGGAGTTTCGGAACGTACTGTGGACTATGTGAGCGAGCGCGCTGCGCAGGTGCGGGCTAAGGGCATGCGCGTTGCTGTCGATGTCAGCCTAGAAAATGCTTTTCCGACACCACATGAAGCCATTCGCACGGGTTATCGGCCGCTTTGGCTTGCAAATGATCCAGCTGGTTATGCGGAGCTTTCATTGGCATTGGGGCGCGAGCGGACCAATGCGACCGACTGGGAGAAGTTAACGTGCCCCGTGCTGGTAACCAATGGCGCTGCTGATTTTATCTGGCCACCGGAAGCCGGCCAGGCTGTCGCCGCCGCGATATCAGGTGCCCGCTATGAAACGCTACATCGCGCTGGCCATTTTCCACATCTGCAAGCCGCCGATGATCTTGCCGCGCTGACCTTACAGTTCCTCCGATAATCACACCCAGGAGCCTTTTCATGCTGAAATTCTATTTCAACGGTTCGCCGAACCCGACCAAGGTGGCGTTGTTCCTGGAGGAGGCCGGCATTGCCTTCCAGCCGGTGCCGATCGATACCCGCAAGGGCGAACAATTTGATCCGACCTTCCTGGCCGTTAATCCAAACGCCAAGGTTCCGGCGATTGACGATGATGGGGTGGTGGTTTTCGACAGCAATGCAATCCTGCTTTATCTGGCGGAGAAGACTGGTAAATTCCTGCCGGCGAACACACCGACCAATCGCGGGCAATTACTGTCCTGGTTGATGTTCGTGGCCACCGGCGTGGGTCCGTTCTCGGGTCAGGCGGTGCATTTCCAGCATATGACCGCGGAACCTGTACCCTATGCGCGCACTCGTTATCTGTTCGAGGTGCGTCGGCATTACGCCGTGCTGGAGAAGCATCTGGCGACGCATCGTTATATGGTGGGCGAGACCTACACGATCGTCGATATGGATGTGTGGGGCTGGGCGCGCATGGCAACCTTTATTCTGGGCGACGATGCCTGGGCCAGTTTTCCGAATCTGAAGCGGCTGGTCAATGAAGTCAGCGCCCGTCCGGCGAGCGCACGCGCGGTGGCGTTAAAGGATAAATTTACCTTCAAGACCGATCTGGACGACGAGGCGCGGCGCAATATGTTCCGCCATCTAGCGACCAGTGCGGCCTGAGGCGATGGGGCCTCTCCTGGTAAGGGCGCCGGCACTGGCGCTACGATTTGTCGCGGATGATCTGAAGGCGCTGTATGGCGAAGCGGCGCAGGCCGAAGGCGGGCCACCCTCTGCGCGGCAGATCGATCATTGGTTCTGGCGCCAGCCTTTCGCTGGCGCAATGCTGATCCCCTGCGCACGGCCGCGGCGCAAAGCGCGAACACTGCGCTGAAGACGGTGGGCGAGCGCTTCTTCGTGCCGGCGCATTTTTTGCCGGGATAAGGCAACCGGAGCCGATTTACCTTGAATGTGTCATTTACCTTGCGCGTGTCAGTGCAGGGCGGCGTTGCCGCCAGGGGGTGGCCTGTTCATAGCTATGTCCGACGCGCAGCACGGTGGCTTCATCGAACAGGCTGCCGACGATTTGCAGAGAGAACGGTAAACCAGAATCGTTAAACCCGTTGCAGAGGGAGAGGGCTGGATTGCCTCCGACATTGAAGGCCGTCATGAAACTCATATGGGTGAACAGGCTTTCGGGCGGCACCGGTTCCAGGCGGCCGGCGGGCTCGGAGGTCGGCAGCATTAGCACATCCACCGTTGCCATAGTGGCTTGCATCGCACGCGCAAGATCAGAGCGCAGGCGGATGGCGTGCACGTAGTCCTCTGCACGGATCAGGCCGCCGGCAATGATGCGATAGCGCAGGCTGGCGCCGAATAATTCGGGTCGGCTGCGCAGATCAGCGCCATGGATGGCAAATAGTTCGACCATGGCGATAATTTTCTTGCTGTCCTCGTATTTCCGCAAGGGCGGTAACGTTACCGGGCGGATGGTGGCACCTAGATCGCGATAGACGGCGAGTGCCGCATCGAAGGCGGCGCGGGTGGGCGGGCTGAGTGGCAATTCATTTTCCAGCCATTCCCAGGGCACGCCGATGACGAGGCCGTTCACACCGCCGGTTAATGCGGCCCGGTAATCGGGTACTGTTAAATCGACCGAGCCTGGATCGTGTGGGTCATGCCCGGCGACGACGCCCATTAAAATGGCGACATCCTCGCAGGTCCAGGCAAGGGGGCCGACATGGTCGTGGGAAAAGCTGTTGGGAATGACGCCGCGTCGGCTGACCCGGCCATAGGTTGGCTTTAACCCGGCGAGGCCGCACAAGGCGGCTGGGCCACGAATGGAGCCGCCGGTATCGCTACCCAAGGTGGCAGGGGCGAAGCCGGCCGCCACCGCCGCACCGGAGCCTGATGACGATCCGCCTGGTGTGTGATCGGGATTCCAGGGATTCCGGGCAGGCGGAAATAAAACATCCCAGGACGGCCCGCCATGGGCAAATTCCCAGGTTCCGGTCTTGCCCAGCAGAATGCCGCCGGCTTCGGCCAATCGGGCCTGACAAAATCCGTCTTCATCCGGCACGTTGTCGGCTAGTAACTTTGAGTTTGCGGTGGTGCGGATGCCTTTGGTATCGAAAATATCTTTTAAGCAATAGGGGATGCCGTGCAGCGTGCCGCGGGGGCCGTTTCGCATGATCTCGGCTTCCGCCATGCGCGCGGTGGCGCGTGCGCGATCGGCGGTGAGGGTGACGAAACTATCAAGGCGATGATCCAACGCGACGATGCGCGTGAGATAGGCTTCGGTGAGTTCCACCGGCGAGAGTTGGCGCGCGGCGATCCGCGCGGCGGCCTGCGCGATGGTGAGGAAATGCAGATCGCCCGCCATTTTTCTATTCCTTTGTTGGCAGGAACGAATTGGGATGGAAGCTATGCGCCGGTTCATCGCCACGCGCCCGTGCGCGAGGGAGCCGCGCTAGCATCGCGTGGACATGGCCGTAGGCGCTGACCAGTTCATCTTCATAGGAGGAGGGCAACGACAAGCCGATCTGGCGGGCCATGGCTAGGATATCATCTCGGTTTAGTGCAGGATGGTTCACGGCATGATCCTTATATGATTTTGTGGGCGCGTAAATCCGCGATCTGCGTTGCGCTGTAACCAATCGTGCCCAGCACATCATCGTTATCGGCACCGAGGCCAGAGGCGATGCCAAATTTGGCCGGGGTTTCCGAAAAATGCCAAGGTGAACCATGCACTTTTAATTTTTTTCCAAAGCTTGGGTAGTCCATTTCGGTGATATAGCCGTTGGCCAGCACATCGGGATCGTTCGAGGCTTCCAGTAACGTATTGATTGGCGCGGCGACGATATCGGCGGCGCGCAGCCGGGCGACCCAATTATCGCGCTGGCCGGTAGCGAATAACCCATCGAGAATGCGCAGCAGCGCGTTGCGCTTTTCATCGGATTCCATTGCCACGCCGAGATGTTCATAGCCGGCCTGGGACAGGCTGTCGTAAAATCCCAGCGCCGTCATGGCCTGTGTCCATTGCCGTGCACCGGTGAGTTGGAACACCAGAGGTTTGCCGTCGCAATCGTTGAAACTAGCTGACAGGCCGGGGCGATCCGGGGTACCGGTGACGCGGGCCTGGCCGGTAACGGGGTCGCGATCGCGCCACATGGCGGTGGTTAAGGTCCAGCCCATGAGGCGGATTTGCCCGCCGAGCAGGGAGCAATCGACTTTTTGACCGATCCCGGTGGCGCGCGCATGTGTGAGGGCGGCCAATGCGCCGCCGAATGCGAGGATCGCACAGGTTTCATCGGCGACGGAGACGATACCCGTGCGCATGGGTTGGCCGGGGGTGGAATAGGCCTCCGCGATGCCGCCCAGGGCCTGTGCCATGGAATCCGTGCCCGGCAAATCCGCGTGCGGGCCTTTCGGGCCGTAGCCGGAGATGGAGATATAGACCAAAGCCGGATTTATTTTGTGGAGCTCCTCATAGCCAAAGCCGTTTTTTTCGGCGGCCCCGGGACGGAAGTTTTGCCCGAAGATTTCTGCGCCGGCGACGAGTTTGTGCAGAATAGCGCGGCCTTCAGCCGCTTTGAGATTGAGCGTGACGCTGCGCACACCACGATTATTGGTTTCAAAGTACGTGCTAGGGAAACCGGGTGCGATGCTGGTGCCGCGTGAATTGTCGCCGCCTTCCGGGACTTCGATCTTGATGACCTCAGCGCCCAGATCGGCCATCAGCATATAGGGTACGGTGCCGGCCTGCGCGGTGGAACAGGTGACGACTTTGATGCCTTGCAACGGGCCATGGGGTGCGTTCATGTCGGCCTCCTTTAATTTGGCGCATCGTAGAGATGGCAGGCTACGTGATGATTTTTGGCCACTTCCCGCAGCTCTGGTTCGCGCACCGCGCAATGCGGCATGGCCGAGGGGCAGCGTGTGTGGAAGCGGCAACCGGATGGCGGGTTCAGCGGTGAGGGGACCTCTCCGCTGAGGACGATTTCGTCGTCATTCGGCCCTGGATGCGGCGGCAGGACGGCCGAGAACAGGGCCTTGGTC
>SHWN01000031.1 GCA_009693795.1 Acetobacteraceae bacterium
ATTTTTCCTCCCGCCGCGCAGCATTACAGCGGCGGCGGGACTGTGCTGCCCCCTTGGCCCAGGGTCAAGGCGGGACCGGTCTGTTCTACCCGGCGCTTTGCTGGCACAACAGACGGGACAAAGACGGAGGAAATCCATCATGGCCATCAGCGCTCCCCCGGCAGGAAAAATGTTGCTACACTGGTCGCCGCGCTCACCCTATGTACGCAAGGTGATGATCGCCGCGTATGAAATGGGTCTGTCGGATCATTTACATTGCGTGCGTACTGTCGTGGGTGGCACGACGCCGCATCTGGAACTAATGCGCGAAAATCCGCTCGGAAAAATTCCGACGCTGATGCTAACCGACGGCACGATTATCTATGATTCGCCTGTAGTCTGCGAATATCTGGATACGCTACATGCCGGCCCGAAATTGTTTCTCGCTGGCGCAGACCGCATCTTGGCGTTGCGCCGCCTCGCGCTGGGCGATGGGATGCTGGACATCGCACTGGCATTACTAAGCGAAAAATTCCGGCCCACCGAGGCACAGAGCCAGCCACATATCGATCTTTGGATCGGCAAGCTGCAGGCCTGTATTCCGGCATTGGAGCAGGAGGCGGATGCGCTGGCGGCCAGCGTGTTTTCCATCGGTCATATTGCCATCGGCATCGCGCTTGCCTATCTCGATTTCCGCTTTGCCGAATTGAACTGGCGCGATGGACATCCGAAGCTCACCGCCTGGCACGCGACATTCAATGCGCGGGCTTCCGTGCAGGCCAATCTTCCGGTCGATGACCGTTAAATCTCGCAGGAGTGTGCGATGAAATTATTTGATCTGACTGGCCGCGTGGCCCTCGTGACCGGGGGGAATGGCGGAATCGGCCTTGGTATGGCTAAGGGGTTGGCCGAGGCCGGCGCGACCGTGGTGCTGGCGGGGCGCAATCAAGAGAAAGCGAACAAGGCGCTTGTCGAACTTGACGGTAAAGGCGTGTTCCTCTCTGGCGATGTCACAAAATCAGTGGACTGCAAGAAGCTGATCGCCGAAACGCTGGCTCGGCAAGGCCGGTTGGATATCCTGATCAACAATGCCGGCACCTCGATCCGAAAAATGCCCGAATTGCTGGAGGAGTTGGACTGGCACACGGTGCTGGATACCAATCTGTCCTCCGCGCTGTATTGCTGTCAGGCGGCATATCCGGCGATGCAGACGGCGGGCGGCGGCAAGATTATCAATATTGGATCGATGATGTCGCTGTTCGGCGCTCCCTATGCGGCGGCCTATTGCGCGTCGAAGGGTGGGATCATGCAGTTATCGCGCTCACTCGCCACCGCCTGGGCTAAAGACAATATTCAGGTAAATTGTGTGCTGCCCGGATGGATCGATACCGAACTCACGCAAAAGGCCCGCTCCCAGGTCGACGGCCTGCACGATAGCGTGGAAAAACGGACCCCGGCCAAGCGCTGGGGCACACCGGCGGACATGACCGGCATCGCGGTTTTTCTGGCCTCGGCCGCTTCCGACTTCGTTACCGGCACAGCGATCCCAGTCGATGGTGGCTTCTCGATCGCAATGTAGTGCGAAACAAATCAGGCGCCGGAGGCATAGGCTTTCAGACTGTCCACCTCATGCTCCGTTTGCATGATGCAGGCTTTTACCACGTCGCCGATGCTGATCATGCCGAGCAAGGTGTCATGTTCCATCACGGGCAGGTGGCGCACGCGTCCCATAGTCATTTGTTCCATGGCCTGTGCGACAGTAGTGCGCAGGCTAACTGTACAGATCACACGGGTCATTAACTGGCCCGCCGTCATCTTCATCGTGCCGATCCCGTTGATGGCCAGAGAACGCACAATGTCGTGTTCGCTGACAACGCCCAGCATCTACCACTGCGGCACGGCTGCAGTGGGATCGGCGCCAAGTACGGTGTCGCCCTTGTGTTTCAGGATTGCGGCCACAGTCATCGTGAGCCCTCCTTGATGCGCAAGGCGTGGGACGATGGCGACCCGTCCAACGTTGCGTCGTGGTGCTAGGTGGGAGGCAGCTGGCGCCCACGCACGGTTCAGATCGTCAGCATGCGCCATTGAGACAACCCGATGCAATTTTTCTTTACCGCCCGGTTGATCGCAATCACGAGAGCTACTCGGCGGTTTTCACCGCCGTGCCCGCTAATTGCGTGTGCACCAGTTCCGCGAAATGCCCGCCCGCGGCCAGCAACGAGTCGAATGTTCCTTGCTCGACGATCTTTCCAGCATCAAACACAAGGATTTCATCGGCATTGCGCACAGTGGACAGGCGATGGGCGATGATGAACGTAGTACGGCCCCGCATCAGGACCGCCAAGGCCCGCGCGACACGAGCTTCCGTTGCCGCATCCAGCGCGCTAGTGGCTTCGTCCAAAATTAATATCGGTGGGCCCTTCAACAAGGCCCGCGCGATGGCCAGACGCTGGCGCTGCCCGCCGGACAGTGAGGCGCCACGTTCGCCGATCATAGTGTCGTAGCCGAGCGGTTGGCGGGTGATAAAGTCATGCGCCTCCGCCATCCGGCACGCGCGTTCCAGTTCTTCATCCGTGGCGTCCGGCCGGCCCATGCGCAGATTGTCGCGGATGGAGCGGTTGAACAACATGCTGTCCTGAAACACCACGCCGACGGCCCGGCGCAAACTGTCCAATGTCACATCCCGCAGATCTTGGCCGTCGATACTGATATGCCCGGACGATGGATCCCATAGACGCTGCAATAACGACATCGCCGTGGTCTTGCCCGCACCGGTCTGGCCCACCAGGGCCACCGTAGTGCCGGGGCGGGCCTGGAAACTCACATCCGCGAGCACGGGCGTGCCGCCGGGATAGCTAAAGGACACCTTCTCGAACCGGACCTCGCCATGTGGAGCCGTCAGCTCGGTCGCGCCTTTCTTTTCCTGCACCGTGGTTTCCGCATCCAGGACCGCCAGGAAATCGTCCAGCTGCGGGCGCAGGAACACGGCGCGGGAAGCAAAGGAAACCGCCGCTTCCAGCCGCCCGATCAGCATCGTGGCGACACCCATAAAGCCGACAATCTCCCCTACGCTGGCCTCGCCATTCACATGCAGGACCGTGCCGGTGATGACAATGGCCATCACGGTGACAGTACTGGCCGCGCGGGTCAGCACATTGACCACCGCCCACCAATTCAGCACCGGGAATTGATGCGCGATGACCTGGTTTGCGATATCGCCGAACAACCTTGCCTCCGCGCCCAAACGGGTAAAGGATTGCACCAGAACAACATTCGCCAGCGCATCCTGCGCGGTGCCGGCCAGATTGTTGTTATGGCTTTCCACCTGGCGTTGCCCGGCCTCGGTATGCCGAATAACCAGGACCGTCAGCGTGCAAAACAGCACCACCAGGACGATCAGCGCCACGGCTAGTTTCCAGTTCAGGAACAAGGTCATTGGCAGCAGCACCAGCGTGGCGACGAAGGTGGCCATGTGTTCGCGAAAAAATGTCAGCCACAAGCCGAATAACGCTTCCGTGCCCGAGATCATCATCTTCACCAGACGGCCGGAATGGGTATCACCATGGAACGAGAGCGGCATGGCCAGCACATGTGCGTAATAGCGCGCCATGGCGGTGATACGATTGCGATGCGCCAGCCGCTCCGCCTGCAACGCCACGGCAATGTTCGCGGCAATCCCGCCGATCCCGACCGCCGCCCAAAGGCCTAATAGGCTGATCGCCTCCTGCCATAATGCCGCGCGCGGCATGTCCGGGGAGCGTGTCAGAAGGTCGATCACGCGGCCAAACAACAGAGGGTCGATAAAATGCAGCCCGGCGAGGACGACATTGGCCCCGCCCAGCATGGCCGCGATGCGGAGATCGTTCCCGAGCAGTTGCAGGACACGCGTATAGGTTCTTAGGAAGCGCATGGCCCGTTTCTAGCATGTCGATATTGCAAAATCACGGCGGTCAAACTGGCTCGGCCGTTAACCGGATGCTCGGGTTCACGAATTCTTCTTGCGCCGCGACCATCAGGAGCTCCCGCGAGCCTGCCTCCGCCGTGCGGCGCAACACGCCATGGATTGCGCTGCCGGCAGCTTCCAACGCGGCCACCGCGCTGCCGGTGACGATGCGATGAAACAGAAACAAGGCGGCCACGGCATCGCCCGCGCCATTCAGATCCACCGGCAGCAAAGGTGAGCGCAATAAATAAAACTTTCCCCCTTCGCCCACCAACATGTCCAGGCAATCCGCTGGCGTGGCGTCCGTGCGCAGGCTCGTCAGCAAGACGGTGCGCGGGCCGGCGGGATACATACGCGCCTGCAAGGCAGCGATCGCCTGCTTCGCCTGCGCCAGGGTCGTATCGGGCAGGCCGGTCAGCTGGCGCAGCTCGAACGCATTGGGCGTGGCGATATCAGCGGCCGGGATGACGGCATCACGCATCAGTTCAGCAATGCCGGGGCGGACATAAACGCCATGCGCATCGTCGCCGATCACCGGATCGCAGCAATAGATTGCGTGTGGATTTGCCGCCCGCACCCCCTTCACCGCGTCCAAAATCGCGTGGCCGATCCCGACATCGCCCATGTAGCCGGACAGCACCGCGTCGCATCGGCTGAGCGCACCGCGCCGCGCGACACCGTCTACCAGCGCGCCCACCTGCGCACCACTGAACACGTCCCCGGTCCAGTCGCCATAGCCGGTGTGGTTGGAGAATTGCACCGTATGAATGGCATGCACCTCCGCGCCCAGCCGCTGCAGGGGAAACACGGCGGATGCGTTGCCAACATGGCCATAGGCAACCCAGGACTGAATGGAAAGAATATTCATGGCGCGGACGGTACGGGCGCACGCGCAGCCGGGTCAACTTGCCCGCGCGAGAGGTGTCGCGAGCACATGGTACGTCTGGTTTAGGTAGCACGTGGTTTGTCCGGTTTTGGGATCGGAGGGCCGCATGTCGCCGGAGGTTCGGATAGTGCGTGTTTTGGATGCAATCACTTTGCATCGTGCGGGATGCTTGAGTTGTGTTGAAGCGGGTGAGCTTCTTGGTTTCAGCGAGCGCCATTTCCGGCGCTTGCGGGACGCTTTTGAGGAGCGCGGAGAGGACGGGTTGATCGACCGTCGCGTGGGCGGGTGAGCGCCAGCGCCGCGGACGAAGCGGAGGCCGCCTGGGTGGCAGAAATGTTCCGCACGCGGTATTTTGATTTTTTGATCAAGCACTTCCACGAACAGATCGTGGGCATGCCGATGGCGAACGAGAAGCCGCTTCGACGTTCCTACACCTGGACCAAGAGCGTGCTTCAGCTTCGCGGTCTGACGACGAAGGCGCCCCGGCGCGGGGTTCTCAGGCGCAAGAGCGAGCAGAGACCTTTGCCGGGGAAGATGCTGTTTCAGGATGGCTCGGCCCATGGCTGGCTCGCCGACTTCGAAGATCTGGGCAACATTCTATGCATCCACGAGGAATGGATCGCGGGGCAGGACAATACGGTCAGATATAACGGCTACGTCCTGCAAATACCGGCGAACCGGGACCGCTATCACTTCGCCAGGGCGACGATCCGGGTCGCTGGAATATCATGACGGGCGCATCGCGCTATTCCACGGCACCCGACAGATCGCCCGGTTCCATGCTGACGGAAGTCGCGACGAAGGGGAGGCAGTCAGAAAACAGTCGGTCGCATAAGTCCGCTTCGCGAGCGAGGCTGTGGACGGCGTGGACAGCTTCGGGCCAAGAGCCCCGAACCTGCTCACCCCGCCCACGGGGGGGATGCAGAAGCAGGCGGCCCGAAAGCAGACATCTATACAAGCTATCGACACTTGCCCGCGCAAGAGGGCGGGAGTATCCGCCTCACCACATCCGCCAATGAGGTCATGACTATGTCCACCCCACAGCTTTTCGAGCCTGTTAGTTTCCGTTCCGTCACCGCGCGCAATAGGATCACCGTGGCACCGATGTGCCAGTACTCCGCCGAGAACGGGTTTGGCAGCGATTTCCATGTCCAGCATCTGGGTGCACGGGCTTTTGGCGGCGCCGGCATCGTGATGACGGAGGCAACCGCGGTGGACGACATCGCCCGTATCACGCCGCAATGCCTGGGGCTGTGGAAAGACGAGCACACCGCGTTGCTGAAACGTCTGGCCGATGTGATCACGCTCGGCGGCGCGGTGCCGGCGATCCAACTGGCACATGCCGGGCGCAAGGCATCCTGCGTGACGCCCTGGGAAGGCGGCACGCCGATCCTGCCGGAGAATGGCGGCTGGCGCCCACTGGCGCCCAGCCCGATCGCATTCAATCCGGATGGCATCGAACCGATCGCGCTGAGCACCAATCAGATTTCTGGCATTGCGCAACAATTCGCCGCCACCGCGAAGCGGGCGCTGGATGCTGGGTTCAAGGTGGTGGAAATCCATTCAGCGCATGGCTATCTGTCGCATTCCTTCCTCTCACCGATTTCCAACCAGCGCAACGATGCCTATGGCGGCGATCTGGCGGGGCGTTCGCGGTTTTTGATGGAAACGCTGGATGCGGTGCGCGCGGTGTGGCCGGCGGAACTGCCCTTGTTCGTTCGGCTTTCTTGCTCCGACTACAAGGCAGGGGGGCTGACGATTGAGGACATCGTCGCTCTTTGCCGTCAGTTAAAGGCGCGTGGGGATGTGGATCTGATCGATTGTTCTTCCGGCGGGATCACGCCCGATGTGCGCCCGCCATCCTTGCATCCGGGCTATCAGGTGCCGTTCGCGGAAGCAATTAAGCAGGGTGCCGATATTGCCACCGGCGCCGTTGGCCTGATCCAGGACCCACAGCACGCCGCAGAGATCATCAGCAACCGCCGCGCCGATCTGGTGTTCGTGGCGCGCGTGATGCTGGCCGATCCGGCCTGGCCGCTGCGCGTCGCAAAGGCCTTGGGCGTGAAGGTGGAACTGGCGCAAGCTTACGGACGCGCGCTGATCCATTAACCGAGGGCTGTAGCGCGCAGATTGGCAATTTCGGTATCCGAATAGCCGGCCTCACGCAGAATTTCTTCCGTATGCGCGCCCAGCTGGGGGGCGCCATGGCGGTGTTCTGGAGGTGTCACGCTGAAGCGCGCGGCGTTGCGCGCCTGGCGCAGGCGGCCAGCCTGCGGATGATCGCTTTCCACCACGATGCCGGCGGCCTGGATTTGCGGGTGAGAAATCATCTGCGCGCGCGTGAGCACAGGAACGCAGGGCACGCCGGCCGGCTCCAGGAGCGCCATCCAGTCGTCCGTAGCACGGTTGATCAGCACGGATTGGATCAGCGCCAGCCGGTCATTGATATTCAGGTCACGCAATTCCGTCGTGGCAAAGCGCGGATCGTCCAGCCATCCAGGCTGGCCGACAGCCTGGCACAATGCCGTCCATTGTGCGTTGGTCATGACGGCGACGCTCATGTAACCGTCTTTGGTTTCGTAGATCAGGTCGATAAAGCTGGCGGCTCGCTGCTGGGTCACCGTTCGGCCGACATAAGTTAGCGCGCCCATGTCGGATGACCAGAGAAACGCCACGATCGCGTCGAGCATGGAGACGCGCACATGCTGGCCTTCCCCGGTGCGTGCGCGCGCCAGCAAAGCGGCGGTGATCGCCTGCGCCGTGGTCAGCGCGGTGAGTTTGTCGGGCAGGATGGTGCGGACCAGACGCGGACGCTCCGCGTCCGAGCCGCCCTGCACGGAGGCGAGGCCAGAGAGGGCCTGGATGATGGGATCATAGACCGGCTTATGCGCAAACGGTCCCTCCTCGCCGAAGCCGCTGATAGAGACATAGATGATGCTGGGCGCGACGTCGCGGATGGCGGCTTCGCCCACGCCCAGACGATCCACCACGCCTGGGCGAAAATTCTGCACCAGCACATCGCATGTTGCTGCCAGACGCTTGACCACGGCCACGCCATCTGGGTGGCGCAAATCGAGCGCGATGGAGCGCTTGTTACGGTTGTTGTTGAGGAAGCTGGCGGACATTCCACCCTGCTTATTGCCGGCGCTGCGAGTGAAATCGCCTGTGCCGGGCGGTTCCACCTTGATCACATCGGCGCCCTGATCGGCCAGCACCATCGTGCCATAGGGGCCGGAGATGACGGCGCTGAGATCGAGGATACGGTAGCCGTGCAGAGGTCCGGGCATATGGGGTCTCATCAGGATGAGGGGAGCATCCAGATGATCCTATCGCACACGACCACATTTTGTCGCGCTTGGATTCCGCGGCGCGCCCTGCTCCGATAGTAACGTATGTCAGTCGGCGGCCCATCCCCTTCGGTCAGCTTACGCTGGTAGCGGCCACTGCTCCAGATACGGCGTGTAATTGGGCGCCACGTCGATGTGAGCGTGCCGAGCACGCGGACGACGGCACAGGAGAAGGAGATGGTGAGGGTGAGATCGACGACCAGTTCGTTGCCCAGCTCGGTTTGCAGGGTGGCGAAGGTGGCGGCGGCCATTTCGCACGGGATCGTCTCAGGCCAAAGCCATCTTTTCCCGCTTGCGCTGCACAGAACTTAGTATGTGCAACGCGTCGCGGTATTTGGCCACAGTACGCCGGGCAATGTCCACACCTTCTTTGCGCAAGGCCCCGACAAGCGCATCGTCGGACAGGATATTATCGGCGGCCTCCGATTCAACCAACCCGCGGATACGGCAGCGGACGGATTCCGAACTATGGCTTTCACCGCTAGTACTATTGATCGCGGTGGTAAAGAAAAACTTAAGCTCGAGCACGCCGCGCGGGGTCGAGATGTATTTGTTGGCGGTGACGCGGCTGACGGTGCTCTCATGCATCTCTATCAGCTCCGCCACATCGCGCAGAATCAGCGGGTGTAGCTGGCTGATGCCATGGCGGAAAAAATCCTCCTGCCGACGGACGATTTCGGAAGCGACTTTTAGGATGGTTTGCGCACGCTGCTGCAGGGATTTGACCAGCCAGTTGGCCGATAGCAGATGCTCGGCGAGGAAGATTTTTCCGGCGCGGTCGGCGCGCGGCGCGACCCTGGCGTGGAAGGATTGGTTCACCAGCACGCGCGGCATGGTTTCGGGGTTCAGTTCCAGCAGCCAGCCGCCATCCGGTGCGGCGCGCATCAGCACATCAGGCACCACCGTGAATGGCAGGTCGGAATCGTATCCGGCCGCCGGCTTCGGATCCAGCCGGCGTATTTCCGCCAGCATATCCATCAGGTCTTCCATATCCAAACCGCAGATCGTGCAGAGTTGGCGCATTTCCCGGCGGGCCAGCAATTCCAGATTGTCCAGCAATGTCGCCATTGCGGGGTCCAGCCGATTTTTTTCCGCCAATTGGGCGGCGAGACATTCTTTTAGATCGCGCGCGAACAGTCCGACCGGATCGAAACGCACCATGCGCGCGCGGACGGATTCCACTTGCTCCAACGGCGCGTTCAGGGCGGCGGCGATATCTTCGGGTGCGGCCGTTAACCGGCCGGCAGGACAGAGCAGGGCGATCAAATAGGCGCCGATCAGGCGTTCGCGCGGATCGTCGAAGCTCAGGCGTAATTGTTCGCTGAGATGGGTCTGTAAATTGCGCTTCTGTTCGGCGGTTTCATCGATGCCGCGATCATCTTCGGAAAAATCAGTGCGTCCGCCATTGCCGTGAATCGGGCCACCATCGGCCGCGCCACCGGCGTCATAGCTGTTGGAGAAATCCGTATCCAGCGGCGCGGCGTTTTCCGCCGGAAACGTCTCCGCCCGCGCCAGGGCCGCACTGTCCGCGTCGCTCTCGGCGACCGGCCCTTGATCAGGTGCGGCGTGCTCTCGTGGCCCGCCATCGCCGCCTTCGTCGCGCTCCAACAGCGGATTGCGTTCCAGTTCCTCTTCGACGAAGGCTAAAACTTCGAGATTGGAAAATTGCAGCAGCTTGATCGCCTGACGCAATTGCGGCGTCATCACCAGGGATGCGGTCTGCCGAAGATTGAGGCGTGGCCCCAGTGCCATGGTGGATCAAATCCTCGGATGCGGCTTGTGCGAAGACGTCATGCCCGACATCATCTACAGGCTGAATCTTTCCCCAAGGTACACGCGACGCACATCCGCATGCGCCACCACTTCCTCGGGCTTGCCTTCCATCAGCACCTGGCCGTCATGCAGGATGTAGGCGCGATCGATGATTTCCAGGGTTTCGCGCACATTATGGTCGGTGATCAGCACACCGATGCCACGATCTTTCAGATGCGCGACCAGATCGCGAATTTCACCCACGGCGATTGGATCGATGCCGGCCAAGGGTTCGTCCAGCAGGATGTATTCGGGCTGTGTCGCCAAGGCCCGCGCGATCTCCACGCGGCGGCGCTCGCCACCGGACAGCGCCAAGGAGGGCGTACGGCGGAGGTGCAAAATGCCGAATTCGGCGAGCAATTCGTCCAGCATCTGGGCGCGACGGAAGCGATCCGGCTCCACCGCTTCCAGCGCCGCCATGATGTTCTGTTCCGCGCTCAGGCCGCGAAACACACTGGCTTCCTGCGGCAGATAGCCGATGCCGAGGCGGGCGCGACGGAACATAGGCAGGGTGGTGATATCGGTACCATCCAGCATGATGGAACCGGTATCGGGGCGCACCAGCCCGATGATCATATAAAATACCGTGGTCTTTCCGGCGCCATTCGGGCCCAGCAACCCGACCGCTTCGCCCCGGCGCAGGGTGAGCGAGACATTCTGCACGACGCGGCGTTTCTTATAGGTTTTGCCCACGCCAACGGCCGAGAGGCCGGGATTGCCCTCCATAACACGAAATTCAGCCGGCGCGCGCGTGTCGCTCATGGCCGGGGTCCGGCGAGGCGCCGTGCCGGTGGGGTGGGTGAGGTGCCATCCGCTGGCACCTGGCTCGCGGGGTCGTTCGGGACGACCATGCCGGCCACGCGCCCGCCGCTGCCAGCCAACAGGCGAGAGACGCCGGTATTCAGATTAACCTCCGCGTCGGAGCCGTTCAACTGGTTCTGCCCGCGCGTGATGCGCACATTGCCCCCCAGCCGCGCTTTGCCGCTGTCGGCCAGATAGATCCCACGATCGCCGCCGACGATTTCGGTTGGGGTGGTAATCACCACATGCCCAAAGGCCTCCACGCGTTGCAACTTACCCGTACCAGGCGCCGCGGGACCTGCCCCGGATGGCGCGGCCTCCGCGCGACGGGCGGCGCCGTCTTCCTCGGTGAAGGCCACCAGAGTATCGGCGGTTACGCGTTTGCCGTCGTTGGTGACAACGACCGCATCGCCGCGTGCCACGGCCATGCGGCGCTGGGTCCAGTATTCCAGGCTATCGCGCGCAGTCAGTACCTGGGCGGGGGTGGTCAATTTCAGGGCCCCACCGGTCATCAGCATCACCGCCTGATCCATGTCGTAGACGGCGCGGTCACCCCAGCAATGATCGGTGGCGGTGTAGATATGCACCTGCCCGATCGCCTCCACCCGATAGATCTCGTTGCCGCCCTCCCCGCCGCCGCCCAACAGGTTAGGTTGAAGGGACCGCGCCGGAGCGGTGGGAGCCGGCGTGGGAGCGGCCGCCGGGGCAGACGCGGCACCGGCGGCGGTTTTCTTGCGGTAATGCGCAATCATCCGGTCGGCGGTGATGGTGACACTGCCGCGCACCACCCGTGCATGACCGCGTGCCACAACCTGCATCTCGTTCTGATGCCATTCCAGGCCCTCGGAGGCGGTGATTTCCATCGGCCCGCCGCGCGTCATGTCCAGTTGCTGAGCCATCGCATAAGGCGTGCCAATCAGGGGCAAACACAGACCGGCTACCAGCCCTAGCTCACGTATCATTGTCCCGCCCCGTTGATCACCATGCGCGCCGGGCCGGTGAACTGGATCACCACGCCCCTGTCGAGCAGCACGAACCCTTGCGCGTCCAAAGTCCCGAGCGGGCCCTCCATCTGCACCGGGCTCGCCGAGGCTGCCGCCCCCGCCTTCATGTCCACGGCCACCGCGTCAGTGCGCAAGGTCATGCCGTCGGCTCGATACAGCATTACATCGCGGGACAGATCGAGTTGATTGCTGCGTTGCAGGAAAAGCCCCTGTCGGGATTGCACCATCAACCAGCCGCCATTTTCGGTCATCATATCGCCCTTAGGCTGCACCAGAGCGACGCGCCCTTCCCCGGCCTGATGGGCGGTCTCCGCGGTCAGCGTATAGGGCCGGCCGTGTTCATCAGTGCCGCGATAGCGCGCATTGGTCATGCGATTACCTTCCCGCGTGCCGACCATACGGTCCTGGGCTTGACGGGTCTCGCGGTCCAGTTCCGGCCAGATCGCGATCAAGGCCAACAGGCCAAGGGCAACTGAGGGTAGGACGAATTTGGTGACCGTGACCAGGACGCGCCGGCGGACGATGGAGCCGAGCGAAACAGCAGCGCGCGCCCGCATACCCGTGCTACCCGCCCAGCTACGGCCGACCCGGCGCACCAGCTCCACCGGATTGGGGTTCGGCGGCAGGCTCATGCCACACCTGCGCGCAGCAGATCGTGCAAATGCAGAATCCCGATTGGGGCACCGGCGGTATCGACCACAAACAAAGTGGTGATCGGGCGGTCCGGGGTGTTCATCACACTCAGCGCCTTGGCCGCCAGCGCGTCCGGGCCGATGGTGCGCGGCGCGCGCGTCATGATTTCGTGTACACGCCGGCCGAGCAGATCGGGGCCCATATGGCGGCGCAGATCGCCGTCGGTGAGGATCCCGGTCAGGCGCCCGGTGGCATCAGTCACGCCGACGCAGCCGAAGCGTTTTTCCGTCATCGTCAACACGGCACGCTCCATCGCCGTCTCCGGCCCGGCCAGCGGGATGGCGGCGCCCGTATGCATCAGCTCCCGCACCCGGCTTAGCTGCGAGCCCAACCGTCCGCCCGGATGGAACTGGCGGAAATCGGCCGCAGTGAAGCCGCGTCGGCGCAGCAAGGCCACCGCCAGCGCGTCGCCCAACGCCATCTGCATGGCGGTGGAAGTGGTGGGGGCCAGGCCCATCGGGCAGGCTTCCTCGGCATCGGGCAACAGCAATGTGACGTCGGCCGCTTCCGCCAGGACGGAGTGGGCTCGCGCGGTGATTGCGATCAAGGGGAGGCTGAAGCGGCGGGCATAGGCGATGATGTCGGCGAGTTCCGTGGTTTCGCCAGAATTGGACAAAGCCAGCACGACATCGCCCGCGACCACCATACCGAGATCGCCATGCGAGGCCTCCGCCGGATGGATGAACAAAGCCGGCGTGCCGGTGGAGGCCAGAGTGGCGGCGATCTTGCGCGCGACATGCCCGGATTTACCCATACCGGAGACGACGACCCGACCACGGGCTTGCGCCCCACCTGCCTGGGCCAACAGGTCCACCGCTTGCGTGAAACGTCCATCCAGCGCGGCCGCCAGCGCCTGCAACCCAGCCGCCTCCGCCGCCAGTACGGCGTGGGCCACGTCGAGGTCGGAGGACGATGTGCTCAACAAACTGATCTGCTCATGTGTGGCCGCATCCATGAGCGCCTGTATGAGCCTTCGGGCGGGAGAGGGTCAACAATCAGGAGGTTAACAATAATTTGCCCGACAAAAACCATGCCAAATTGCAGGAGGCGCTTGGTTCAGTGGCTGAATATGTCCGGATCGGTATAGCCGAGCAGATCAAGTTTTCCTCGTGTCGGCAGAAAAGCAAAGCAGGCCTCGACGATGTCCAGCCGGTTTTCCCGCTTCAATAGCACTTCCAGCCGGGCCCAAAGCGCGTGCAGATGCAACACATCCGACGCCGCATAGGCCATTTGTTCAGTGGTCAGATTGACCGCACCCCAATCCGAAGTCTGTTGCTGCTTCGACAAATCGACGCCCAACAGTTCCTTGCAGAGATCCTTCAGCCCATGGCGATCAGTGAAGGTGCGCACGAGGCGCGCGGCGATCTTGGTGCATTTCACGGGCGCCACGTCGATGCCCAGATATTTGTGCAACACGGCCACATCGAAGCGGGCAAAATGAAATAGCTTGGTCGTCGCCGGATCGGACAGCAGGCGTTTGAGATTTGGGCAGTCGAAATAGGGATCCCCCTTGGGCCCGCCCAGTGCCGCGGGGATCAGCTGCACCAGATGCGCCCGGCCATCGCCGGCGGAAAGCTGCACCAGGCAGAGTCGGTCACGATGCGGATTGAGGCCCATCGTCTCCGTGTCGACCGCGACGACCGGGCCGAGCGACAGCCCGTCTGGCAGATCATGCTTGTGCAGCTGGATAGTGGCGTCTGGCATGAACTGTGTGGTGCTCATCACCGTGCCCCTGTTTTGCAGTCTTCCCCCACCGACCGTGGGATTGGTGCCCCCCCCGCCGGAGGCGTCTCTGGTGCCCAGAAGAAGACTCGAACTTCCACGACCTTGCGGCCACAGGTACCTGAAACCTGCGCGTCTACCAATTCCGCCATCTGGGCATCGATGCCGCCCGGTCAACCGAGCAAGGCAGCATGTTGTGGGCGGGCGATGTAGCCCCCGGGCGGGGGAACGTCAACCGACATTCCTGATCGTTCGCGTCAGGAAGGCTTGTAAGCGGCGGATAGCTTGCATATCAATCGTTCTGGACAAGCGGGAACAGGAATTCATGGCCGTGGCGCGTAAGGTAGCAACGGTGTTCGGTGGATCGGGTTTTATTGGTCGATATGTGGTCAAGCGGCTGGCCGCCGACGGCTATACGGTACGCGTGGCGGCGCGACGCACGGACCGGGCGCTGTTTCTGAAGCCGATGGGCGGGGTGGGGCAGATCGTTCTGCTGCATGCGCCGATCACCGACGAGGCCTCCGTCACGCGGGCCATCGATGGGGCGTCCATCGTCGTCAATCTGGTCGGCATCCTGGCGGAGCGCAGACGGGGTGATTTCACCCGCATCCATGTGGAGGATGCCACCCGCGTCGCCCGGCTGGCCGCGGCCGCGGGGGTGGAAAGGCTGGTGCATTTTTCTGCCATCGGTGCCGATCCGGGCTCCGCCAGCGCTTACGGCGCGTCGAAAGGCCGCGCGGAAGTTTCCGTGCGCGCGGTGTTCCCGAGAGCCACCATTCTGCGCCCCTCCATAGTTTTCGGGCCGGAAGACAGTTTCTTCAACCGGTTCGCTACCATGGCGCAGATGCTGCCCTTTATGCCGGTGATTAGCGGGACGACAAAATTCCAACCGGTCTATGTGGGCGATGTCGCGGATGCCGTGATGGCGGTGCTGGCCCAGCCTGGAGCGGCCGGCTCGACCTATGAGCTGGGTGGACCGCAGGTAATGAGCATGCGCGAAATCCTAGTTTGGATCTTGCGCGAGACCGAATATGCGCGCCGGCTGGTTGGCGTGCCGATGGGCTTGGCACGGCTGCAGGCATTTTTCCTCGAACGCCTACCGGGGCGGTTATTGACGCGCGATCAGTTGACCATGCTGGCGCGCGACAATCTCGCCGCGCCTGACGTCCCCGGCTTGGCGGCGCTGGACATCGTGCCAACACCGATCGACTTGGTGGTCCCCGCTTATCTACGCCGGTTCCGCGCGGGCGGCGGACGGCGCCATATTGCCGGCGAGCCCGCATAAGCGGATTGGCGTCATGCGCGCCAGAATGCGATAATCTCCCCGATGCGAATTCTTTACCACCTGCCGCTCTCGCCGTTTTCCCGCAAGGTGCGCCTGGTGCTGGCGGAAAAGCGCCTACCATTTGAATTGCGGGTGGAAAAAACCTGGGAACGTCGGCCTGATTATGTGGCGATGAATCCCGCTGGCACCGTTCCCACTTTGGTGGAAGATAACGGCTTCATCGTCCCGGATTCCGCGGTGATCTGCGAATATCTCGACGAAGCATATCAGGACCATCCGCTTCTTGGGCACACGATGGCCGAACGAGTGGAGGTACGTCGTCTGGTCGCCTGGTGGGATGGTAAGTTCGCTGAGGGTGTCTCGCGCGGCCTGGTCGGAGAAAAACATCTAAATCGGCTGGCCGGACGCGGCTACCCGGATGCCACGTTACTGCGCGCCAGCTACGCGGCGTTGCGCCAACATTTGCAATATTTGGGCTCACTGGCGGAACACCGCCAATGGATTGCCGGGGCGCATATCTCGCTCGCAGATTTTGCTGCCGCCGCGCATCTTTCGGCCATCGATTACGCGGGGGATGTGGATTGGGCGGCCGTGCCCTCGGCGAAGGATTGGTACGCGCGAGTGAAATCCCGCCCGAGTTTTCGCGCCTTGCTGGCCGACCGTGTTCCTGGCGTGGCGCCGTGTGCGCATTACGCCAATCTAGATTTCTGATCCCCGCGCACGGGGCCAGAAATCCAGATTGACATGACGATTAGGCCAATGTCAGCACTTAGGCCGGTGTCAGCACATGAATGACGCGGGTGGCAATCAAGTCCTTGGACTTGGCGGCATAGGCGGCCATATGCGGCGCGGCGGCATGCGCCTTCAGATGATCGACACTGGCCCATTTTTCCCACACCACGAAGGCGTCGGCGCCAAAGGTGGCATTTCCCATGCCGGCGACGTCCACCACGGGCTGATATTCAACGCAACCGGCTTCGGCGTGAACGGCAGGCATATTGGCACGGAATAGGGCAAGAATTTCATCGCGCTTGCCGGGCTTGGCGGTGATGATGGCACAGACGTGGATCATGGTTCCCTCCTGAATGTTATGATGACCGGACCAGCATAACCGACAAGATGCGTCGCATCTATGCGCCCCTCACCGTTGCGTGTCGGGTGGGGTGCCCATAAGGTCCGGCGCGAAACGCATGTCCGAATCCTCGCCCTCTGGCCAGATGGCCCCCACCATAACCCGCCACTCCTGGCTGATGCTGGGCGGTGCGTTTGCTACCTTCGCCATCGGGTCCAGCATGATGCACGCCTACACCGTGTTTCTGCTGGCCTATATCCAGGAATTCCACTGGACGCGGGGCGAGGCGTCCATTGCCTATTCGGTTTCCCAACTTGTCACTGGCATCGGCGCGCCGCTGATCGGGATTTTAGTGGACCGGCTGGGCACACGGCGCGTACTGCTGATGGGCGCCGCCATGCTGGTGGTGGGCCTGATCGGCAGCGCTGCGGCGACGGCGCTGTGGCAGGTAGTCATTCTGTACGGCGTGGTGATGACGATGGGGGTGAATTGCCTGGGCAATATTGCCTTCGCGCCGTTGCTGTCGCGGCTGTTCGCGCGGCGGCGTGGCATGGCATTTTCCGTGGTGCAGGGGGCGAACGGGCTCGGCCGCGCGATCTCCTTCCCGGCCGCGCAGTTTCTGGTGAGTATCATAACCTGGCGTGCCGCCTATCTGGTGCAGGCCGGTGTGCTGGCGGTGCTGATCCTGCCGATGGCGCTGTTGTTTCGCGGCGCCGATACGGGTGGGCGGGTCGGCACCGCCGTTGCGCCGCCGCCAACCGCGCCTATCGGCACGCGGCAATGGACCTTGCGCGAGGCGATGCGAACAGGGCGGTTCTGGATACTCTCCCTGGTTTATCTCTGCACCGGGCTGGGCAGTTTTTTCGTCTCCCTGCACCAGCTCGCTTTTCTCGTCGATCGGGGGTTCGATCCGCTCTATGCCGCGTCCGTCATTGGCTTTGGTGCGCTGCTTTCCACGCCGGGAGTTATCCTGACGGGCAGCCTGTCCGACATTATCGGGCGGGAAATGGCCGGGGCGTCCACTTATGCGATTTCCATCCTCGGCGTGGTCTGCGCGATGCTCATCACCGGGCCGGGGGATCATCTGCTGCTATGGCTGCATGCCTGCCTGTTCGGCGTCACCTGGGGGGCGCGCGGGCCCACCATCACGGCGAAGGCGGCGGATCTGTTTCCAGGCGGAAATCTGGGCGCCATCCTAGGCGTGATCACCATTGGCAGTGGATTGGGGGCGGCCATCGGATCCTGGGGTGCCGGAATTATTTTCGATATGTCGGGCAGCTACCGCCTCGCTTTCATTCTTTCGATCGCGTCCTATGTCGTGGGCGCCATCGCCTTTTGGTCGCTGCGCCGTCCCGTCTCTTGAGCGCGCCGCACGGCCATGCCCTAATCAGCGCGCAGGAAACCCGAGGACGCCAGCATGACCACACCGACCCCTTATGGCCGCATCTTTCCCCCCAACAAGGCATGGTTGGCGAAACTACCACCGGAGGAGGTGCTCGATCCTGATTTGCCGATCGTCGATACACATCATCATTTGTGGGACCGGCTTTCGGCGGATTTGCCGCAAGGCGCGGGGGGCGGGTCCAACCGCTATTTCCTGGATGAATTTCTGGAAGATCTGAACAGCGGCCACAACACGATCGCCACTGTGTTCCTGCAATGCCATGCGATGTATCGCGCGCACGGGCCGGAGGAGATGAAACCGGTCGGCGAAACCGAATTTGTTGCCGGCATCGCGGCGATGAGCGAGAGCGGCGCCTATGGTAAGGCGCGCGTTGCCGCAGGTATCGTCGGGTTCGCCGATCTGACCTTGGGCCATCGCGTGCAACCAGTTCTGGAGGCGCATCTGCGCGCCGGTGGCGGGCGCTTCCGCGGCGTGCGCCATTCGGCGGCGTTCGAGCCCGATCCGATCATCGGTAGCTCCACCGACAGACCAGGGTTTTATCTGCGGCCGGATTTCCGCCAGGGCCTAGCGCGGTTATCCGCCATGGGGTTGTCACTGGATGCCTGGGTGTTTCATGCGCAGATCGGTGATGTGGTTGACCTCGCGCGCGCCTTTCCGGCCACCAATATCATCATGGGCCATTGCGGCGGGCCGCTGGGTTACGGCCCCTATACGGGCAAGCGCGATGAGGTTTTTTCCCATTGGAGAAAATCCATTGTGGAACTGGCGACATGCCCGAACGTGACAATGAAACTGGGCGGCATGATGATGCGGCTGGCGGCCTATGACTATCTGAACCTGCCGGCACCGCCATCCTCGGCGGAGATCGCGCGCATGTGGGGGCCCTATATCGAAACCTGCATCGAGGCTTTTGGCCCGTATCGCTGCATCTATGAAAGTAATTTTCCGGTCGACAAGATGGGGGCTAGCTGGCGTACAATCTGGAATGCCTTCAAACGGATTTCCGCAGGCGCTTCAGCGGATGAGAAGCTGGCGTTGTTCAGCGGCAATGCCCAGCGCGTTTACCGGATTTAGTTTTAGCGGCCCGCATCAGCACGCAAAGATAAGAAAATGACCCAGAATACGCCCCCAAAACTCCATGCAAAAACGGGCCTCGCCCGCAATACCGCGAATTATGGCGATCGCGATTTCGCGCTCTATCTACGCCGATCCTTTGCCAAGTCGATGGGCTATTCGCATGCGATGTTGGACAAGCCGGTGGTCGGCATCGTCGATACCAGATCAGATTATAATAACTGTCACCGGACCATACCAGAATTGATCGAGGCGGTGAAGCGCGGCGTTCTGGCGGCGGGTGGGCTTCCCCTCGCCTTCCCCACGGTTTCGCTGTGCGAGCCGTCGCTGTTTCCCACATCCATGCATTACCGTAATCTTGCCGCGCTGGACACGGAAGCCATGCTGTCAGCGCAGCCAATGGATGCGGCGGTGATGATTTCCGGTTGTGATAAGACAGTGCCGGCGCAGTTGATGGCCGCCGCATCGACCGATATGCCGGCCGTGCTGCTTGTCACCGGCCCGATGCTGGCCACACCCTTCCAGGGGGAGCGACTTTCCGCCTGCACCGATTGCCGGCGTTACTGGGCACAGTACCGCGCCGGCAATGTGACGCAGGAACGGATTGGCGAGATCGAGGGCAGGCTGGCGACCACTGCTGGCACGTGCGGCGTGATGGGCACGGCCTCCACCATGGCGTGCATCGCGGAGGCCTTGGGTATGATGCCTGCTGGGCATGGTTCGATACCCGCCGTGCATGCCGATCGTTTACGTGCGGCGGAAGAAGCCGGCGCGCTGGCGGTGCAGTTAATCACCAGCCCGATCAAACCCTCCGAACTGATCACCGAAAAATCGGTGGAAAATGCCTTACGAGTGCTGCTGTCACTCGGGGGGTCCACCAATGCGTTGATCCATCTGACGGCGATCGCCGGGCGGCGTGGCATTCGTATCGATCTGGACCAGTTGAATGCTCTGTCCGACACGACGCCGGTGCTGGTGGATCTGAAGCCCACGGGCGAAGGCTATATGGAGGATTTCCACAGTGCGGGCGGCATGCCGGCGCTGCTGTATGAATTGAAGGATTTGCTGCATCTGGATTGCATCGATGTCACCGGAGCGAAGCTGGGCGATCGGCTGGCCACGGCGCCGGCTTTCGTCGATCGCCGCTATATTCGCGCGCGTGGCGAACCGGTTTCGCCGGTGGGGGGGATTGTGGCACTGTTCGGCTCACTCGCGCCGCGCGGCGCGATTGTGAAGCGTAGCGCGGCGACGCCTTCTTTGTTTGAAATTGAGGCACGGGCGATGGTGTTCGACGGTCTGGAAGACCTGGCCAACCGGATTGATGATCCCGATCTGGATGTCACCGCCAATGACATCATGGTGCTGAAGAATGTCGGGCCGCTAACGCCGGCTGGCATGCCAGAAGCGGGTTATCTGCCGATCCCAAAAAAACTGGCGCAGGCCGGTGTAAAGGACATGGTGCGGATCAGCGATTGCCGGATGTCAGGCACCGCGTTTGGCACCATCGTGCTGCATGTGACGCCGGAGGCCGCGGCGGGCGGACCGCTGGCCCTGGTGGAAACCGGCGATCGTATCCACATGTCGGTGAAGGATCGCCGCATCGAACTTCTGGTAGGTGAGAGCGTGCTGGCGCAACGGCGCGCGCTGTGGAAAGCACCGGAAAAGCCGGCGCGCGGCTGGGACCGCATCATTCATGATCAGATCACCCAGGCCGATGAAGGCTGCGATCTGAACGTACTTCGTCACGCCTGAGGGGATCGCAGAATGCCTGTTATTAACCGCATTGCCGAATACCAGGCCGAGATGGCGGCCTGGCGGCAGGATTTGCACGCGCATCCAGAACTGGCCTTGCAGGAAGTGCGCACCTCCGGCGTTGTGCAGGAAAAACTTAAAGAATTCGGCGTCGATGAAATCATCACCGGCATGGCACGAACCGGTGTTGTAGGTGTGATCAAGGGGCGCAGGAATGGCGGCTCGATCGGGCTACGCGCCGATATGGATGCGCTGCCAATCCATGAAGATACCGGCTTGCCCTATGCCTCGAAAAATCATGGCGTGATGCATGCCTGCGGGCATGACGG
>SHWN01000032.1 GCA_009693795.1 Acetobacteraceae bacterium
CTTCGCTTAGTTCAACCGTTGTTGCCGGCTCGCCAAGGATTGAGGAAATCTCTCCCGCAATACATGCGCCTTCCTCCGCCTCGCCTCCATCCACCTCGTGCTCAGAAGGCTCTGCAATCCCTCATAAACCTTCAGGACGGACTCCTGAGCATTGCAGTTACAATTTGGGCTTGGTGGAGGCCCAGGGGGCAAAGCCCCTTTGCCTTCCTTTAGTCCACCTCGCCCGCCGGCCGTGGCATAGGATCGGGCCGGCCGGGTTCGGAGATCATTTCCATCCGCCCGGTGATTTGCCCGCCTTCTTCGACTTGCAGGCGCCGACAGCGTGCCGTGCCCAGCACACGCCCGGTGGAGCGGATGATCAGCGAATGGCGCGCGGTTAATGTGCCATCGATGGTGCCGGCGATTTCCGCCTCCTCCACCTCAACCTCGCCCTTGAACACGCCGCCCGGCGAAATAGACAGTTGGGTAGCATGGATCATGGAGGCTTCGACCGTACCCTCCACCACCAGCCGCTCGGCATCCTGCACTGTTCCTTGCACGCTGATGCCGCGACCAACAACCAAGGTCCGTTGTTCCCCCGGATCGCGTCGCAGCATCGGCGGCGGCATGACCGGACGGGGCGGCAGAGCGGGCCCACCTAGAGGTGTCGACGGTGGGCTCATCGGGGAAGCAGGAAAGGGCGGTCGGGCCATAAGGGGCGCCTCCTGAGGTGGTATGTTGGGTGGCAAACTGGGGTTTGTAGGCGCGGGCATAGTCGACGATAACGCATCCGGGCGCGGCGGCAAACGAAACGGTGGCACATCCACCTCCTCAATCCTTCTGCCCGGCATCATCCAGCGCCGGCGCGAACGCCGCCGCATCGGGCTGGCCAGGCGAGGGAAGCTTGAACAAGGGCATTCCAGATCACGTAATGTCAGGTAGCGCGGCCTATCACGTGATAGCTGACGCGACAACGCCTTATTAGTCACTTTTACGATGGTTTGGTATATCAACCCGGTATCGCAGCAGTTTAGCGAGATGTCTTCAGGGTAGTTTGCATGCAAGCCAGAGCATGTCACGCTGCATCATGGCCGCTCGCCGCCCTTCCCGCCCCGCCGTCCGCCCCCCTGCAATGCCCGCCACGCCAGACCGCGCCGGGTTGCACAATGCGGCCATTCGCCATCTCGCCCGTTACGCCACCACGGCATCAGGCTTGTTGAGAGCCTTCTCCCGCCGGATCGATCGTTGGTCGCGCGCCACGCAGCCCGAGCCTGAAGCCATTGCCACCGCCCACCAAGCCGCGCGGGAGGTTATCTCGGCCCTCGTCGCATCGGGTCTGATCGACGATCAGGCCTACGCCGCCATGCGCGCCAAAAGCCTCACCCGCGCCGGCCGTTCCCGCCGCGCCGTCGAAGCACACCTGGCGCAGCGCGGCAT
Organism: Acetobacteraceae bacterium; assembly: GCA_009693795.1. Lineage (GTDB taxonomy): Bacteria > Pseudomonadota > Alphaproteobacteria > Acetobacterales > Acetobacteraceae > SHWF01. Next base: position 1,417 of record SHWN01000032.1, read on the forward strand.
TGACGGCGATATGGTGCGCGCGGCCTTGCCGGAGGATCCGGATGCCGAACTGGCTGCGGCCCTTCTTCTTGCCCGCAAGCGCCGCCTGGGCCCTTTCACCACGACCGAGCCAGACGCTGAAGCCCACCACCGCGCCCTCGGTATCCTTGCGCGGGCTGGCTTCACCCAGGACACCGCCCGCCGCGCCTTGGCCGCCGAGATCAACGAAGCTGAAGCCCGCATCGCTAAACTGCGGCGTGACTAAAGCCGGTTCACCCTGGCCGCCGATCCCGGCCGTTGCCAGCGCCACATTGCGGGGCTTCTCACTGCAACGTTTCGCCTATGGCCCGATTCTGCCGGTCATGGTCCAGGACGGCTGGCTGGAGGCCAAGCCCGCCGGCATACTCGGCGGTGCCATTGCCCACCGCCTGGGCACGTTATGGACCCTACACCTCTGCATGCTGGCTGCAATTGGTGGCTTTCTATGGTTTCTACCCTGGCGGATCATGACTGGCTTCACTGGCGATGTGTTGATTGTGCTGGCCGGCCCGGCAGTGCAGATGGTGGTCCCCATTGCCACGCGCGGCCTCGGCCTCGGCTCCGGCGCCGTGATCGCCGAGGTCGGCATTGGCATCATAAGTGGCGCACTCCTGTTCCCGGGGCTACTTCCCTGGGGCCTGAGCGCGGTCTGGCTGGGACATGGAGCAGATAACAGCCTGGGCGGTCTGGTCTTCGGCCGTCAGGCCGATTGCCTCGGCGTGCGCCATGCCATGACGACTGGCGCTGCGGTACGAACCTTAGAGCTGGCTCTGCCGCTCCTGTCGACACACCCCGCTGCGCTGGCCGTTTCCGCCGCCAGTGCATGGGTCACGGTGGTGGGTAGCATCGTGCTGGCCCTGGTCCGATCCCGCGAAATGGCTGGCGATGCGGCGGCGCGCTTGTGGCAACTGGCCACCTTCCTTTGGGCGATCAGCACCACACTTGGCCGGTTTCGTGCCGTTCTGCCTCCTGGCGGCCACCAGCAGCCATTTGCCGCTATTTTCCTCCGGATTGGCCGCGTCGCTGGCCGCCTTCGCCATCACTCTCGGCACGCGTCCGCCTGTTCGCGTGGACTCGCGGGAGTGAGTTTGCTAGAAGCCGCCGACGCCGCCGTCAGCCGGAACCCATCCGCATGAAAATCGTCGCCTGTAACAGCAACCGACCATTGGCCGAAGCTGTCGCGACAATGCTTGGCTTGACCCTTACCCGCGCCTCCATCCGCCGTTTCGCAGACATGGAGGTATTCGTGGAAATTCATGAAAACATTCGCGGCGAGGATGTCTTCGTCATCCAAGCCACCTCCTACCCAGCCAACGACAATCTGATGGAGCTGCTGATCACGCTCGATGCTCTCCGCCGCAGTTCAGCGCGCCGCATTACCGCCGTGATCCCCTATTTCGGCTATGCGCGGCAGGACCGGAAATCAGGGCCGCGCACGCCGATTTCCGCCAAATTGGTTGCCAATCTCATCACCGAGGCCGGGGCGCAGCGCGTGCTGACGATGGATCTGCATGCCGGACAGATCCAGGGCTTCTTCGATATCCCGGTAGACAATCTTTATGCCGCACCGCTTTATGCCCGCGACATCCAGCAGACTTATAACGGGCGCGAACTGATGATCGTCTCCCCCGATGTCGGGGGCGTCATGCGCGCCCGTGCCATCGCCACCCGCCTCAACACAGACCTAGCCATCATCGACAAGCGACGCGAGCGCGCCGGGAATTCAGAAGTGATGAACGTGATCGGCGACGTATCGGGGCGCGATTGCATCATCGTCGACGATCTTTGCGACTCCGGCGGCACACACTGCAATGCCGCCGACGCGCTGATAGGGAGCGGCGCGCGTTCCGTCAGCGCCTATGTCACTCATGGCGTACTGTCCGGCGGTGCCGTCGCACGCATTGCCGCCTCGCCGATCGAGATGATGACCATCACCGATTCCATCCTCGCCACCGAAGCCGTCAGCCAATCCAAGAATATTCGCCAAGTCACCATCGCACCCCTGCTTTCGGAAGCGATGCTCCGGATCAGCGAAGAATCCTCCGTTAGTTCCCTGTTCGATTAAGGTAGCAACCGCATGACCGCCGAACCTATCCTGGCGCCTATTCCCTTCTGGTATTTACGCCACGGTGAGACGGACTGGAATGCGCAGAATCTTACGCAGGGCAATATTGATAATCCGCTGAACGCCAACGGGCTGGCGCAAGCGCATGCAGCAGCGGCGCAATTAACGCAGGTTGGCAAAATAGGCCGTGCCATCACGACGATTATTTCCTCGCCGCTGTCGCGTGCACGCGTGACAGCCGATATCGCCGCCGCCGCTCTTGGCCTGCCGGTCAGCGTGGATAAAGGCCTGCGCGAAGTGGCGTTTGGCGAACAGGAAGGCCAGCCAATGGGCGACTGGTATGAAGACTGGGTCACTGACAAATTTACGCCCCAGGACGCCGAAAGTTTTCTCAACCTGCGTCTGCGCGCCGCCGCCGCCCTGGCCCGCGCGCAGGGCCAGCCGCCCTTGGTGCTGATCGTCGCGCATGGTGCGCTGTTTCGCGCCGTGCGCAAGTTGATGGGGCTGCCACCCAATGTGCGCACGCAAAACGCCCAGCCGCTTTACTGTACCCCGCCCGCGCCCGGCCAAACCGGCTGGAACCTCGAACCCATCACCTGATCAAGGAGGCCCTCGCAATGATCGGCGAACGAATTTCCTCCGGCTCCATCTGGGAAGAAAAAGTCGGCTATTCCCGTGCCGTCGTTGTCGATAACTGGATTTTCCTGTCCGGCACCACCGGGTTCGATCCCGTCACCCATGCTTATCCCGACGATGTCGAGACGCAGGCAGAGAATTGCTTCCGCAACATCGCCGCTACCCTTGCCAAGGCCGGCTCCAGCCTGGACGATCTCGTGCGCGTGTTGATTTTTGTTCGGGATGCGGATGATTTTGCACGCATCATCCCCATCATCCGCAAGCATTGCGCCAATGCCCGGCCCGCCAACACCACCGTCTTCGCGCAACTCGTCGCGCCGGAGATGAAAGTGGAAGTCGAAGCCACCGCGCGCAAGCGTTAGCGGCGATGTTGCCGTAAGCGCCGTGCTGCGGCACACTTTCCCATAAGACGCTGACGGGGAAGAAATCGATGCCAACCATCCAATGGACCAGCAACACCATCACGGTAGCCGGGACAGAACTGCACGTGCAGCGCGGCGGAACAGGCACGCCTATCCTGCTCCTGCACCGCGATATCGGCACCCTGGAGAGCCTGCCCTTCTACGACGCCCTGGCCCAGCGCCATGATGTGATCATTCCCCACCACCCCGGCTATGGCAAATCGCCACGCCCCGAATGGGTTGGCAGCACGCGCGATATCGCGACCTTGCACCGCGCTTTGCTCGGCCAGCTCGGGGTTAAGGATGCCACGCTGGTCGGCCTCGGCTTCGGCGGCTGGATCGGTGCCGAAATGGCCACCTACGCGCCCTACGACACGTCCAAGATTGTTCTGCTGAACCCGATGGGCGTGAAACCGCCCAACGGTGACATCCTCGATCAGGCGCTGATCAGCTACATCGAATATGTCCAGGCCGGTTTCCACGACGCCGCTGTGTTCGACCGCATTTTTGGCGCGCGACCGAGTTCCGAACAACTCATAGCCTGGGATATCTGCCGCGAAATGTCCTTCCGCGTCGCCTGGAGACCCTACATGTATAACGACTCGCTGCCGCATCTCTTGCGCGGCGTGCAAGCGAAGGCGCTGATCCTGGCCAGTGAACACGACCAGGTGGTGCCACGCAGCGCCGCCACGCTTTATGCCGCGCAACTGCCCAATGCGCGGTTGCAAATTGTCGCCAATGCCGGCCATCTCGCGGAACTCGAACAACCCGCCGCCCTTGCCGACATCATCACCTCCTTTATCGCCGCCTGACCCCTCGAACAGCGGAGAACCACCATGCATCTGATGTATTTCACCGAACAACCGATGAAGGACTATCCGCAGGACGCGGGCAATGACATCGGTTTCACCTCGTTGCTGATGTCGAACAAGCATTTTAATCCGGTCGATGGCAGCCGCCTCTATAACGAGTTCCTGGAAAACTATGTCTACGCCGAGGAAATGGGCGTCGACGGCATCATGCTGAATGAGCATCACAACGCGCCGTTCTGTATGCAGGCCAAGGCCAATATTTTTGCCTCGCTGCTGGCCGGCATGACCAAGCGCGTGAAGATCGTCCTGCTCGGCAATCCACTGCCGCTGAACGACAATCCGGTGCGTCTCGCCGAGGAACTGGCGATGATCGACATGATCTCCAAGGGCCGCCTCGTCTCAGGCTTCGTGCGCGGCGGCGGGCAGGAACAGCTCGCCACCAACGCCAACCCCGCACATAACCGGGAGCGTTTTCAGGAAGCGCATGACCTGATCGTCAAAGCCTGGACCGTGCCCGGCCCGCATCGCTGGGAAGGCAAGCATTACCATCAGCGCGTGGTGAACCCCTGGGCCCTGCCCTTGCAGCAACCGCATCCGCGCATCTGGATCCCCGGCGTGATCAGCCAGGAAACCGTGATCTGGGCGGCGCGGCACGGCTATCCCTATATCTGCCTCAATACCTCCATCGAGGACACGAAGAAAATCTGGGCCCGCTATGACCAGACCGCGGCCGAGGTGGGCTACACGCCGGGCTCCGAACATCGCGGCTATCTGATCCGCTGCCACGTGGCGGAGACGGAAGAAAAGGCGCTGGAGACCGCGCGCCAATATCTTTGGATGGACGGCGAATTCACCGGCCGCCTGAAACCCGTTTGGGCCAGCCCGTCCGGTTATTTCTCGCCATCGTCGCGGCAAAACTTCGTCGAATTCGTCGCTGGCCAAAGTGCGTCGCCTTCGCGCCCACGCAAAACTTTCGAACAGCAGATCGACGACATGCAGATCGTCGCCGGCACGCCGGAACAGGTGGTGAAGAACCTGCGCATCATCATGCGCGAAACCCGCCCCGGCATTATGGCCTTCTGGGGTAATGAAGGCCGCATGACGCAGGCGGACGCCCGCACCTCCATCCGTCTGCTCGGCCAGGAAGTGATGCCGGCCTTGCGCGAGACGGCGAAGGAACTCGATCTGAAATGCCCGTTCGAGGCCAATATGCCGGTCAGCCGCGCCTATGCCGAAGCGGCCCGCGCCACAGCAGCTGAATAAACAGGAACCGACATCATGACCCTCAGCCTCTCGCATGTGCATATCAAAACCCCGGATCCGAAAAAAACGATCCAGTTCTATATCGATAATTTTGGCGCCAGCATCAAAGGCGAAATGGCTGGCGGCTATCAGCTCAATCTGCATGGGCTGCAAGTGAACGTCACCACCATCATGGCGACGCAGAATCACGAACAGCATCACGGCATCGAGCATCTTGCCATCGAAAGCACCGATTACGACGGCAGCATGGCCACGGTGCGCAAGAACGGCGTCGAGGTGTTGGAAGAATTCACCTCCAACACCGGCCGTCGCGTTGCCTTCCTGATGTGCCCCGATGGCGCGCAGATGGAGATTATCGAGAAAAAATAACCATGCCGGTCGCACTCATCGCCGGCGCCTCGCGCGGTATTGGCCGCGCAACGGCGATCCACCTCGCCACCCTCGGCCTGACCACCTATGTCGCCGCCGAGGGCACGGCGGCGCAGCTGGGCGAAACCGAAGCCGCCTGCCGCGCGGCGGGCGCACCGGATGCCGCGCATGGCATCTTCGATCTTGCCCAGCCGGGTAGCGCCGAACGCATGGTCCAGGCTGCGTTAACCCGCTTCGGCCGCATTGATGTGCTGGTCAATGTCGCCGGCCTGCGCTGTCAGAAATTATTCGGCGATTTTACCCAGGCCGATTTTGATCTGCTGATGGCGGTTAATGTCGGCGCCGCCTTCTTCGCCAGCCAGGCCGTGCTGCCGGCGATGCGCGCGCAGGGTGGCGGGCGCATCATCCATGTCGCCAGCCAGATGGGTACGGTGGCCGCGCCGTTCAACACCATCTACGGCATGACCAAGGCCGCGCTGATCCGCCTTGCCAAATCCATGGCGCTGGAACTTTCGCCCGACAACATCCTCGTCAACACCGTCAGCCCGGGCCCAATCGACACCGATTTCATCAAGAACCGTTATGCGGGCGATGCTAGCGCTCGCACTGCGATGGAAGCGCGGGTGCCCATCGGCCGCTTCGGCACCGAGGAAGAAATCGCCGAAGTCATCGGTTTTCTTGCCACCTCCCGCGGTAAATTCCTGCAAGGCGCCGATCTCATCGTCGATGGCGGCTATGTCATCCACTAACAAGGACCCGATCGCCGAAATCGCCGCCCGCCGCGCCAAAGCCACACAACAAGGCGGCGAGGCCGCCATCGCGCGCCAGCACCACCGCAACCGCCTCACCATCCGTGAACGCATCGACGGGTTGCTCGATGCCGGCAGCTTCCGCGAAATCGGCCCCATCGCCGGTGCCTCACACACCGATGAAACGGGCACACATTTCACCCCCGCCAATTTCATCCTCGGCTTCGGGCGCATTGCGCAGCGCCCGGTCATCGCCGCGGGCGAGGATTTTACGATCAATGCCGGTTCGCCCAATCTTGGTGGCCTGCGCAAGTCCATCTACACTGAGGAACTGGCCTGCCAGTACCGCATCCCGCTGATCCGCTTGCATGAAGGTGCCGGCGGCAGCATCACGGGGGCTGCCGGCAAGGGCCAGGCGCCTTTACCGGCCGAGCCCGCTTATTCCCCGCATCGCTTCGCCTCTGTCGGGCGCACATTGGCCAGCGTGCCAGTCGCCACGGCTGCGCTCGGCGCCGTTGCCGGCCTGCCTGCCGTGCGGCTGGTCTCGGCCCATTACAGCGTCATGACCCGCCATACCGCGCAGGTCCTGGTCGGTGGGCCGAAACTCGTCGAGCGCGCGCTCGGACAAAAAGTTACGAAAGAAGAACTCGGCGGCGCCGAATTGCACGAACGCTCCGGCGTTATCGATGATGTGGTGGAGGACGAACACGCCGCCTTTGCCGCCATCCGAACTTTTCTCTCGTACCTGCCGCAAAATGTCTGGGAACTACCGCCCGTTATCGCCACGGACGACCCCCGCGATCGCGCCGATGCCGGCCTCGCCAGCATCGTGCCTGCCAATCGCCGCATGGTGTTCGATATGCGCAAGCTGGTGCGCGCGGTAGTGGACAAAGACAGTTATTTCGAGATCGGCCGCCGCCACGGCACAGGCCAGATCACCGGCCTCGGCCGACTGATGGGCCATCCGGTTGGCATCGCCGCCAATGATTGCCGCCAGCTCGCCGGCTCCATGACCGCAGCCTCGGCCCGCAAATTACGGCGCTTCGTCGAATTCTGTCAGGTGTTTCACCTGCCGGTGCTTAACTTCGTCGATGAACCCGGCTTCATGATCGGCCTCGATGCGGAACGCGAAGGCACCGTGCGCGCGGGTGCGGCCGCCGTGCTTGCGGTGGCCTGTGCGCAAATTCCCTGGGCATCGATTATGGTGCGCAAAAGCATGGGCCTCGCCGCCGCCGCGCATTACGCCCCCGGCGCCTATATCCTTGCCTGGCCATCGGCCGAGTCAGGTGCGCTGCCGGTTGAAGGCGGCGTGGCCGTGGCCTTCGCCAAGGAAATCGCCGCCGCCGCTGATCCCGCCGCGAAACGCACCCAGCTGGAAGACGAATTCGCCGCCCGCCGTTCTCCCTTCCCGCGCGCCGAGGCACTGGCCGTGCACGACCTCATCGATCCACGCGAAACCCGCGCCAGATTATGCGACTGGATCGAGCTGAGCTGGCCCTTATTAACCCACCAGCTCGGCTCGACCAGTTTTACTTACCGGCCTTAACGCTTGTAAAAAGGATGCGCCAACCCCGGCGTCTGCATCCGCAGCGTATAGACGGACGTACTCGCGGTCAGCAGCAATGTGCGCAAATCCTTCCCACCAAAGGCCACATTCGCGCAGACTTCCGGCGTCTTGATCAGGCCGATAAACCGCCCATCCGCCTCATACACCCACACGCCATCCGGCCCGGTGCAGAAGATCCGCCCGGCCTGATCCAGCTTCATACCATCCGGCACGCCTTCCTTCACGTCGGACGACATATCGGCGAAGATTTTCCGCCGCACCACCTCGCCCGCCGCATCCAGCTCGATCGCATGGATATAGGCCGACCAGCGCGTATTCGCGGCATACAGCGTGCGTTCATTCGCCGACAGCGCCACGCCGTTCGGATATTCGCACCAGCACACCAGTTTGACCGTGCCATCGGTGTTGATGCGATAAATCGCGCCCTCGCCCACATCGCGATCCTTCACCGACACGCGGATCCCCGGGTCGGTAAACATCAACGTGCCGTCGGAATGGCAGATCACGTCGTTCGGCCGGTTCAACCGCAACCCGTCCACGCGTTCGGCAATCGTCACCACGGATCCATCGGCTTCCGTGCGCGTCACGCGCCGCGCATCGCCCTCGCAATTAATCAACCGCCCTTGCAGATCAAAGGTGCAGCCATTGCCCCCCACCGTCTCACGCACCAGGGTCGGTGCCTGCCCCAGAACCATGCGATACAGCTTTCCCGCGCGCACATCGGTGAAATACCAGAAATCATCAGGATGCCAGAGCGGCCCCTCGGTGAACACAAACCCGCCCGCCACCTTCGTGAAGTTGGTTGTCTCCAGAATATCGTTCAAACCCGCCATCGCGCCCTCCTGTACTGATTGTTATTCACACCGGCTTCATCGGCGGCAACATCTCCGCCGGGTCGAGGCTCAACTCATATAGTCCCATATTCCACAAACAAAAATCCGACGGCGGTGGCTGGATTTCCGCCAGCGCGCCATCGCGAAACAATTGCTCCATCCGCGAGCCTTTGAAAATCCCATGTGCACCGCCCAACGTCAGCGCCACGCGGGTGATCCGGCTCACCGCCTCTCCCACCACGAATTTCGCGCGATACAAGGCCACCGTGGTTTCCGCTGTTGGCCCCTTGGTGTCCGATAACCAGGCGGAGCGATACGTAATCAATCTTGCCGCCTCCAGCTCCGCACTTAGCTGCGCCACCTGCCGACGCACATCCGGATGCCAGGCCAGAGATTGCGCATAACCCTCTGGCTGGCGCGTTTGCATCATGCGGATCAACTCGTCATATGCCGCCACCGCCACGCCTAGGTAAACGGCGGTGTACGATCCCCAGAACCAGTTCAGGTAAGCATATCGAAATTTCCGAACATCATCCGTGCGCAACAGGATTGCGGCATCATCGACGAAGCAATCATCCAAAATTAACTGATCACTGCGCGTCGCGCGCATGCCCAGCACATCCCAATTCGCATTCACGACCCGCCCCGGCGCACCGCGCGGGATTAGCACCAGCGCGCCCGCGCTCGATACTGTCGCACCATCCGGATAGGCCAGCACCATGACATGATCCGCCGCTTCCAGCATGGAAGCGAACATTTTTCGTCCCGTCACCCGCCAACCGCCATCAGCACGTCGCACCCGTGTTGCCAGCGGGCGTTCGCCCACCAGCGACGTCGTGCTCGGTTCAGAAAAATTGCCGCCGATCATCCGCCTGTCGCGCACCACATAATCGGCGATCATACGTTTGGCATCCGCGCTGATCTCCGGGCTTTCCAGAACCGGGTTCACTACGGAGGCATGCATGTTAAATGCCAGCGCTGTGGAAGGGCAGCCCTGCCCTAACGCCTCATAAGCGATTGTGTGATCGAGAAACCCATACCCGGCGCCACCGAATTTCCGTGGCACGCTAAGCGCCAGAAATCCCTCCTCGCGCAGCCGATCATAATTCTCAATCGGGTGCGATCCATCGCGATCATGCGCGGCGGATCGCGTGGCGAAATCCGCCGCCAGGTCCAGGCAACGCCGCCGCAATGCTTCCTGTGCCGCGCTTAGCCCGAAATCCATGCCGTTTCCCCCAACCCGAGCTTGGCAAGCCTCGTCGCCTTTCCGCAAGCCCCCGCACAATTGACGCCGCCGGCCGCCCCAGCCCGCCATCGGAGATCCCAAGCTCCCACCAACCGCGGCACATCAAAACGGGAAAGCCCCATGCCGCCAAAGCACTATCTGATCATCGGTCGTGAATGAGGTAACTACGGAAACCCCTGAAAGTCGTCGGGGTGTGCCAACGCCGCCTAAAAAACCCCGGCACGACCACGAGCGCCAAATCGTAGGCAATGCGCCATCAACTAGTGGGTATTGTTACCCCTCAATCCCCGCCGCCTGCAGGAAATTGAGGGTCCGCGTACGCATAACCGGCTGCATACGCATGAATTGAATCACGTCTTCCGGATGGTCGATATCCATCCCGATCCCCGGCAGCCGCACAATGGACGGTTCAATATCCAGCCGGCGCGCTGCGTCTAGATGCGGGAAGTAACTATCCTCGCCAAAGCGCAGCGGCACCGCGTCCGGCGGTGTCATGATGATGCAGTTCGAGCCTTTTTCATCATGCGCCGGCACGATGGTAAAGGCGGGTGCCATCGGGTGATGTGCCGCGATGGCGGTTTGGATTTCCACCGATGTCACGCGCGGAACATCACCCGGCATGGTCAGCATCGCGTGCCCGCCTTCCATCACCAGCCGCCGCGCCGCCGCCACCACCGCACCGGTATGGCCATCACGCGCGCCATCGGTGATGACATGCGCGCCCACCCGTTCTGCCAGGCGCATGGCAAAGACATCGCGGGTGACGAAAATAATTCCCGCCAGATCGCGCGCGCCGCACGTGGCATCCACCACGTCCTCCAACATCGCTTCCGCCAGCCGCTGGCGCTGCACGGGAGTAAGCAAGGAAGACAGGCGCTGTTTCGAACCTTCCATCTCCTTCACCGGAATAACCGCGAAAATACCAATCACGCGCGTATCTCGTCAGCCAGGCGCAACACGACACGCGCCAGGTCTTCGCGGTCTTCCAGACTGATCATCAATGTCCGTGCCAGAACCACGCGCGCATCAATCGCGCGCGCATCCGCCGCGTCCTCAAAATCCAACACATAACCGTCGATGATATCAGCATAACGTTCCGCCACCGCGCGCGCGCTGGGTTCGGTCCCAAGCTCGGTAAACATTTTAGCTGTTGGTCCCTTCACCGCGCGACCGCCGATGATGGGGGACACCGCGATTACTGGAGCCGCGCACGCCGCCAATGCCGCACGCACATCTTTTAGAGCCAGAATGGGTTCCACGCTGATCAACGGATTAGACGGGCAGATCACCACAGCGCGCAAATCGGGCGCGGCTAAAGCAGCCAGGAACGTAGGATGCGCCCGCGCCGTCTCCACCCCAACAAACGCCAGATCCCGCACCATTGGCCGGCATTGCTGGCGGACAAAATAATCCTGAAAATCGATCCAGCCGTCATCCGTGCGTAGCCGGGTACGCACGCGATCATCGCTCATCGGCAGTAAACGGGGACCGACCCCCAATCGCGCGCGCACATGATCGGTGATCGCCGACAAGCTTTCACCCAAAGCCAAGCGTCTCGTGCGTTCCACATGCAGTGCCAGGTCGCGATCGCCGAGGCGGAACCATGTCTCGCCGCCAATAGCGCCCAGCGTCTCCATAAAGGACCAGGTCTCATCTTGCCGGCCCCAACCCAATTCAAGATTGGCAAGACCGGCCAGCGTATAAATTAAAGTATCGATATCGGGACAGATGGTCACGCCGAGATGCTCGAAATCATCGCCTGTATTGGCGATTAGAAGAAGTTCATCGGCCGGCAATACCCGCGACAGGCCGAGCGCGAGCTTGGCGCCGCCCACGCCGCCGCTCAGAGCCGCCACCTGACCCGCATTCATCGGAAAAGATCTTCGTCCGCCGGCCTCGCCAATTCGCGCGCGGAATTTTCGGGTGCATCGCAAACCACACCGCGCACCAGCACCGCCGGCAGGCCTTCCCGCGCTTGGCCCATTACCAACGAAGCGGCCGCTGCTATTTCATCCGCATGGCCCACCACCGTCACATGAAGGATACGGCCGAACAAATCCGGCGAGCCACGCAAATCCACCAATGATGGAATGCCGGCCGCGCCAATTGCCACACCGCAGGTGCCACGGCGCCAGGCGCGACCAAAACTATCATTGATGATCACGCCCAGTTTTACCCCGAACCGCGCCGACAACGTCGCGCGCAACATCTCCGCGCTGCCGTCGGGATCGACGGGTAATAACAGCGCACGTTCCACCCCATCCTCCGGCGCCACATTGGACTGATCAACACCGGCATTGGCCATCACAAAGCCCAGCTTGTGCTGCATGATCATCAAGTTCGGGCGAGAACGTACCACGCGGTCCGACTCACCCAGGATGATTTCCACCAAGCGGGGATCCTTATCGATCTCCGCCCCCAGCGCGATGGCTGGTTCCGATGGCGTCACAGTGGCGAGGTCGACCATCCGTCCTTCCACTTTGGAGACGATTTTCTGCGCAATCACCAGAACATCGCCATCCACAGGTGGGCACGACACCGCCATGGCATCGCCCAGGGACGTAGCCAGACTGTCACCAACCTTGAACATCGGCAAGCCCGGCAAGGCAAAGATTTGCAACGCAGGCGCCTCGCTCATGGCGATAGCTTACCCGTATTTCTTGCGCAGCCGCGGCAGGATATGTTCGCTATATAACCGCAGCGCCCGCTCCTGATCTGGCCCCGGCGCGTGAAACACCAGATGGTTAAAGCCGAGGCCCACGTAATAGCCGATCTTCTCCACATGCTCATCCGGATCCGAGGAGACGATCCAGCGGCTCGCGGCGCGTTCCACCGGCAGCGCATCCGACAGTTTTTCCATCTCGCGCGGATCTTCGACGGACATTTTTTCCTCTGGCGTAAGCGCCAAGGCGGCCCAATGGCGGGTGTCGTTCAAGGCACGTTCCTTGTCGGTATCGAAGGACACTTTTACTTCGATCATCCGGTCATAGCCGGGCTTGTCATGCCCGCTGGCGGCGATGCCGTCCATCATATTCGGCAGCAAGGTTTCGGTATAAAGCTCCCGCTTCTTGCCCGACGTGCAGATAAAACCGTCACCGGAGCGGCCGGCATATTTTGCCACCGCCGGGCCAGCGGCGGCGACATAGATCGGCACCGGCTGATCGGGGCGATCATAGATCGTCGCCTTGTCGGTCTTGTAGTACTGGCCCTCGAACGTCACGAACTCCTCGGTCCAGAGTTTGCGCATCAACTGCACAGCCTCACGCATGCGCGCGAACCGTTCCCTCATCTCCGGCCAGACGATCCCGGCAGAGGGAACCTCGTTCAACGCCTCGCCGGTGCCGATGCCGAGGATCACGCGATTGGGGAACATCTGGCCCATCGTGGCAAACGCCTGTGCGACGACGGAGGGGTGATAGCGGAAGGTCGGCGTCAGCACGGAGGTGCCGATAATTACCCGCTTCGTCACCGCTCCCAGCGCGCCCAGCCAGACCAGTGCATTGCCGGCATGGCCATTCGTATGCCGCCAGGGCTGGAAATGGTCGGAAATAAATATGCTGTCAAAACCAAGATTTTCAGCCAAAATAGAGAATTGCAGCAACGCCGAAGGATCAAATTGCTCCGCGGATGCCTTGTAACCGAGTTTGAGCACGTCCTACCCCCTTGCACGCCAGCGTTCTGTCTTGCGTAGATTACTGGACCACCGCCGAACGGGCAACACGACGTAGGAAATTAGGGAAATTGGTTGAAGATATCTGTGACAAAAGGCTGCAGTGCTGAATCTGTTGTCCTTCACTGTGTCTCAGATGGAGGACGATGATGAGTTCGGAGGGGAGCGGGTTTGCAGAGATTTCTGAGACGACGAGTTTTCTTCACTATTTCATTGGGTTGCCGGACCACCATCAGACCGGCAAGGTGGATTATCCGCTCCCGGAAGTGCTGCTCCTGATTCTGAGGCGCTGCTCCTGATTCTTCTGGCGGTTTTTGCTGGGGCGGAGGCGTTCATCGGCACCGCGCAATTCGGCGAGCGTAAGATCGAGCTGCGGCGGCGGTTTCGACCCTATGTGAACGGCACGCCCTGGCATGATCATCTCGGCGATATCTTCGCCATGCTCGACGCCCGCGCCTTCCAGCTTTGCTTTGCGGCCTGGGTCGCGGCGCTGCTCGACATGATGTCGACCGAGGGCGCGGTGGTGACGATCGATGCGATGGGCTGCCAGCGCGACATCGCCACGAAAATCATCGAGAAAAAAGCCGATTACATTCTCGCGTTGAAAGGCAATCAGGGAACCCTGCGCGAGAATGTCGAGGTCTTCGTCGATGAGTATAAAGTCTTGAAATACAAGGATACAACGATCAGAGCGCACCCAACAGTCGACGCTGATCATGGCCGTATCGAGACCCAAAGCTACACCGTGATCCACAATGTCGACTGGCTCCAGGTGCGCCACCAATAGCCGAGCCTCAACGCCGTCGTCATAATTGAAAGCCCGCGGGTGGCCACTTATTTTCTTAGCCAGGCAACGGTTCTGCATTCGCCGGCCTATAAGAAAGTGGGCGGGGCGAATGGCAGCCCATGGACGATGCGCGTGACCAGCCGAACCATTGGCCGGTTACGGGTGGTGGGAGAACGCATTGGCAAGGCCAACGCACCGTTCGATGCCAGCACCACATCTCGTCTGCTCACGGCCCGGTATCCGCTGAGCCGTGGGGTAAAGGAAACCGCGCTGGTGCAGGCGCTGGAAAACGCTACGGGCGCGATGGCTGAAAAGCCGCAAGCCAGAATATTTCGGGGCATCGAGGCATCCGCCGGCAATATCTGGCTGCTGGCGGCATTCAGCCAGGCAGTCGGGGTGGAGAATCTGGCCGCTCAGCTTGGCGAGGTCGGCGGTGTCGGCGCGGTGCATTTCAATCTTTATATGCCGCATTGGAAGGTACAGGGCTGAAGCGGGTGTCGCGGCGCGGCTGCGTGAGGCTAAAATACGCTTTGTAACCACTCCGCAGATTCTACTTTTTGTCCTGCTCGGCTGCATTCTTGGCCTGATGCACTGAGGGCGGGTCCGTCGCGGTCTGGTGGCCGCGAGCGAATTGTTCATAGGCGTCGCGCTGGGGCTCATTCTGCATTCGACTCACGAAGCGGCCCCCGAAGCGCGAGCGGAGGAATTTATCATCGAGCTTGATGTAGAAGGGGTCTTGCTCGCGGTCCAAAAAATCCGTGCCGAACTCGATGAGACAGCATACTCCGACAGTGGACCGGATGCAGTACCGGCTATCACCGAGGTGGTGGTGCAAGCCGATTGTGCATCTCTAGACAATCCGCGCAGGCGCTGCAATTGCGCTCGCGTTAAATATCACCGTGCTGGGTCTGTGCCATCAGGGCCTGACCTATCGCGATCGGATCTGCAATCATCGGATCGCATCGGGCAGCGCGATGCCGATCAGCGAGGTTCGGCTGGAGCCGGTGCGGGCCTGGTCCGTTGCAGTCGCCATCGGCCCCTTTGTCGCGGCCATCGCCGCCGCTAGGCTGGGCCTGACATCATTCACCGTCGCCCTGGCCACGCGGTGGCCGGCTATGCCGCGACCGGGTGGGTGCCAGCGCGCGAATTCTATGAACAGGTTGATTGGTCGATCATTGTCATGTTGGCCTGTCTGCTGGCCCTCGGTGAGGCGTTTGGCATGGTGGGCGGCGCCGGGCTGACGGTCAGCTTCATCCTCGGTGCCACGCACAGGCTACCCACGGAAACGGCCCTGGTGCTGCTGGTGTTGGCCACGATGGTGATTGCCGGGCCCGTGGCAATTGCCCTAGCGAGCAGGCACAAGAATAATACGTTGATGATGGAGCCGAATGGCTACGCCTTCGGCGATTACTGGCGGCTGGGTCTGACCATGCACATCATCGTGTTGGCGGTGAGCGTGCCGATCTTGTAGTGGATCTGGGCACTGTAGCCGGCAGCCGCGCCGCCAGCTTGCGGGCCAGCAGCCACCCCGGGAGCGCCCCAGCCGGGGCGCCGGGCAGCATCAACAACCAGCCCAGATGCACGCCGGACAACACCATGCTCATGCCGATACCAAGCATCATGCCCCCCACCAGCCCGCCGCCTACGCCGGCGGCGATGCCGAGCCAAAGAATGTCACTGCGATCGATCATGCGCGGGGCATAGGCCCACCCTGCCCCGTTTGACAACCCACATGGTTTGACAAGCTACCCCCCCCGGCCCTATACGCCCGCCCACTGCCGGGAACGTGGACGCGCCTTCGGGGCGTGCGCCCGCCTGATCCAGCCGGATCTGGCCTACCGGTGCAACAAGCCATGGTGGCCCACCTAGGGATCAAACACTAGGCATATAAGAAAAGGGCACCGCGCATGACCAAGCGCGCCGAGAGTAAGTACAAAATTAACCGCCGCCTGGGGGTAAACCTGTGGGGCCGACCGAAATCTCCCATTAACAAGCGCGAATACGGCCCCGGCCAGCATGGCCAGCGGCGCAAGAAACCGTCCGATTTCGGCGTGCAGTTGATGGCGAAGCAGAAGCTGAAGGGCTATTACGGCAATATCAGCGAAAAGCAGTTCCGTAAATATTACGAGGAGGCGGTCCGCCGCAAAGGCGATACCTCGGAAAACCTGATCGAGTTGCTGGAACGCCGGCTGGATGCGGTGATCTACCGCCTGAAATTTGCCATCACCCCCTTCGCCTCCCGCCAGTTCGTCAATCATGGCCATGTGCAGGTGAACGGCAAGCGGGTGAATATCGCGTCCTACTTGGTGAAGGACGGCGACGTGATCGAGGTGCGGGAGAAGTCCAAGCAGCTCGCCATGCTGCTAGACGCGACACAGAGCACCGAGCGGGACGTGCCAGAATATCTGGAAGTCGACCACCGCGCCATGCGCGGCCGCTTCGCCCGGGCGCCGAAACTTTCCGATGTACCATACCCGGTGCAGATGGAACCAAATCTGGTCGTTGAATTCTATTCGCGCTGAGGCGTTTTCGCTGAGACGATGGTGGGGCGTGGCGCATTGTGTGCCACGCCCTTTCACATTTAACCCTGCGATAGTCGCGGCAAGTGGGCCATCAGGCCCGTATAGGCTTCCTCGTCCGTGCGATCGTATTTGATCGGCGTGACGACAATCCGCCCTGCCTTCAGCGCCACGGTATCAGCATCCTCGCCTTGCGGACGATCGCCACGGCGAAATCCGATCCAGTGGTAATTGCCGCCACGCAAATCCGTGCGAGTTTCCACGCGCATACCATCGATCCAGCCTGCCCCCTGGCGGGCGAGGGTGATAGGCCCGCATGCCTCCGCCGGCAACGGTGGGAAATTGATGTTGAGGCAGGCTTCCTTACCCCAGCCAATTTCCAACAGCTTGCTAATCACTGAAGCTCCCAATTCGCGCGCCGCATCCCAACGCATCGGCTGCCCAGGCGTGTAAACTTGGCTCAACGCAAGGGAAGGCACGCCTAGCATCATCCCCGTCATCGCCCCCCCTACGGTGCCGGAAAACACCGTCTCCGTGCCCATATTCGCACCCCGGTTGACGCCGGAAAGGATTAGCTGAGGGGGATTATCCTTCATCAGATGGCACACCCCCATCACCGCGCAATCACCCGGCGTGCCTGTGACACCATAGCGCCGCGGCCCCCATTCGGTGATACGCAGCGGATGATGCAGGCTGATGGCGTGCGACACGCCGCTCTGGTCGTGTTCCGGGGCCACCACCCAGACCTCCTGCGCGAGCACGGCGGCGATCTCCTCCAGCACGACGAGCCCTGGGGCGTCGATGCCGTCATCGTTGGTCAGCAGGATCCGGTCCAGCACGAGGAAAACTCCGTTGTCAGGGGGGAAGCGGTGCGGGTGGTCAGGCACCGGGGTCTATTTGGCCCAGCACATAGTTTGAATGGGGAAGTCAGGCAATTATCTTTGCCATTTTGGCCATTTTTTGCAGCAGTATTACCGCCACGTCCGTTGGCCGCAGACTACCGGAACATTGCGGAAGGGCAAGGAGGGTGGGCGAGCGTCCGTGCGCAGACGTGGATGAACTAGGAGCCCGCAATACCCCGAAGCCAAGGGGCCAAATGCCGCGGCGCAGGTGTTCGAACCGGCCACGGAACATGTGATTACCTTACGGAGGCCGTATTGAAGCCGTTTTCTCTGATGTAGTCAGCGGAAACTCGACAGGTCGTTAAGAAAGAGTTCTACCCCTAAACGAACCTTGGGCGTCGGGGAGAAAATGGCGAATACGCACCAGAAGCATAGCGCAGCCTCCCAGGCGAGGTTGATGTTGGCGGCGGTTCGCGAGTAGGGACAGTCGCGGTACTGTCGAGCCAGTATAGGGTGCATGCCAGCCAGATCCATGGCATGGAAGGGGGCGATTCTGGACGGGGATGACTGGACGGTAAATTGCAAACTCGTTCATCGGCGGATGCGACTGATGGGGCTCGAGGCAATCTACCAGAAGCCGAACACCAGCCGGCGCCACCCGCAACACCAAGTTTATCAGTATCTTTGACGTGGTCTGCTGATCGATCGCTTGCACCGGGTATGGTTCGCAGACATCACTTACATCCTGCTGGTCAAGGGCTTTGTCTATCTGGTCGCAGTGATGGACTGGTTCATCCTGTATATTTTGGCGTAGCGCATGTCGATGGGGCTGGAGAGCGAGTTCTATGTTGAGGCTTAGCGGGAGCCGCTTGATCGCTACGGCCCGCCGGATAACTTCGACACCGACCAAGGCGCGCAGTTCACCAGCCGGGACTTTCTCGCAGAAATGGCTGGCCCCGGCGTGCTCATCAGCATCGACGACAAGAGCGGGTATCTCGACAACATCTTCATCGAGCGACTGTGGCGTAGCCTGAAATACGAGGAGGCGTTTATCGAGTTCGACCTCTCAGTGGCTGGTGCCCGTAATGGCATCACCGCCTAGCTGGGGTTCTATAATGGCGAACGCTCGCATCAGGCGCTTGGGTATCACACACCACGCAAATTATCTAGGCCATACCAACCAGTGTATATGTAGACAACGCAAGCGCGTTGCCTACATATACACCGCGCCACAGCAACAAAAAGAAGGTTCAATTGATCACGGAAAAGTGGTAGACACTGCCGCCCTAAGAGAACGGCGGGGGGGCTCTCTCTCAACTCAGTCGGTTTCCTGTCCAATGGATGGGGACCACCTCGATCCTTTACGGGACCCGAATTTTTGGAAATTTTGAGTTAGAAAACTTTAGGGCTCAGTCTGCCGGGTGCCTTTGACAAATCTTACAGGAGCCATGAGAACAGATGACAACAACGAGTCAACGAACTCTGACGGAGGAATTCAAATGCGAAGTAGCATCTGACCGGAGTTCTATTTTGGCTCGGATCCGAGCGTCTATCCGTGCTTGGAGGAGACGTACCAGGCTGCAATCGGCCGCTTCAAGATTTGATAGGAATGACCGACCAATCAAGCAGGGTGGCATACTCGTCGCTCTTTCGAAACACAACAAATTGAATAAAATAAATGGTCTCGGGCGCGGGTATCTTTATTTAAT
>SHWN01000033.1 GCA_009693795.1 Acetobacteraceae bacterium
TTCAACCTGGGTTTAATGTAACGTACCGGCCAGGGCGTGCCGCAGGATGATGCGCAGGCGGTTAAGTGGTACCGGCTGGCAGCTGACCAGGGCGATGCGAGTGCGCAGTTCAACCTGGGCTTAATGTACCGCACCGGCCAGGGCGTGCCGCAGGATGATGCGCAGGCGGTTAAGTGGTACCGGCTGGCAGCCGACCAGGGCGATGCGAGTGCGCAGTTCAACCTGGGCAACACGTACGACATCGGCCGGGGCGTACCGCAGGACTACGTTCAGGCCCACAAATGGTTTAATCTCTCGGCATCACGTGCGTTGGTTACTGACGAAAAGGACGTGCGCGACAGTGCCGTTAAGAACCGCGACATCTTGGCCGCAAAGATGACGCCCGCGCAGATCGCGGAGGCCCAGAAGCTCGCCAGCGCGTGGAAGCCTAAGTGAGCAACCGGCTGTCTCCAATCCACGAAACCACCAGCTGCGTCGGTCCATCATCGAGCAGCTCCTGTCGGGTAACCGGCAGAAGCCGATGGGCGCACGGCCTAGCGCGTGGTGGAAGTCAAAACACCCCCTTTACCGCCTTTAGCCCCCTCGGTTGAGAAAACTGTCAGGCATCGAAAGCAGTGGGGATCGTTAATTCAACGGCTGCGGGTTCGGATATTTGGATTTTGGCATCAGAGACTAAGCCCGGAAAGCCAAGGAAAAATGTCCCAACCGGTGGACAGGCCTGTCTCAGAGACCCGTCCCGGTGGTCTAATCCACGGTTATCGGCCACAATCCTCGCAACGCCGGAGCCGGGGTAAAAATCAAAGTCTGCATGGCTGGGGCGGGAGGGATCGAACCTCCGAATGGCGGAATCAAAATCCGCTGCCTTACCGCTTGGCTACGCCCCAAAAACTGCATCGCGCGGTGTCGCTCTTTACTTCCACGGCATTTTCACCGTGTTTCCGAAACCTGCTCCCCCACGCCGCCGTGCCGCAACGCATATTCCCAAGGCGCCGAAGACGAGGCGCAGACCAATCGTCAGCGCAACGGACACCAAACTGAGCAGCCTGTCGCCCTGTCGCCCTGTCGCCCTGTCGCCCTGTCGCCCTGTCGCCCGCAAGCAGGTAACCTACATCGACAAGCCGCTCAAGGGCTTCAGCGTCCGTCACCCCGAAACAGGGGGCGCAGCACGATGCCCAGAACCTCGGCCGATAAGCTGAGCGGATCAAAACAATGGCGACCAGGGCGGCCCAACCCTCTGCGTAATCCACCGGACCGGCCCACGCCGAGAAACACTTCCGCCCGCTTGCCAGATTTGTCCGGCCGCACCACAAAAATCTCTATTTTTCACGCAAGCCACCCGGGCACGATGGTGGAGCTGAGCGGGATCGAACCGCTGACCTCCTGAATGCCATTCAGGCGCTCTCCCAACTGAGCTACAGCCCCGAACCATATTCTGCGCGCATTGGGGGGGCGCGAAGGTCGCGGCATATAGACCGGTGCATCCCGCTCAATCAAGGCCCCTACCCGCAATCTTCTAACAAACCCTTCCCAGCCCCCATGCCCAACGCCATGATCCCACCATGGAAAGCCCCAGCATCCTCTACACCCCAACCCAGGAACACCTGCTCACCACCAATGGCTGGGCCTTCCTGCACGCACTCCGCACCACCCGGGCCATCGACCTCCCCGACTGGCCCTCCCTCCTCGAATGGGCCGCCGCGAACCCTGGCGCCGCCCGCCAAGCCATCCGCGCCTTCGCCAACCAACCCGCCCGCCCCACCGCGGAAATCGCCCATCTTGCCGATCTGCTGCTCTTTCTCGATATCCGGCCCAACGACACCCTCCTCGTCGCCGACGCCCAACCCTGGCCCTGGCAAGCCGCACCCGAATTCGGCACCACTCTCCTCCGCACCACCGGCCCCGCTTCCACCATCCTCGAACAGGCCGCCACCGCGCAGGCGACCATCCTCGCCGTCCCCGCCCCCTGGCTCGACAATTCCTCCTACCAACGCCGCCAACGCCTGAATCTCAGCGCACTCCGCACCATCATCACCCTCGGCGCCCCGCTCTCCGCCGAATCCGCTGGACGCATCTACACCTGGGTCAAATCTGACATCCTCCTCCTCGCCCGCGCCGGCGACCGCGTCTGGGGCAACCCACTCGGTCCCGTCACCACCAAGCCCACCGCCACCCCGGGGCTGGGGAGTGTAATCCGGCGATAGGGTAGCTCTGCCTCTGGCCTTCCTACCCTACCGCCGGATCACCCCAGCTCTGCGGCGACGGCGGTGCGGAAGGCGGCGATGGTGTGGGCCACGTCGTCGCGAGTATGGGCGAGCGATGCGTAGAATTTACTATCGCCTTTCAGCACGCCGGCCTCGCGCAGGCGGGCATTGACGCGGCCTTGCATCGCCGTGTCAGATTTCGCAGCAGAGCGGTAATCGCGGACGGTGTCGCGGGTGTAAATCACATCGAACAACACCGGCACACCGATGACCTGCGCCGACAGGTTGAGTTCGGTAATGATTTTGGCAAATCCATCCATCAGCGCCTGTCCGGTGGCAAACACCTGCTCATACGCCCCCGGCCGGCGCAGCACGGCCAAGGTCGCCAACCCGGCAGCGGCGGCGACGGGATTTCCCGACAGCGTGCCGATCATCGGCAGGAACCCCTCGTCCCCCACCAGCGACTTATCAAAATGCGCCATGATATCGGCGCGCCCGACAATGGCCGCCAACGGAAACCCACCCCCAATAATTTTGCCGAGGGTGGAGATATCCGGGGTCACACCATAAAATTCCTGCGCCCCGCCCCAGGCGAAGCGAAAACCTGTCACCACCTCGTCGAAAATCAGCGGAATGCCGCATTCGGCGGTTACCGTGCGCAACGCCTGCAAGAACCCCGGCGCCGGAGGAATCAATCGCTGAAAAGGCTCCACGATCACGCCCGCTAGCTCATCACGATGCTCGCGGATCAGGCTGGCTGCCATGTCCGCATCATTGAACGGCGCGATCAGCATATCCTGTGCCGTCGCACGCGGAATGCCAGCTGAATCCGGCGAAGCCTGCGGAAAATTCCCCGGCCGCTTCGGCGCCAGACTCATCAGGCTCCAATCCGACATCCCATGATAGCCGCCCTCGAATTTGAGAATTTTATCCCGCTTGCGAAAAGCGCGCGCCAGCCGCATGGCATAGGCATCAGCTTCGGTCCCGCTGCTGACAAAGCGCACTTTCTCCGCACAGGCCACCGCATCGACAATTTCCGCTGCCAGCCGGATGCCCAGTTCATTATTGGCAAAAAACGTCGCCCCGCGCGGCACTTGCGCCAGCACCGCCGCTATCACCTCAGGATGGCAATGGCCGATAAACATCGGCCCGGACCCGAGCAGAAAATCCACATATTCCTTGCCATCGATATCCCAGACCCGCCCGCCCTTGCCTTCGCGGATGATCATATCGAAGGAGGTATTGCCGAACCCCCCGCCCGGCAGGACCTTGCGGGCCAGTTCCTTCAGGCTTTCGGTTGAATCACTGCCAGCGGTCATGCTCATTCCCCTCGCTCGTTGCCAACGCCATGCTTGCATTTCCTGCCGCCCCACGCCATTGCGGACAGACCAGACGGGCGGTTAGCTCAGCGGTAGAGCGTCTCGTTTACACCGAGAGGGTCGGCGGTTCGAATCCGTCACCGCCCATTCCACCTAGCCATTCCGTTTGGAGGGTTATAAATGCACACTGCCCCACCCCGCCCCCTCATAACAGGCCCCTCTGCCTGGATCGGCGCCGAACTGGCCAAACACCCCGAAAACTGGATTCTCTTTCTTTCCCTTACCCACCTCGCCGAAATCGATGCCTCCATCGCCGCCACCCAGTCACGCGGCCTCGATATCGCAGATATCAAACGCGCCGATTTCCCCCTCCCCACCCTCGGCCCCGTGCTGGACACATTACGCGACGAAATCCTCCGCGGCCGTGGATTTATCCTGCTGCGCGGCCTGCCAGTGGATCGCCCGATCGCTGAATCCGCCACCGCCTATTGGGGCATCGGCAGCTATCTCGGCACCGCCCGTTCACAAAACGCCAAGGGCCACGTGCTCGGCCATGTGCGCGATCTCGGCCTGTCCACCACCGACCCCAATGTCCGCATCTACCAAACCACCGAACGACAAAATTTCCACACCGATTCCTGCGATATCGTCGGGCTCCTGTGCCTAAAAACCGCCCGCCGAGGCGGCCTCTCCTCCATCACTAGCTCCATGGCGATCTACAACACGATGGCCACCCACCACCCCAACCTCGTCACCCGCCTGTTCAACCCCATGCCCACCGACCGACGTGGCGAGGTTCCCCCCGGCAAGAACCCCTGGTTCGAACTGCCTGTTTATAACGACCACCAGGGCCATCTCTCGGCGATCTACGCGCCACATTACGTGCGCTCCTCGCAACGCTTCCCTGCCGCCCCGCGCCTCACCGAAGAAGACCTTGCCGCCCTCGATTGCTTCGACCGCCTAGCCGAGGACACCACCCTGCGCCTCGACATGGAATTCCGCCCCGGCGACATGCAGTTCGTCCACAACCACACCATCCTGCACGACCGCACCGCCTTCGAGGACTGGTCCGAACCCGAACGCAAACGCCACCTCCTCCGCCTCTGGCTCGCCGCCCCCGGCGCCCGCCCACTTCCCGCGGCCTATGCCGAACGCTATGGCAGCATCGAAATCGGCAATCGCGGCGGCATCATCTGCGAAGGCACACGCCTGCACGCGCCGTTGGTGCCAGTCTAATCGGAAGCAAGGTCGGGGCTATGCCCCGACCTTAACTTTCCATCAACGCCACCCGACATCACCCGTTAATGCGCCGGATCAGCGCGGCCCAGGTATCGAGCACAGGGAGGACTTTATCAGCGGCATCGCTATCGAGGCTGGTGCAAACCCGCTCCACTCCTAATTCCTGATAGCCAGCGATTTCCTCATACATCGGCGTACGGCCCCACACGCTGACCGGAAGGGTGGCCGGATCACGCCCCGCCTCGGCCGCCATTTGGCGGAAACGCGGGATTTGTTCATTGAACGGCACCTGCATCTTCGCCGTCAGCTGCGGCATCCAGCCATTAGCGTAACGGATGGCGCGGCGCGCGGAGTAAGGAAACGCCCCGCCCACCAGGATCGGCGGGTACGGCTTCTGCACCGGTTTTGGCCAAGCCATCATCGGATCGAATTTAACGAAGTCGCCATGATATTCGGCCTTCGATTGCGTCCAGATTTCCTTCATCGCCTCGATGCGTTCCCGCACCAGCTGGTGGCGCGTCGCATACACCGTGCCATGGTTTTCCATCTCATCCTGGTTCCAGCCATTGCCGATGCCAAAGATGAACCGCCCGCCGGAGATATGATCGATGGAGGCGACCGATTTCGCCGTCTGAATCGGATCGCGCTGATTGATCAGGCACACGCCAGTCCCCACCTTCAGCGTCGTGGTCGCCAGCGCCGCCGCCGTCAGGGTCACGAACGGGTCCATCGCATCGTAATATTTCTTCGGCAAATCGCCGCCAAAAATGAACGGCGTCTTACGGCTGAGCGGAATATGCGAATGCTCCGGCGCCCAGACGGATTCAAACCCTCGCTCCTCCAGCGCCTTCGCCAACGCCTGTGGGGTCATGGAATAATCGGTAAAAAACATTGAGCCGCCGAAATGCATTTTGTCCGCTCCGTAATTTCGCGCCTAGAATAGGGCCAACCGGTCGCGAGGAAAACCGCCATGAAAATAGCCCGCATCGAAACCTTCCTATTTGACCCCGGCGTCGCCAAAAACCTGCTCTTTTGCCGCGTGGAGATGGAGGACGGCGTGTATGGCTGGGGCGAGGCCTATGTCACGCCGGGCAAGGAAACCGTCATCCAAGCCTGCCTGGAAGCCATGGCTAAGCATGTCATCGGCCGCTCCTGCTTTTCCATCCGCCACACCGCGCAGGTGATGTTCGAGGATTTCGCCATCCGCCGCGCCTCGCTCGATCTGCAATCGGCGTGGTCCGCCATCGAAATCGCACTCTGGGATGCGCTCGCCAAGCGCGCCTGCATGCCGCTGCATAATCTTCTAGGCGGCGCCTCGCGAGAACGGGTGAAAGTCTACGCCAATGGCTGGTCCGATGGCACCGCCTCCATTGAAGCCAATGTGGAGCGCGCTCTGGCCATCAAGGCCGAAGGCTACCTCGCCCTGAAATGGGACCCGTTCCCCGGCCCCTGGCGCAGCTTCATCCATCGCGAGGATGAAGATCACGTCGTCAATTACGTCCGTGCCATGCGCGCCGCTTTAGGCCCCGCATTCGGCCTGCTGATCGAAGTTCATCGCCGCCTCGCTCCCATGCACGCAATTCGCATCGGCCGCCGTCTGGAGGAATTCGATATCGGCTGGTACGAAGAACCCTGCCTCGGCGATAATATTTCCCTGGTTGCCGAAGTACGCCAGGCATTGAACACACCGATTGTGACCGGTGAG
Organism: Acetobacteraceae bacterium; assembly: GCA_009693795.1. Taxonomy (GTDB): domain Bacteria; phylum Pseudomonadota; class Alphaproteobacteria; order Acetobacterales; family Acetobacteraceae; genus SHWF01. The sequence continues at coordinate 6,465 of SHWN01000033.1, forward strand.
GCGATGTATTCAAAAGAATCCTTCGCCCAGGCACTCACCGCCCGCGCCGCCGATATTCTGAACCCCGATATCTGCAATTGCGGCGGCATCTCCGCCATGCTGGACATCGCCGCCATGGCCGCCCCACACGCCGTCGCCATCGCGCCCCATAATTATAATTCTACCCTCGTCGGCCTCGCCGCCACCATCGCCTTCTCTGCCGTCATCCCGAATTTCTATATCGCCGAATGCTTCGTTAACTTAAAACCTGCCTGCGATGCCATCGCCGTTTCTCCCGTCATCATTAAAGACGGCTTCGCCGAACTCTCCACAGCCCACGGCCATGGCATCGACCTGGACGTCGACGCCATGCGCAAACGCCCCTACCGCGACATGGGCGGCAAAGGCATCCGCCATTACTGGGAAGAATTTCCCCGCAAAAACTACACCATCGCCGCCACCCGCACCGGCTACTGAGCATTGATGCTGTGGTGGGGGAGGGTGCGTCAGGAAGGTCGGGGGCTTTACCCCCATTCTTCCTGACACTCTACTCCTCCACCACAGACCCATCGTTCAGTCGCCAGCGGCGATTTTATCCTGGGTTTTCAAGTCGAAATCGCTAGCATCATGGCGTTCATGCAGTTGGTGGGCAGGATCGCCTTGCAGGCGATTGACGATGCGGCCGCGTTTTACCGCCGGCCGCGCGCCGATAGTGTCGGCCCAGGACTGCACGTTTTTGTAGTCCTGCACGGCCAGGAACTCTCCCCCACCGTAAAGCAATCCTTTGGCCAACCCACCATACCAGGGCCAGACCGCGATATCGGCGATCGTGTAATCGGGACCGGCCAGGAACGCGCTTTCGCCCAGTCGGCGTTCGAGCACATCCAGTTGCCGCTTAGTTTCCATCGCGAAGCGGTCAATCGCATATTCGATCTTGGTCGGCGCATAGGCATAGAAATGTCCAAACCCGCCGCCCAAATAGGGCGCGCTGCCCATTTGCCAGAACAGCCAGGACAGACATTCGGCACGTGCGGCGGCTTCTGTCGGCAGAAATTCGCCGAATTTCTCGGCCAGATGCATCAGGATCGCCCCCGATTCAAACACCCGGATCGGCATCGGCCCGCTGCGATCCAGCAAGGCTGGAATTTTGGAATTCGGATTGATCGCGACGAAACCGCTGCCGAACTGCTGGCCCTCGCCAATGCGGATCAGCCAGGCATCATATTCCGCGCCGGCATGGCCAAGTGCGAGCAGCTCCTCCAGCAACACCGTCACTTTTTGCCCGTTCGGGGTCCCCAACGAATAAAGCTGCATCGGATGTCGCCCGACCGGCAATTCATGATCATGCGTGGGGCCAGCGATGGGGCGGTTGATATTGGCGAACCGTCCTCCGTTCGACTTATTCCAGACCCAAACCTTCGGTGGCGTGTATTGGGGCATTTCATTCATATCTAAAGCTCCTGATATTTACTCCGCCCGGCGCGGGCGGCATTGCGGGTTAGCCGTTCATTCGCCGCCGCCAGCAGCCGCCATGCGGACGGGGAAATCGAACGGATCGATCGCGATATCGGCAAACCCGGCCCGTTCCAGAATTCCGCGCAGCCGATCCTTTTCGGCCAGGGCAAACGGCCCGGACCCATCGACGCCCGTCACATCCGCCCCCGCGTCCAGCAAGACCACACATGTCTCCCCCGCGCCGCAGCCAATATCGAGCACGCACCACCCCGTGACCAATCCCGCCACGCCAACAGCTCCAACGTGGCCTGCGACAGCGTCGCATAGAGGCGGACCTGCATCGCGGCCCATTTCTCGCCCACACGCCCGTCGCAAAAATCAATCTGCGCCTTGTTTGCATCACTCATGGATTTCCTCTGCAAGGCTCCAGGATAGGCTGGCACCGACGAAGCGCAAGCCGCGGATGCCCTATGCGAAACTAGACCCAACGGATAAAATTCCCCATCAGCAGGAGGCTGTCATGCGTGTCGTCGATGTCCAGGTCCACGCCTATGAACATAATCATCCGGGCCGGCCCTGGGTGAGCAAGCTGCACGGGCCGGACTCCGCCAATGGCACGGAAATGACCGCCGCGATGGATGCCGTCGGCGTCGATGGCGCGGTCATCGTCTCCTCGTTCAATCTTTACCGCCACGACCCAAGCTTCGCGCTGGAAACCTTTGCCACCTACCCCGACCGTTTCCGCGTCGTGGTGCCGATCGATGTCACCGATCCGGCCGTCAACGATATAGTGGCCGCCTGGTCCAAGACCAAGGGCGCGGTCGGCGTGCGCATCATGCTGCGCGACGAATTGCTCAGCGATCCGGCCGATCCACGGCTGAGCGGCGGCTTCGCGGCCGCCGGCCGGCATGGCATGCCGGTGAATTTCCTCTGCTGGGGCCGGCTCGATCACGGCACCGAACTGGTCCGGCGCAATCCCGACACGGTGATCATCATCGACCATCTCGGCCTATTGCAACCCAACCAGCCACCGCCCCTGGCCGAACCCTGGGCCGATCTACCAAAACTACTCGCGCTGGCAGCCTATCCGAATGTGCGGGTGAAAATCAGCGGCGCCTGCACCCTCTCGCGCGAGGCCTTTCCCTATACCGACATCTGGAATCCGGTGCTGCGCATCATCGACGCATTTGGCCTGGATCGCTGCATGTGGGGCACCGACTGGACCCGCACCAGCGGCATTCTGACATACGAACAAGGCGTTGCGCCGTTCCGCAACACCACTCGCCTGTCGGACAGCGACAAAGCTAAGCTGATGGGCGGCACGCTGAAAAAAGTCTACAAATGGTAGCCTGACCCACCCGGTCGGCGCGCTCGACCGACATCAACAGATCCTCATACCAATTTCCGGGGGCCTGCCGTCAGCAAAGTCGTGGCTCTGCCCCGAACCCCGCTAAGGGGGGTGACGCCCCTAATCTTACTAACGACAGGCCCCTGGAGCGCGGTATCAGAACTGAATGACCAGCCGCCCGCGTGTCCCGCCGGCCTCCAGGCGCCGATGTGCGAGCGGGGCCTGCTCCGGGGTAAACACATCCGCCACCCGTACTGTCAGAATGCCCGTCTCCACGTGCCGGCGCAGTTGATCGAGCTTCTCGAGTTCACCATCATAACTTCTAACAAAAGTCGTGGTAAAATTGATGCCTCGCTCCGCCATGCCTTGGAAGCCACGCACGGACGTAAAGGCCCCGCCATCGCGAACCGCAGCAACCACGCGCTCGTTCAGCACCGCGCCATCGGCCAGCCCGTGCACGCCGTCCGGAAAATGCGCCCGGATGTGCACGGCAACACCATCACCCCGGCGCACAATGATATCGGCGCCAAGCGCGCGCACCAGCGGCTCATCGGCCTCGGAGGCATCGGCAATCACGGTCAATCCCGCCAGCTTCGCCAATTGGATCACATAGCCGCCATAAGCGCCCGCCGACCCCGTCACCGCGAGCACCTGCCCCGCTGACAGCCCCAGCAAATCCAGCGACTGGCGCGCGGTCAGCCCGTTCATCGGCACCGTGCAGGCCTGCACATGCGTAAAGCCGTGCGGGGCCAGAACCACGGACCGGGCATTCAGTACGATCTGCTCCCGATAGGCGCCATGGCTACCCTGCGGTACCACCATGGCCATGACGGCGTCGCCGAGTTTCACCCCAGTCGCAACACCAGGGCCCACCTCATCGACAATGCCCGCCGCGTCCATACCCGGCACATAGGGCGGCGGATCAATTTTCTGCTGTACCGCGCGCGAACCATTGCGAGCCATAAGGTCGGTCGGGTTCACCGCCGCCGCAAAAACCCGCAGGCGCAGCTGGCCCGGGCCGGCATGCACCTCCGGCACATCCACCACCGTCAAGGCCTCGGGGCCGCCATGCACCATGATACCAACCGCACGCATAAATTTTCTTCCTTCCCGATAAGATGGGGGTGTGCCATCGCGCATGCCAATGCGCCAAGAACAACAGATGGTTGGCCGACAGTAGGATAACGCACCAGACCCATTGTCAATTGGACCGTGAACCCAATGCAGTCCGGCCCGGGCCAGGCACACGCAGACAAGGTCGTAATATATTGCTATCGCGGCATCAGCCAATCAGCGGGAGTGCAGCGATGAAAATCATCAACGTATCGGCCATACCCATGTCGGCGCCGGTGCCATTGGACAAACGCCACCGCACCGACTTGGGCACCAAGGTCAAGAGCGACGCAACCCTCATACGCGTCGAAACCGACACCGGCCTCGTCGGCATCGGCGCCGCCCTCGGCACCCCGCCCATCGTCGCCGCGATCATCGCGTATGAACTGGCCGGAGAATGCATCGGCGAAGACCCGATCTTCTCCGAACGCATCTACGAGAAAATGTATAATGGCTCGCGCAGCAAGCCGGCGCTCGAACGTGGCGTCACGCAGGCCGATGAAAGCCGCCGGCGCGGCGTGATCATGGAAGCGATTTCCGGCATCGATATCGCGATCTGGGATGTCAAGGCGCAGGCGCTCGGCATCCCGCTCTATCAGGCGCTAGGCGCGGTGCGAAGATCGGTGCGTGGCTATGCCAGCGGCGGCTGGGCACCGGGGGACGAAGCGGAGGCGGAACTCGGCAGCTACGCGGCGAAAGGCTTTACCGCCGTGAAAATGCGCGTCGTCGGCCGCGACGGTTTTTCGATCGCCAACTGCGTCCGCCGGGTGCGCGCAGCGCGCCGCGGCATCGGCCCCGATGTCGAGTTAATGATCGACGCGCACGGATCATTGGAAGTCGCCACCGCCATCAAGCTCGCCCGCGAACTGGAGGAATACAACATCGCCTGGTTCGAGGAACCCGTTACACCAGACGACCACGCCGGCCAGGCGGAGGTGCGCCGGTCCACCACCATCCCCATCGCCTCCGGCGAACGCGAATTCACCCGGTTTGATTTCGTCGATCTGCTGGAACGCCGTGCCATTGATATCGCCCAGCCCGATGTCGCGCGCGCCGGCGGCCTGACGGAAATCCGGCGCATCGCGGCACTCACCTCAGCGCATGGCGTCCGCCTCGCCCCGCATGCCTGGGGCAGCGGCGTGCTGTTCGCGGCCAGCATTCATGTCGCGATGTCCGCCCCCAACTGCCACATCCTGGAAGTGACGCAAGGCTACATGCCGATGATGTGGGGTCTGTTCAACGAACCATTCGACATCCGCCCGGACGGCACCGTCCACGCCCCAAACCGCCCCGGCCTCGGCTTTACCTTGCGCGCCGATGCACTGGAACGTTTTCGCTATGTCGACGGCCCGGAATTCAAATTTTGAATCCCTCGCCCCGTCAGCACCAGCCGGCATATCGTCGTGTCATGAAAGGACATTGGCCCAGATGCATCCGCTCTCAATCGAGGACCGCCTCGCCATGAACGATTTGTTCGTCCGCTAGAGCTGGCAATAGGTCAGCCGCGTGGTTCTGGCATCGACGGCGATGTGAGCGGGGATGGCGGCGACCACCTCCCCCAACCGCTCCAGCACCGGGCGTTGCAGATCATCAGCGCCCAAACGTCCTGCGCCCTTGGCCCACACCCGTTCCTGGGGATCGCAAACCGCGCTGATCCATACGTGGTCAGGCATGGTTTGGTTGGAGCCAAGCAGCATTATGCGGCGGCAAGCACCATCCGCGCGGCTTTTTCGCCGATCATGATCGAGGGGGCGTTGGTGTTGCCGGAAGTCAGGGTCGGCATAATGGAGGCATCGGCGACGCGCAGCCCCTGCATGCCATGCACGCGCAATTGGTCATCCACCACCGCCATCGCGTCAGACCCCATCTTGCAAGTGCCGACCGGGTGATAGGTGGTTTCCGCGTTCCTCTTCACCCAATCGAGTAATTCATCGTCGGACTGGATGTTCACCCCGGGTGTGATTTCGTCGGTGACGATGCCTTGCAAGGCGGGCGCGGTCATGATGCGGCGCGCGATGCGCATGGCTTCCAGGGTGACGTCGCGATCCAGTTGCGCGGACATGAAGTTAAAGCGCACGGCGGGCGGCTTGTTGGGGGAGTTGGAGGAGACATGGATGCTGCCGGTGCTTTCTGACCTGAGGATATTCGTGATCCCAGTGACACCGGATTGCTTCGACATCTTAAAATCCGGCGTCGATAAAAACGGGATCCAGGAAATCGCCGCATCCGGCGCTTCCAGACCCGGGCGGGTGCGCACATAGGCGCGGATCGGCGAGGCGGGAATACCCAGCAGACCCGTGCCAGTCACGGCATATTTCAACGCCTGCCACACCATGCCGAGGCCGCGCGTTCGGGAGTTATAAGTCAGATTTAGCGCTTCCGGGATCGTCCATTTCATGCGCGGCGAATAATGATCGCGCAGATTTTCACCAACGCCCTTTAACTCATGCCTGACTTCGATGCCGACGCTTTGCAGATGCTCGGCCCGGCCGATGCCGGAGAGTTCCAGCAATTGCGGCGAATTGATCGTCCCGGCGCTGACGATCACTTCGCGGCTGGCTCGCGCCTCGCGCTGCTCGCCGTTAACCGTATAGCGCACACCCACACAACGCTTTCCCTCGATCAGCAGGCATTCGGTCAGCGCATTGGCCTGGATCTTTAAGTTTGATCGCCCGCGCGCGGGATCGAGATAGCAATAGGCCGTACTCATGCGCCGGCCATTTCGAATAGTGGTTTGCGTCATGCCGATGCCATCTTGCTTAGCGCCGTTATAATCTCTGGTATAGGGAATGCCGACTTCTCCGGCGGCCTGAATAAGCTTGTCGTAAAGCGGCCCCTTTTCGAGGTTTTCCGTGACCTTCAGCGGGCCGGAGCGACCGCGATATTCGTTATCTCCGCCCCCTTGATAACTTTCCATGTCACGGAAAATCGGCAGTACTTCGCGATAGCTCCAGCCGCGATTGCCCAATTGCGCCCAAGTATCGTAATCCTGCGATTGGCCGCGCACGAATACCATGCCGTTAATGGAGGACGACCCGCCCAACAGCTTGCCGCGCGGGATGGGGATACGGCGCTGGCCGGTGCCCTCATCGGGTTCCGAGGAATAGAGCCAGTTGGCGGCGGGGTTCTCGATCAACCTGGCAAAGCCCACCGGAATGCGTGACCAGGGATGGCTTTCGCGCCCGGCTTCCAGCACCAGCACCTTGTATTTCGGATCGGCACTCAGCCGATTGGCCAGCACCGAGCCGGCGGAACCAGCCCCCACGACAATAAAATCATATTCTTGCTCAGCCATTTTGCTTGTCTCCCGGTGACGCGATCGGCACCGCGGTAGGCTGCCAAAGAACTCGTCCAACGGCAACGCGTGAACCGGGCTTGGCCCAACGCCTTGCTCTCGCCCGGGCACAGGGCTATATGCCGCCCCTCAGTCGGAGTGTAGCTCAGCCTGGTAGAGCACTGTGTTCGGGACGCAGGGGCCGGAGGTTCGAATCCTCTCACTCCGACCAAATTTCTTCCGCTGCCCGCGTCCACATACACCGCTTTATCCGGTATATTTTGCCTGGCGCGACAAAGCCTCTAACCTCCCTCCATGCGAATCCTCGCCCTTGACGCCGCCCTGGCGCGTTGTTCCGCCGGTGTGGTGGTGGACGAAACCCTGCGTGCCGCCCGCCAAACAGCGGCGGCGCGCGGCCATGCTGCGTTGTTGGCTGGTCTCGCGCAGGACGCACTAGCCGAGGCGGAGCTTGCCGTCACCGATCTCGATGCCGTCGCTGTGACCATTGGGCCGGGCAGTTTTACAGGCATCCGCGCCGCGCTTTCCTTCGCGCATGGTCTGGCGTTGGGCGCCGGCATTCCGGTGATCGGCGTGACCGTGGGGGAAGCGCTGGCCGATTCCCTGCCCCATCTGGGCCTGCGTCAGCTCTGGGTTGCCATTGATTCCCGGCGCGACAGGATTTTTCTGGAGCACGGTGAAAACATCGAATCGCTCTTTCTCGCCGATTTGCCAAATTCGGATTTTCCCATCGCCCTGGCGGGGGATGCCGCGATCACCGTCGCCGCCCGCCTCGCCGCGCGCGATCACAATGTCATGCTGACCAATGCCCGCCTACCGATGCCGCGTCATATCGCCATGGCCGCCCTCGCCCGCCATACCGGCCGACTAGTCCCGCGTGAGGCCCAGCCGCTTTATGTCGATCCGCCGGAAGCGAAACCGCCCGCCGCCGGCCTGCGCCCCGCGCCGCAATGAGCCCGAGCTGAGAAGAAATCCGGGCATGACCACCACCGCCGCCTTGCTAATGCGCGCCACCCTAGCTCACGCCCATGCGCTCGCCGCCATCCACGCCGCCAGCTTCCCGCTGGCCGAGCAATGGGGTCCTGATGTCATGGCCCTGCAACTCGGCCTGCCCGGTGCCTTTGGTCTGGTGCATCTCGGGAGCGGTATGGTCCTGGCCCGCAGCATGGCCGACGAAGCGGAAATCCTGACCCTTGCCGTGATGCCCGAACGCCGCCGCGATGGCCTAGGCCGCGCCTTGCTGCTCGCCGCAATGGACCGGGCCGCCCAACAAGGCGCGCGCACCATGTTCCTGGAAGTCGCGGTGACCAACGCCCCGGCCCGGTCCCTCTATACGCGAGCCAACTTTACCCAGGTCGGCCAACGCCCCAGCTACTACCCCGATGGAAGGGATGCTTTAGTGTTGAGGGCGGCGTTGGGTGGGGAGGGAGGAAGGTCAGGGCCTTTGCCCCTGGACCCGGCTAAGGGGCGACACCCCTCAGAGCCGGATTGTTGGGTAGAATGAGTTCCAAGGGTGCGCCCTTGGTGGAGGTCCAGGGGCAAAGCCCCCGACCTTCCTCCCTCCCCACCCAACGCTGCCCTCAGTTCCGGGGCAGCCTTGCGTGGCTGGGGGCGTCGGGGTTTTGGGCTCGGTGGCGAAGCAGGTGGTCGGCGAGGACGAGGGCGAGCATGGCTTCGCCCACTGGCACGGCACGAATGCCGACACAGGGATCATGTCGGCCACGTGTGGTAACTTCGATGTTGGCGCCGGAGCGGTCGACGGAGGCCCGTGGCGTCAGGATGGAGCTGGTGGGTTTGACGGCGAAGCGCGCTATCACGGGCTGGCCGGTGGAAATGCCGCCGAGGATGCCACCGGCGCGGTTGGAGGAGAAGCGCACCTCGTTGTTTTCCATATACATTTCGTCGGCATTGGCTTCACCGCTGAGTGCCGCGGCAGCGAAGCCATCGCCGATTTCCACGCCTTTCACGGCATTGATGCTCATCAGCGCCCCGGCGATATCGGCATCCAGCTTAGCGTAGATCGGTGCGCCGAGGCCGGGGGGCAGGCCGGCCGCCGCCAATTCGATCACCGCGCCGGCCGAGGAGCCAGATTTGCGCACGCCGCCCAAAAACTCTTCCCAGACCGGCACCGTGGCGGGGTCGGGACAAAAGAACGGATTTTCTCGGATTTGCGCCCAGTCCCAGCGCGTGTGGTCGATCTTGTGTGGGCCGATTTGCGTGAGCGCGCCGCGAATGATCACGTTGTCACCTAAAACCTTGCGCGCAATGGCGCCGGCGGCGACGCGCATTGCGGTTTCCCGCGCCGAGGAGCGCCCGCCGCCGCGATAATCGCGAATGCCGTATTTCAGCTCATAGGTCAGATCGGCATGGCCCGGGCGGAATTGCTGCGCGATCTGGCTGTAATCGCGGGACCGCTGATCGATATTCTCGATCAGCAGCGCGATCGGGGTGCCGGTGGTCATGCCTTCGAACACGCCGGAGAGGATTTTCACCGTGTCCGGTTCCTGGCGTTGCGTGGTGAATTTCGACTGGCCAGGGCGGCGTAGATCCAGCCAGGGCTGAATATCGGCCTCGCTCAACGCAATGCGCGGTGGGCAGCCATCGACCACGCAGCCAACGGCCGGGCCGTGGCTCTCGCCCCAGGTAGTGACACGAAACAAATGCCCGAAACTATTGTGGCTCATGCGTGGGCTTATACCAAGGCGCGGGGGTGGGACCAACCGGGAAGCAAGGCCAGGGGCTCTACCCCTGACCTGGCTTCATGACTGGCGACACCTCCGCCCCCGGCATCAGCTCCGCTCAATGGTGATATCCGCGGCCGCCGGATTTTTCATGCCGACAATGTGGTAGCCGCAATCGACGTGGTGGACTTCGCCGGTGACGCCGCGCGAGAGGTCTGAGAGCAGATAGAGGCCGGCGCCGCCGACTTCTTCCTGGGTGACATTGCGCTGCATCGGGGCGTTGAGTTGGTTCCAGCGCAGGATATAGCGGAAATCACCAATGCCGGAGGCAGCCAGCGTGCGGATCGGCCCGGCGGAGATGGCATTGACGCGGATGTTCTGTTCGCCGAGATCGGCGGCGAGATAGCGGACGGAGGCTTCCAAGGCGGCCTTGGCGATGCCCATCACGTTGTAATGCGGCACCCAGCGCTCGGCGCCGAGATAGGAGAGCGTGAGCAGGGCGCCGCCCGATTTCATCATCGGCACGGCGCGCTGAGAGACGGCGGTGAAGGAATAACAGGAAATATCCAGCGCCTGCAGGAAGGCGGCGCGTGGCGTATCCAGATACCGCCCGCGGAGATAATTTCTATCCGCGAAACCAATGGCATGGACCAGGAAATCCAGCCCGTCCCATTTTTCCGCGATGGAGGCGAAGGCAGCGTCGATACTGGCCTCATCACCGACATCGCAGGGGAAGACCAGATCAGACCCGATGGATGCTGCCAACGGGCGGATACGACGTTCAAGCGCCTCCCCTTGAAAGGTGAAGGCGATTTCGGCACCTTGCGCGGCGCAGGCCTGCGCGATCGCCCAGGCGATGGAGCGATCGTTCGCCACCCCCATCACCACGCCACGCTTGCCTGCCATCAGATTGCCGCTGGGTGGGCGGGAGAAGGCGGCGTTTTCTTGCATAGGCAATGTCCTAGGTCCACGCCGGTTGGCGCGCAGTTTACCTTATTCTGTGCCCGTCGTGGCATAGGAGGGGGAGAACCGGCAAGGGGCACTGCCCATTTCCCGAACAGTCCTTGGCCCGACCACGCGATACGGGCACTCTACGCCGCCAGCAGGAGCCCATTATGACCGCACTTCCCGAATTTGGCGACGATCCTTTTGCCGCCTTCCTGGAATGGTTTGACGCCGCCAAACTGACCGAACCCAGCGATCCAAATGCGTTCACCCTGGCCACCGCGGCCGCCAATGGGCGGCCCGGCGCGCGCATCGTGTTGCTGAAGGGGATGGACGAACCCGGCACGCTGGATCGCGGGTTTGTTTTTTTCACCAATATGCAAAGCCGCAAGGGGGAGGATTTGCGGGAAAATCCGCAGGCCGCGATGCTGTTTCATTGGAAATCGAAAAACCGCCAAGTTCGCATCGAAGGCCAAGTGCGTCCGGCCACGGGAGCCGAGGCGGATGATTATTTTGCCAGCCGTCTGCGCGTCTCGCGACTTGGCGCCTGGGCATCGCAGCAATCGCGCCGGCTGATCGCGCGCCCGGTTCTAGAAGCCAAACTGGCCGAGATGGAAGCGAAATATCCCGATAATGACATTCCGCGCCCGCCGGATTGGGGCGGCTACCGGATTGTGCCGACGCAGTTCGAATTCTGGCAGGACATGCCGTTCCGCCTGCATGACCGCACGGTCTACACCCGGGACACCAAGGAATGGTCGCGCGGCAAGCTGTATCCGTGAGGATCGCAATCCCTAGGGATCGCAGGTAACGATCCCACCGGGGCAGCGTAAGGTCGTAGCGTTCCTGACCGGATTAGCCGGCACGGCACCGCTGGGGGCGGGTGTTCCCTTTAACGGTTTTTGGCTGCGCGCGCCGATGGCAATACTGGAACAGCAGGTCGGCGTGCGCGTTCCCGATGTATCGGATACGACGGTCGCGGTGCTGCGCACCGCTGCCGTGCGCTCGGCGGAAGCCAGTGACTAATCCGACATCGATGCCGAGGCGGCTAGGATCCGGATGGGAGAATTTATTTCAGCCGGTGCGGTACCATGCTAACGTTGACCGGCGTCGGCAGATAAAGGAGACAGAACCGTGGCCATACGAAAGGTGCTGCTGCCATTGACCGGTACCGCCGCCGGTGAAGCGGCTTTGTCCACCGCGCTAATGATCGCGCGACATTGGAGCGCGCATGTCACCGCGCTGCATGTGCGCGTCGATGCGCGCGATGTCGCGCCGCTGGCCGGCGAAGGCCTGTCGGGTGCGATGATCGAGGAAATGATGACGGCCACAGAACGTGAGAGCAATGATCGCGCGCAGGCCGTGCGAACCATGTTCGAACGCTTCATCACCGATCACCATGTTGTGGTGGCAGAAGCCCGCGCCGGCGCAGGCCATGCCACCGCCAGCTTTGCCGCCGTAATGGGACGCGAAGAAGACCTGATCGCGCAACAGGCGCGTCTCGCCGATCTGACCGTGGTGCCGCATCCCGATTCCGGGGAGGATGTCTCGTCGTCCGACGCGCTGCACGCTGTGCTGTTTGATTCCGGCCGGCCGGTGCTGATCGCGCCGCAAAAGGCGCCGATCAGCATCGGAACCCGCGTCTGCCTCGCCTGGAACGGCACTGCCGAATCGGCAGCCTCGGCACTCGCCGCACTGCCCTGGATGCAGCGGGCCGATGCGGTGCGCATCCTTACCGCCGAGGGCTATCAACGCCGTGGCCCCGGCGCGCAGGAACTCGCGGCCTATCTTTCCTTGCATGGCGTGGATGCCGAGATCGCCACCTTTGCGCCGGTGGATCGGGAGGTTGGTGCCGGCTTACTCGCCTCAGCGCGCGCATTCGGCTGCGATCTGCTGTCCATGGGCGCCTATTCACATTCCCGCCTGCGCCAGCTGATCTTGGGGGGTGTCACCCGCCATGTGCTGGAACGCGCCAATTTGCCGGTGATGATGAGCCGCTAACAGATCAGCCGCGCTGTCCGTCGGGTTGTGGCACGGCGCGGGGGACCTATTTCCTATAAGCAGCAGCCAGGGGCGGCTGATCCTCACAGGGGAGCGCGGATGATTGAGCGTCGCCCCCTTGCCAGCCTTGGCAGTTTTCAGAATGACTGGCTGAATGCAAAACATTATTTCAGTTTTGACCAGTGCCGCGATTCGTCGCGCATGGGCCTCGGTCGTCTGCCCGTGTGGAACGACGCCGAAATCGCCCCCGGCACCGGTTCCAATCCACACCCGCATCAGGGGATGGAAATCGTCATCTATATCCGTTCGGGCGCGATCACCCATCAGGACAGCCTTGGCAATGTCGGGCGCCCGGAAGCGGGCGATGTGCAGGTCATGCATGCCGGCGCCGGCATCGATCACGCCGAGTATAACAAGGAAGCCATTGCCACTCGTCTGTTTTAGATCTGGGTTCTGCTCGACCGCCGCGCAGCCACGCCGGGGCATGAAATGAAATGCATTCTGATCTGCGTTAGTGGCAGCACTGTTAACGCGCTGAGCAACTAGCCCGGACAACATCACCGCTGCACACATTTTACCGATGCAGTCTTCAGCCTAATCCTGCCCGCAACTCCGTGAGGAAGCCACCAGCATTTCCTCTCAAGCCACGCGGTTGACTGCGGTCTAAAGCAGCAAGGCCACAGGGGGTGCAGTGGCAATGGGCGTTGGTTTTGTAATTTTCCGGCCGAGCCTGTCCTTCCTAAAGGGTGACGGCACCACTGCTGCTGCACTTTGCCACCTAAAGGGCAAAACGGATGCGATTGAGGCGCAGGTGAACATCACCCTCGTTAAGCTGGCCGACATGCTGCGCCGGGATCAGGGTGCCTGCTTTGCGCCCAGCACGGTCTGGCGCTTCCTTGACCGTCACGCCATGACCGTCAAAAAACGGCGCACGCCAGCGAGCAGGAGCGGCCCGACGTTGCTAGGCGGCGGCTGACTTGGTTCGAGGCGTATAGCCTGATCTTGATCCCACCCGGCTGGTCTTCATCGACGAAACCGGCGCCTCGACCAAGATGGCCCGCCTACGTGGCCGAGCCGGACGCGGGCAGCGATGCCGGGCTCCCGCCCCGCACGGGCACTGGAAGACGACAACCTTTACTGGCGCCTTGCGCCTCAGCGGCATGACCGCGCCCATGGTGCTGGACGGGCCAATGAACGCCGATGCCTTCCGCGCCTAAATCAAACAGGTCCTA
>SHWN01000034.1 GCA_009693795.1 Acetobacteraceae bacterium
GAAGAGAGAAGGGGCGTCTTCTTTTGGCAAGGTTTGGGGCATAGCCCCGATTTTGCTTACTTCATCCCCGGGCTTGCTTACTTCATCCCGGGCTTGCTTACTTCACCCCCGGCTTGCTTACTTCACCCCCGGCCCAACCGCGAACTCCGCATCGGTTTTTTCGCGGATTTCTTGCAGGCTCACATCGGGGGCGAGTTCGGTTAGGGTCAGGCCGGCTTTATTACCCTTCTGGCCCACCTCGAACACTCCCAACTCGGTAATCACCATGCTGACCACCCCCGCACCTGTTAATGGCAGAGAACATTCTTTCAGCAGCTTCGGCTTGCCTCCGGCCGTATGCTCCATCAGCACGACAACGCGCGGCACCCCGGCCACCAGATCCATCGCCCCGCCCATCCCTTTCACCATCTTGCCAGGGATCATCCAGTTTGCCAGATCGCCATTCTGCGCCACCTGCAAGGCGCCAAGGATTGAAATATTGATATGCCCGCCACGTACCATGGCGAAACTGGCCGCGCTATCGACATAGCTGGTAGTGGAAATTTCCGTCACCGTCTGCTTGCCAGCATTGATGATGTCGGCGTCTTCCTCGCCCTCAAACGGAAACGGCCCCATCCCCAGCATGCCATTCTCACTGTGCAGCTGCACAGAGATGCCATCCGGAATATGGTTCGCCACCATGGTCGGAATACCGATGCCAAGATTGACGTAAAATCCGTCTTCCAATTCCCGCGCCGCGCGCGCCGCCATTTCATCACGCGTCCAAGGCATGTTCGTCGCTCCCCTTAAACCCGTTTGCGCACGGTGCGCTGTTCGATCCGTTTTTCAATTTTATCTAACTGAATAATTCGTCGCACGAAAATCCCCGGCGTAATAATGTGGTCGGGATCGAAGGACCCTAGCGGCACCATTTCCTCCACCTCCACCACCGTCATCTTCGCCGCTGTCGCCATTATCGGATTAAAATTCCGCGCCGCCTTGCGATAGATCAGATTACCCTCGGGGTCCGCCTTCCAGGCATGGATGATGGCGAGATCTGCGACCAGCCCACGCTCCATCACATAGGTCCGGCCCTCAAACACTTTTGTCTCTTTACCCTTAGCGATCTCCGTCCCCGCCCCGGTCGCGGTGTAAAAGGCCGGAATGCCGGCGCCGCCAGCGCGAATACGTTCGGCCAAAGTACCTTGCGGGTTGAACTCGATCTCAAGCTCGCCGGCTAGGAATTGTTTTGCAAATGTCGCGTTTTCCCCGACATAGGACGAAATCATTTTCTTCACCTGCCGCGTTTGCAACAGCATGCCCAACCCCGCATCATCCACCCCGGCATTGTTGGAAATGCAGGTGAGGTCCTTCACCCCCGATTCGCGGATCGCCTCGATCAACGCGCTTGGAATGCCGCACAGCCCAAATCCCCCGGCCATGATCGTCATGCCATCCTTCAGCACCCCGCCCAACGCCGCTGCGGGAGATGAAAAAATCTTATTCATAGCCATCGCGCATATTTCCTCTCAAGCCTGCCGCAAGCTGCCATTGCTTCCAGTTTGACGCAATCTTTCGCCCCTATATCTGCGAACATTATCTGCGAACATTCGCCCTATTCGGGGCATTTTTTTATGTATTTTGTTTGCTATTTCTGGCGCCACAAGGTTGCCAATAGGGCGCTGACTGTGGGTGGCCAAATAATAGACGTATCCCAAACATTCCCCGCCTTCCGTAGTTAGCACCTTACCCGCGCGCCCCGAAAATCGCGCTGCCAACGCGCACATGCGTCGCCCCGCAGCGAATTGCGATCTCAAAATCCGCCGACATCCCCATCGACAGCACCCCCAGCCCATGCCGACGCGCGCACGCCGCCAGCCACATAAAATGTGCCGCCGGGTCCGCATCATGCGGCGGCACGCACATCAGCCCCACCAAAGCCGCCCCGAATCGGGTCATGCACGAGCCGACAAACGCATCCGCCTCCGCCCGGGAAACGCCCGATTTTTGCGGCTCATCGCCGGTATTCACTTCCACCAGCAAAGTCGGGGAACGGCCCTCCTTCTGGACCGCGCTGGCGATGGCATCCGCCAGTTTCGGCCGGTCCAGCGTTTCGATCACGTCGGCCAGCCGCACTGCGTCGCGCGCTTTGTTGGTCTGTAAACCGCCGATGAGGTGCAGCTTCAACCCTGGAAACTCCACCCGCAGCGTCGGAAATTTCGTCTCTGCTTCCTGTACCCGGTTTTCCCCGAACAGCATCTGCCCCGCCGCGAGCGCGGCGCGCACGTCGCTGATCGATTTGGTTTTGGAAACCGCCACCAGCGAAATATCCGCCGCGTCGCGCCCGCCGGCCCGCGCGGCGGCGGCAATGCGGGCCTGAACGGCAAGGAGATTGGCTGCTATATATGTGTCCATGGATCAAACCCCCCCCATGGATCAAAGACTCTTGGCCTGGGCGCGTGCCGTCAAGCAAAGAAAGCAAATCCCCTACCCGGTCTTGTGGCTGTTTACCGACGCAACCCGTGGCGCCGATCCGCTGCGTGCCGCTGCCCGGCTACCGAAAGGCCTGTGCGGCGTCGTTTTTCGCCACGACTATGCCCTCGACCGCGCCGCAATCGGCTTGGAACTCGCGAAAATCTGCCGGGCGCGGCGCCTAATGCTGGTGGTGGCCGGTGATGCGCGGCTGGCGCAGGCTCTGGGGGCCGGTGTGCATCTGCGTGGCGGCCACTGGCCGGGGCCGCAAGGGATAGAACTGCGTCGCCGCCGCTTCATCACCAGTTCAGCGCATGCGCTGCGAGATATCAGGCAAGCGCGACGGGCCGGCGCGCGGGTGATTTTTCTGTCCCCGGTGTTTCCAACCGCCAGCCACCCCGGGGCTTCGGCCCTGGGCGCCACGCGATGGACCGGTCTGGCGCGGCAGGGCGGAAATACCCCGATTCTGGCGCTAGGCGGTGTGACGGGGCGGATTGCGCGGGCCTTGCCGGCAGGATTTTGCGGTGGTGCAGGGGCTATCGGGGCGCTGGGAGGGTAGAATTCCGCCGCCGGCTTTCCACGCTCGACGGAAAAAAACCTCATATTTGGCGGATTTAGCCGTACTACCGAGTGTAGGCCCCAATTCTGTGACTTAAAAAGCACAGTGTTTCAAGAATGCCGCTTGGGATGCTTTTCATATGTTGCAGAATTCTTCGGCCCCGTACAATAGTTGGCTCTAGGTCTGGCTGACTCCGCCCGTAAGGGATGTTTCCGAACCATCGGAAGATCCATTCGGACATCGGGGCGGGGCCGTTGAGCTTACCGCCGAAGTGTCGGCGAAATGAGGAGGAAGTGAATGCGTAAGATTTTACTGGCTAGTATTGCCGTGCTGGGGGCGACATCTATCGCCCAAGCGCAAACGGCAAAATCGACATTCGATCAAGGGGATGCTACTAAGCGTGCGGGGGTAACCGCGAGCCCTTCTCTGGATACGATGCCGACTTTGGCTCCCGGGCAGATGGCCGTTCGTATAAATGGTAAGGTGGCTGCCTATTTCGCTTATACTAATCAAGGTCAGATCTCTAACTCCACTGGCAAGATCTCCAACGCGAATACCTATAGCTATATCCGTCTGTATCCTTCCATGGATGCCGTCGCGGCGAACGGTCTGAGATATGGTATAGCCGCCGAAATGCGAGAGGATGGCAACACGCCGTCACAGACGTCCCCGGGTGATCAGGGGAATATTTCCTCGACTGGGGTCGTGGCCCGAAACAATACTTATTGGCGCAGGGCGTATGGTTATGTCGCGGGCGATGCCTGGGGCACGGTCCGTGTCGGCGCAGGCGATAGCCCTTATTCGCTGATGGCCACCGGGGGTATGTATGAACTGGGTGACGCCAATTTCTGCGGTGATACCTCCACCAGTGTTTCCCACGCCAACGGCGCCCCCTATCCGTTCCGGAGCTGCGCGGGCAACATGTATACGACCAACAAGATCGTCTATCTGTCACCGCAATTCTCTGGCTTCGATATGGGCGTGGCTTATGAGGCCAACACTAGCACTGGCGGCATGACCAGTGGCTGCACTACCGCAGGTTCCGTTGCCGGCTGCGACGCGCTGGAGACGAGCAGCGCGGCGAGTACGCGTCGTAAGAACACCGCCGATATTGCGGTGCGCTATCGCGGCGTCATGAACGGGGCATCAGTCGCCGTCGCGGGTGGTTACCTCGGCAGCGGCAAAGTCAACCTGACCACTGGGGGATCCGCTAGAGAGGGCCTCGGCGTTTGGTGGGGTGGGGCGAATGTTGGCTTTGCTGGCTTCACTTTCCAGGGTGCGGTAGAAGGCGGCCGGGAAGACCGGATGGCCATGCTTCTTGACGGTGCTCCGTCACAGCTCACTTGGCAGCTTGGCACCTCCTACACGGCCGGCCCGATGCAGATTGGCGTCAGCTACTTTGAAGCCTCCCGTGCGGGGTCTCTGTGGAATGGCACCACTTACAATGTGAAGCGTGCTGATCGTGGCATATACTCCGCGATCAACTATGGTATTGCGCCGGGCTTGGGTGCGATGGCAATGCTGGCCTATTCCGACTCCTCAAGCCCGAATGGAGCAGCGGCTGGATCAACTGCAGCTGCTGTTGACATCAACAGCTACAAGTCTGGTAACCAAAATAACACCCACCAGACGATGGCCTCGGGTGGCCTTTTCTTCCGCTGGTAATCTCGCCTAGCTGGACGACTGAGAACGAAGAGGCGGTGCGGCAACGCACCGCCTTTTTCTTTTTGGGAGGTTTGTTGTCATTGCGAGCCCTGGCGAAGCAATCTCCCTGGTGGTGCGCACGCCGCTCAGAATTGCTTCGCCAGGGCTCGCAATGATTGCCTACCCCCTTGGCGTTCATCCGCGACCGGTCTAGATACGGGGCGCCCGCGACCAGCGCCGGGTCTTTCACATTTGGACTAATAGATCCCTGATGCAAACGTCCACGCGCCTGACCATGGTTTCGCTCCTGCTCCCGCTGGTACTCGCTGCGTGCGGCCCGAGCCGCTATGTCCAAGAAGATGAATATAACGATTCCCGCTACGCTCGCGGCGGCAACCTGTTCGGGGATACCGGTCTGGTTTTTGGCGTCGGTGGCAAGGACGGTACGGGCGGCACGGGCGGCACCAATGACGGCGGGGCCCTCGGCGTCAACGCCTATCTCTGGCGCGGGGCGCTGGATACGCTGTCCTTCATGCCACTCGCCTCCGCTGATCCGTTCGGTGGGGTGATCATTACCGATTGGTACGAACCCCCCACCGCCGCCGGCGAACGCTTCAAAGCCACTGCCTATATCCTCGGCCGCCAGCTCCGCGCCGATGGCGTCCGCGTCACTATCTTCCGCCAAATCCTGCAAGGCGGGCGCTGGATAGACGCCCCGATTAGCCAGGCCACCATCGGCGAAATCGAAAACAAGGTCTTGTCGCGCGCCCGCGAATTGCGGGTGCAAACAGAGCGGAGTTAAAGCCGGGGTCGGGGGGGAGAGACGTAAGGAAGGTCGGGGCTTTGCCCCCAAACCTCCCGATTTTCCTTTGTATCTCTGCGGATCACGGCATTACGTCGCGGCGTTGGCTTCCAGCAAAGCGCGCAGGCCGGCCAGGATTTGGGTCGGGGTGGGGGGGCAGCCTGGGATCAGCAAGTCCACTGTGACGGCAGCGCCGATGCCGCCTTCCACTGCGTAGCTGCCTTTGAAGACACCGCCATCGACCGCGCAATCGCCCATGCCGATAATGAATTTCGGGTCGGGTGTGGCTTCCACTGTGCGGTCCAGCGCCTCGCGCAGATTGCGAGATAGCGGGCCGGTAACAAGTAGAACATCGGCGTGGCGCGGGCTGGCGACGAAATGCAGGCCGAAGCGTTCCAAATCATAGACGATGTTGTTCAGGGCATGGATTTCCAGCTCGCAGCCATTGCAACTGCCGCAATCGACATGGCGGATGGCGAGGCTGCGGCCCAGCCGAGGCTGGGCGGTCGCGTCCAGCTGCGCCGCCAGGGCGCGTGTGGTGGCTTCGGGGATGGTGCCGGGCGGCTCGGTAGCAGGCCCGTCCAGCAGATTGCGTGCGATGCGGCGCCACACCATTACAAATCTACTCCCGAATAGGAGCCATTGAAGGATTTGTTTACCAGCGGAAAATCGGCGACGATATTGCCCTCAACGGCGGCTTCCAGCAGGGGCCACTGGGCCCAACTCGGGTCGCGCATGAAATTCGCCGTGATCAGCCCGCCCTCCAGGCGCACGAAATGCCAGGCATCGCCGCGAAAGCTTTCGGCAACGCCGATGCCCTCGCCGCTGCCCATTGGCAAGGTCACGCTGATCGGACCATGAGCAACCGCGCCCAGCAGAGCCTGTGTCAGCCGCGCACTGTCGGTCAGTTCGGCAAGGCGAATGCGCACGCGCGCATCGACATCGCTGGTGATCAGCACCGGGATCGTGGGGGGAAATGCGTCATAGGGTGGATAGGATGGAAACCGCCGCGCATCCACCTGCCGCCCCGCGGCGCGCCCGACATAGCCACCAGCGGCGAACTGCGCCGTCAGGTTCGGGGCGATGACCCCGGTGGTCGCCATGCGGTCCACCAGACTGGCATAGTTGCCATAGATACGGATCAGGGCGGGCAATTCCGCTTCCACGGACGCCAAAGCTTGCGCGATGGTTTCCGCGCCGCCCGGGGCAAGATCGGCGGCGATGCCGCCTGGTATAACGCAATCCATCATTAGCCGATGGCCGAATGCGAAGCTTGAGGCCCGCAGGATCTCTTCGCGCAGAAAGCCGAACCGAGCAAAGGCAAAGGCAAAGCTGGCATCGTTGCAGATGGCGCCTATATCGCCAAGATGGTTTGCCATCCGCTCCAACTCCGCCATCACCGCGCGCAGCATCACTGCTCGCATTGGAATTTCGACACCCAAAGCGGCCTCGGTCGCGTGCGAGAAGGCGAGCGAATGGGCCACCGTCGAATCGCCAGACAGGCGGGCGGCGAAACGGGCGGCAACGCGGGGGGATTTGCCGCGCATGAGGCTCAATGTGCCTTTGTGCGTGTAGCCCAGCCGAATTTCCAGCCGTGCGATCGTCTCGCCCTGGGCGGTGAAGCGGAAATGGCCCGGCTCGATGATACCGGCATGGATTGGTCCCACCGGGATCTGATGCAGATCCTGGCCGTCGGTGGGGAGGAATTCGGGTGGCTCCGGGGCCGGCCCGGCCGGCCCCGGCCGCGTCGCCAAGGGAAATACTTGCGGCCACCGCCCGTGATCCAGCCAGGCTCGCCCATCGGTCCCGCCCTGGGCCGTATGGCCCCAAAGATCCGCGATCATGCGCTCATACCAGGCCGCGCCAGGCCGCGTGGGAGACAAAGCCGGGTAGCGTCCACCCTGCACCGGGACGGACGCGAAGAGCACCGCGCCGGCCGCTTCATCGACAAACAGCGCATGGATATCCGTCGGGTCGGCCCATAGGGCGATCAGCGCCAGACCAGGTTCGCGGGCGAGGGCGGCGGCCATCACGGTCCAGGCTTCCTGGCGCAGCAGCATGCGGGGCCAGGGCTGGCAATCCATCGCGGCGCCCGCGCGGATGATGGTGCTGGCCGGATTTTGCGCCAATCCGCTCATCGCCCGCCACCCGCCATCGCGGTCATCCAGGAGAACAATGGCGCCGGCATGGCTAGGCCAAGCACCACAACAAGGCCCAGGTGCACCCAGACCGGGGCAAGTAGAAACGCGCTCGGGGCGGGCCCGCGATCAGGGGTCGCGGGACCAAGACATAGGCTTTGCAGGCGCATCAGCGCCGCCCATGCCCCCACCAGAATACCGATGCCGAGCGGCAGAGCCAGCCAGGGCAACTGGCGGATGGTATAGGTCACGATCAAAAACTCGCTGGCGAACAGGCCAAACGGAGGCAGGGCGGCCAGGGAAAGAATCCCTGCTGCCAGCGTCAGCCCGAGCGCCGGATGACTGCTGATCAATCCGCCAATATCGGCGAATTTCTGCCCCCCCTTCAACTGCGCCGCCCGTCCCACACACTGGAAAATGCCTGCCTTGGTGAGCGTATGCAGGGTCAGATGCAGCAACCCGGCAAATGTCGCCGCCGGCCCGCCCAGGCCGATGGCGAATGCCGCGATACCGGATTGCTCAATGGTGGAGAAGGCAAAGAATCGTTTCACGTCACGCCGCCGCCACAGGCTGAACGCTGCCAATAGTAAGGATAGCAGCCCCAGCGCCATGATCGGCGGTCCCGGTGCGATGGCCCCAGCCCCAGCGGCGGCACTGGCGTCCATCACGTCGCGTAATCTCAATATGACGAGCAGCGCCACATTCAGAATGGACCCCGCCAGCACGGCGGAAACCGCCGTCGGTCCCTCGGCATGCGCATCCGGCATCCAGCCATGCAACGGCGCCAGCCCGGCCTTGGTGCCATAGCCGAGCAACAGGAACACGAAAGCGAGGTTCAGCACCGCACCATTGCATTTCGCCGCCGCCGCGCTCAACCCGCTCCAACTCATCGCCGCCAGCCCAGGCCCCAGAGCCGGCTGCGCGGCCAGATACAGCACCACAGTGCCAAACAGAGCCAGCGCGATCCCCACACCACAGACTATGAAGAATTTCCACGATGCCTCCACCGCCTCGGCGGTGCGCGGCAGGCCGACAACCAGCACCGCGGCGATGGTCGCGGTTTCCACCGCCACCAGGGTGACGCCGAGATTATTGGACAGCACCGCCAGCTGCATGCCACCGGCAAAGGTCTGGAACATGGCGTGATAAAGCCGCAGCCGCTGACGATCGATCTGCCGGGCCAGAATTTCCACGCGGATATAGCTCAGGCTGAACCAGGCGGTGGTCATGGCGACAAAGGCCGTCAGGATTGAAAAATGCACCGCCAACCGGTCCACCAACAATAACGGCCCGACATGCCCGACCTGCCAGGGCAGTGCACCGGCCAGCAAAAAACCCAACGTCGCCGCACCGGCATTGATCCAGGCGCCGATGCGCCACGAGGGCACCAACGCCAAGGTCATGGCGGCGAGAAAGGGCAGCAGCGCGGGCCAGCCAACGGGAAGGCACAATTCCCACGCGGTCATCCCAACCGCATTCATCGATGCGTCTCGCCCACGTGATCCAGATGACGGACATCCAGGCTGTCAAACCGATCGCGGATGCGAAAGAAAAACACCCCAAAGACGATGAAGGCGACAAGGACCAGAAAAGCGCTGGACAACTCCACTACCAACGGCATGCCGGCGATGCCGACGGCCGCGAGAATGAGGCCGTTTTCGAGTGAAAGAAACCCGACTACCTGGGTCAGCGCATTGCGCCGCGTGATCATCATCAGCAACCCCAGCAGCAGCATCGACAGGGCGACGGCCAGATCCTCGCGCGGCAACGGCTGTGCCTGCGCCGCCAGGGTCGTCGGCATCACCACCAAGAAGGACAGCGCCACCAGGCCAACCCCCAGAATCATCGACAGAAAAACTCCCAAAGCCGTCTCGATTTCACGCTGCATGTTCAGCCGGCGCACCAGCCAGTGCAGGGCGATCGGAATGGTCACCGCCTTGGCGGCGAAGGCGATGATGGCGGTGACGTAAAGATGCGGCGATGCCTGAATATAACCCTGCCAGCCAGCGGCGGCGGCCAGCACCATGCCTTGCAGCGCGTAAATCTTAATAATCGCACCGATGCGGCGCTGATAAAGCAGCGCGAAGGACAGCACCAGCATGGCACCACCCAGTATATGCGCCATGTCATAGGATAACGTGCCGAAGGCGATGCGTTCGCCCATCACGTCATCCCGGTGGAGACAAACAGGAGCACCGCGGCGAGCAAACCAAACAGCAAGGCGACGCCGAGAAATTCTGGCACCCGAAACACCCGCATTTTTGCGACCACTGATTCGAACACTGCCAGCGCTACCGCCAGAAAACTGATCTTCGCCACCCAAAGTAAAAGTCCCAGCGGCCAGAACAGTGGGTTATCCGCCATCGCAGTGCCAAAGGGGCAGAAAATAGTGCCGATCAGACTGAGCCAGACCAGTAATTTCAGCGCCTTACCGGCCTCCACCATGGCAAGGTTGCGGCCGCTATATTCCAGCGTCATCGCCTCATGCACCATGGTGAGTTCCAGATGCGTGGCGGGATTATCTACTGGAATGCGGCCATTCTCCGCCACTGCCACCGTCAGTATCGCCACCAGCACCAGGCCCAAAGACACACGTAGCCCCAGCGCCCCATCGCGCAATACAGCAGCGATCAGATCCAGATTGGTCGATCCCGCCAGCATCGCCAAAGTAAAGATTACCAATAGCAGGGCCGGCTCGGCATACACCGAAAACGTCATGTCCCGGCTCGCGCCGATGCCGCCAAAAGCGGTGCCCACATCCATCCCGGCCAACGCCGTCGCGCAACGCGCCAAAGCCAGCAACCCGGCGATCACCAGTAGATCGGATACCGGCCCCAAGGTCATGCCCAGCGCGAAGGAAGGTACCAGCGCCGCCGCCACCACGATCGCCGCCAGGCTCACCGCGGGGGCCGCGCAAAACACGATGGACGCGTTATCCGCCAGCACCGGCTGTTTGCGCATCAGGCGCAGCAGATCACGCCAGGGCTGCACCAGCGGCGGCCCCCGCCGCCCCAGCAGCCGCGCCTTGACCAGCCGGATCAAGCCCACCAGCAATGGCGCGACGGCTAGCATTAACGCGATATGCAGCCCCTGCGCGAGCAGACGCAGCAGGGCACTGATGACAATGTTCACCATGCCTCCATCACCGCGATGCCGGCCAAAAGCAGCACTAGTAAGGCGAACATCACCGACAATGTCTGGCGAATGGTGAGAAATTGCATGGCATCGGCCAGGGAGGTGGCTTTCTCCCGCCAACGCCCGATCGGCGCGAACAGCCACGGCTCCGCCGGATCGCGCAGCGCTACGCTCAGGCGCCCGGCCCGCGTATCGCCCGGTCGCGGCATATCAACCTCCTCGCGCGCCGCCAGCACTGCGGTTGCCAACGCCCGGCGCAGCGGTTGTGCGAAGGAAGCGCCGCCATATTGTGTCGCCGGATCGCCAAAGGGCAGCCAGGCGGGCGGTGCCGCGAAGCCACCGGCCCAGGCCGGCCCACGCCGATGTCCCGCCACCGCCCAGCGTCGCAGCACGAGCGCGATTGCCACGCCACCGGCCGCCAGCAACGAGGCGATGATCAGCGCCGCGTAACCCGGCACCTCCGCCCCAGGCTGGATGCCGACCACGCCGATCTGGCCAGACAGGCCGGCGCGCAGCATCTGGCGGATCGCCGGCTCGATCAGGCCCAAGATGGCGGTGGGAAACAGCCCCATCAACGCACAGAGTGCAACCAGCCCCAGCATGGCGGCGCAGGCGGTGAACCCAACCTCCTGCGCCCCAGCGGCGCGCGGGGTGCGCGGGCGGCCCAGAAAGGCCACGCCCAACAGGCGGATCGCGGCGGTGGCGGCCAGCGCGGTGGCCATGGCCATGAGTACCGCCAGGACGGTCAAGCTCGTTTGCAGCGCCAATCCACCAATACGCGGCGCGGCGAGGATGGCCTGGAACAACACCCATTCACTGGCAAAGCCCGGCCCCGGCGGCAGGGCAGCTAGGCCGATGCAGCCGGCAATCATGCAAGCGGTGGTGATGGGCATGCGATGCACCAGCCCTCCAAGCCGCTGCAACATCCTGCTCCCTCCGCCATGCCAGGCCGCGCCGGCCCCCAGAAACAGCAAGGTCTTGAACACGCCATGCGTCATGACATGAAACAACGCCCCAGCCAAAGCGAGGGCCGCCAACGGCGCCAGGTCCGCCCCGCGCGCCAGAAATGCGATCCCCAAACCGATGGCGATGAAGCCGACATTCTCGATCGTGCTCGCCGCCAGCACAGCTTTCAGGTCGCTCTCCATATTGGCCCGTAAACCACCCAGCACGGCCGAGGCCGCGCCCATCACCAGCAGCGGCGCGCCAAACCAGATCGGCTGCGCCGGCCCACACAGGTCGAACAGCACGCGCACGATCACATACAGCGCCACCTTCGTCATCGCGCCGGACATCAGCGCCGAAATATGGCTGGGCGCGGCGGGATGCGCGAGTGGCAGCCACAGATGCAACGGCGCCAACCCGGCTTTGGAACCCGCACCCAGCACCACCAATGCCAGCACGAACCCCGCGCGCCAGCCCTCTGGCGGCATCGCGCGCATCGCGGCAAAATCAGGCGCGCCGCCACCTAGCAAGGCGAAGGCCGGGATCAGGCACGCCGCGCTGAAACCCGCCATGCCGAGATAAAATAACGCCGCACTGCGTGAACGGTCCTCCTCATGCCGATACAGAATCGTGGCCCAGGATGCGAGCGACATCAGTTCGAACCCGCACAACAATGTAAAAGCATCCGCCGCCAGCAAGGTCAGCGCCATGGCGGCGATAAAGACGGGAAAGAAAGGAATGGCGCGCGCTTCCTCCGCCGCGTGCTGTTCCAGCGCGAACAGCGACGCCGCCGTTGCTGTCACAAATAATAACAGCAAGAAAACCAGCGCCAGCGGGTCCAGCGCCAGTTGCATCGCCTTGCCCGGCAGCCCGATTGGCAGCGCCAGAGCGGCACTCCCCGGCAGGATTAAGGCAATGAGCGATAACAACGCACCCAGGGAGCAGAGGATAGCGCTCCCCTGATGTACCAGCCAGGCCCAGCGTGTGCGGATGGCACCCACAATGCCCAACCCGCACAGGCCGAGTATGATGGCCAGCATGAGGGGTAAGGCGAGTGCGCTCACAGCATGTCCAGCAACTGTTTGCGCTGGGGGGGCTGGTGGGCCGCGTCGATCACCGCCAGATCCGCCGCCGTCAGCGCGATATTGGCCGCGCGGGCATTGTCGCGCACATGCGCCACATCGCCCGATTTGGGGATGGAGATAACATGTGGGTGGCGCATACCCCACGCAATGGCGATTTGCGCCGGCGTGGCGCCATGCCGCTTCGCCACCTCGGCCAAGGCCGGCGAGCGCAAGGGCCCACCGGAATGACCGAGCGGCGAATAGGCCATCACCGCGATGTTTTGTCCCGCGCAGTAAGGCAACAAATCAAACTCGATGCCACGGCTGTCAGGATGATACAGAACTTGGTTGGCGGCGCAGTTTTTGCCACCCGGAACCGATGCCAGTTCCAGCATGTCCGCGGTGCCAAAATTGGACACACCCCAGGCGCCGATTTTCCCCTCAACTTTTAACTTTTCAAACGCCGCCACGGTTTCCGCCAGCGGAATGGCGCCGCGCCAATGCAGCAAGTAAAGATCGATCCGCTCCACGCCCAACCGCTTCAGGCTACGCGCACAGGCCGCCGGCGCCCCCGTGCGGGAGGCATTATGCGGATAGACTTTTGATACCAGAAAAACCGCATCGCCCCGGCTTTTGATGACACGGCCAACCAACGCCTCGGATGTACCAGAGCCATACATTTCGGCGGTGTCGATCAAATTCATACCAAGATCGATGCCCAGTGCGAGGGCCGCTTCCTCATCTTTTGGGTCACGCTGGCCCTCGGCCATCAGCCAGGTGCCCTGGCCCAGGGCAGAGATCTCCCCTGGCGCCGCACCCCCTGGGCCAAGGGCCAAACGCAGTTTACCCATCTGCGATCTCCTCCGCTCGGCGCAGCACACGCAAGAAATTACCACCCCAAAGCTGCGCTAGGGCCGCGCGATCATAGCCGCGTGTGGCCAATTCGGCGGTGATATTCGCGCTTTCCGACGCATCCCGCCAACCGGCGAACCAGCCGCCACCATCGAAATCCGACGAAATCCCCACATGATCCAACCCGATGCGCTTGACCACGTAATCAATATGATCGGCAAAGTCTGCCGGCGTTACACTTTCGGGCTTCGCCTTCGGGCGCAGAAACGCCGAGACAGCGGTGATCTGGATCACCCCGCCAACATCGCCCATCACATCCAGCTGCGCATCATCCATATTGCGTGGATGATCGCAAAGCGCGCGCGCACAGGAATGCGTGGCCACGATGGGCGAGCGCGACGTCGCTGCCGCCTGCAACATCGCATCGCGCGAAATATGCGACACATCCACCAGCATCCCCAGCCGGTTCATCGCCCCGATGGCCTCGCGGCCCAGCGGCGAAAGCCCGCCATGCTCGATGGGGCCATCCCCCAGATCCGGCCGCGCAATGGCGGCATCCGCCAGCGCATTATGTCCATTATGCGTCATCGTCAGATAACGCGCCCCCAACGCCCGGAATTCCGCAAGGCGGGAAAGATCGGTGCCGATGGAGAAACCATTTTCCACGCAAGGCACCACGCCCAGAACGCCGTCGCGCTTAACAGCCAAAATCTCGTCCACCGTGACGGCGACGCGCGCGGTGATGTCATTACGCGACGATCCCATGCCGCGAATGGCATGCAGCATGGCGATGGCGCGCTCATAGGCCGCCTGCTCATTCTCCGGCGTGCGCCGCTGCTGCGGCACGTAGGCCGCAAAAAAGCCAACAGCCAGCCCGCCCTCACGCATTTTCACCAGATCGACATGGCGCGGCCCCCGCTCAAACGGCGACGGCCCGGTCGGCCAGGGTATGTCGATGTGCGAATCGAGGGTGAGAAGCTGTGCGTGCAACGCGGCGGTATCAGGGTCAATCATGCCGAACGCTCCTCCCCCCCGCGCCGCCGCGTCAAGTGCCGATCAGAATTTTACCCGATCCCCGCCCTTCAATTTCAAAATCTCCCGAGCTTCCTTGGGTGTGGCAATCTCCAGCGAAAGATCTTCCAGAATACGCCGGATTTTTGCCACCTGCTGCGCGTTAGACGTCGCCAGCTCGCCCTTGCCAATGTAGAGAGAGTCCTCCAGACCGACCCGCACATTGCCGCCGAGAATGCCGGCCGTGGTGGTGAACGCCATCTGATGGCGTCCCGCCGCCAGCACCGACCACACATATTGATCGCCAAACAACCGGTTCGCGGTCTCGCGCGCAAACATTAAATTCTGGATATCGGCGCCAATGCCGCCGGTAATGCCAAAGATCGATTGCACGAACAACGGCGGCTCCACAATCTTCTGATCCAGGCAATACGCCAGATTATACAGATGCCCGATATCGTAACATTCAAACTCGAACCGCGTGCCATGCCCCTTGCCGAGCATCTCCACGATATTGGCAATGTCGGCGAAGGTGTTGCGGAAGATGAACCCCGTGGTCTTCTCCAGATACGGCTTCTCCCAGGCGTGCTTCCATTCCTTCACCCGGTTGCCGGCTTGCGAAATATTGAAATTCATCGAGCCCATGTTCAGCGAACACATTTCCGGACTCGCATGCAACGGCGCTGCCAGCCGTTCCTCCAACGTCATGTTTAACCCGCCGCCAGTGGTGATATTTACCACCGCATCTGTGGCCTGCTTGATTACCGGCAAAAACCGCTGAAACACCGCCGGATCGGGCGTCGGCTCGCCAGTTTCCGGATCGCGCGCGTGCAAATGAATAATCGCGGCTCCCGCCTCGGCCGCATCAATCGACTCCCGCGCAATCTGCTCCGGCGTAATCGGCAAATAAGGCGACATGGACGGCGTGTGAATACCCCCCGTAATGGCGCAACTGATAATCACTTTTCCGGCCATGGCTCTCTCTCCTGCATGCGGATTAACTGCACGCAGTCTGCCCGATCAACCAGCAATGAGCCAGGGTGCGCCCGCTTGAACGTGGGTTGGGGGCGGGCTGGAGGAAGATAAGGTTGGGGCGCTGCCCCGAACCTCGCTAGGGGGCGACGCCCCTTAGAGCCCATTCATTCGGTGCTGCTTGCGAAGGGGCTGAGGAACAGTTTCCAGCAGCACCTCAGCCCCCTTCGCAAGCAGCACCATAATACGGCCGTGGGTCCAGGGGAGATGCGTCCCTGGTGGGGGTTTTTGGGCCGCGCCCCGGCCTTTCTTCCTCCCCCCCAGACCCACGATCACGCTTGCCCAGCCGGGGTCATTTCCGCTTTGCCGGTCAGGCGGACGATGCGGGCCAGCAGGCGCAGAGCGTCTGGTCCGCCGCGATTGTTCAGGGATCCGTCTTTGATTTCCGAGGCCCGCTACTTCGGCTTGGCCGGCGATGGTCTCCGCGGCGCGGCACAGCGCGGCGCGAGACAGGGTGATCGGCAAATCGTCAGACAGCATATTCCTATCGGACAGCTTGGGCTGTTTTCCCAACTATGCCATCCTGGCGTCGTTCCGTTGCCGCAAAATAGAATCAGCGCGCGGTCCAAGGCCGCTCTGTTGCCCGCCGAGGTGAATGCTTTCTTACCAGCAATCAGACCGCGGGATCAGCCAAGCGAAAGTTCGACCGCTGACAGGCCGGCAAATTCCACCCGCGCGCGTGCCGGGCCATCCAGCCAAACTGGCGGCGTTACGCTGCCAAGCATCACCACTTGCCCGGCCTTCAGCCCGCCAAAGGCGGCCGCGAGGGCTGAACTGGCCAGCCACGCCAACCCGCGCATCGGATGGCCGAGCAAATCTCCGCCCATGCCGTTGTCGCGCGCCACGCCATCCACCAAGATGCGCCCAGCGATCGTTGTTAGATCCCAGTTTCGCCAGTTGGCGGGCGCCGGCGTACCCAAAATAGCGGCACTATGAAACACCTGATCGGCCATCATGGTCGGCATATGCAGCGTGTCCACGGCGCCGTAGCGGTTATCCACCAACTCGATCCCGGCCATCAACTCTCCCACCGCCGCCATGGCCTGGTCCTGCGTGCAGGGCCCAGGCGGCAGATCATGCGCCAGGCGGACCGCGAGTTCGCATTCCAGGCCAGGGCGGACATAGTCGGCAAAGCGTAGGCTGGCCCCACTGGCGTGGATGCCTGCGCCCGCCATGAACCCGCCGGCCGGGCCGGGCAGGCCAAGATATGCCTGCATCCGTGCCCCGGTGGCACCGATCTTGAAGCCCGGCGGCTGCGCTATCCCAACATGTCGGGCAAGGGCATGCTGCACGGCAACCCCCTCCGCTTCGTCCTGTGGCGCGATCGTGGTGGGCAGGCTGACTACGGACCGAGCCTGGCGGGCCTGATGCAGCGCCAGTGCGGCTGGTAGAGGATCGAAGCCGCGTGTCATGTCGGCCGGCCCAGTTCGTAAAGCGCCACGGCCGCGGCGGCGGAAACATTCAGGCTTTCCATCACGCCCGGCATCGTCAGGCCCGCCACCTCGTCGCAGGTTTCCCGGGTGAGCCGGCGCATACCTTCGCCCTCAGCGCCCAGCACCAGGGCGATCCGCCGACCCGCTAGCGCGGCGCCGGTCAAGGGCTGGCCGGACGCATCCAGCCCGACCACCCAAAGGCCGGCGGCCTTCAGCACGATCAGGGTGCGGGAAATATTCACCGCGCGGATCAACGGCACCAGCTCCATCGCCCCGGCGGCGGCCTTGGCCATGGCACCGGTTTCCTCCGGCGCGTTGCGGTCCTGGGTGATCACGCCCGCCACGTCAAACGCGGCGGCGGAGCGCAAAATGGCGCCGATATTGCGCGGGTCCGTCACCTGATCCAGCACCAGGATGGGCCCCGGCCGTTCGAGCACGCTCGCCAGCTGCGGCGGCGCCAGCGAATCGGCAAGCAGGGCCACACCCTGATGCACCGCGTCACGCCCCAGTAAGCGGTCCATCCCGGTGCGGTCCATGCGTTCAGCCGCGATCGACCAGGGTTGCGGGCGATGCGTGGCCAGAGTGGCTTCCGCCTCTTCCGTTAGGATCAGGCGGCGCAGCCGACGTGCTGGATTGCCCAGCGCGGCGGCGACCGCGTGATAGCCATAGAGCCAGACCGCGCCACGCGGGGTCGGTGGCGGAGCGGACCGGTCTTCCCGGCGAGGCCCACCGCCCTGGCCACGCGGAGCCCCGATCTGCGGCGACCGGCTCTGGGGCGGTTGTACCGGCGGCAGCGGGGTCTGCGGCGGCCGAGCATGCAATGTCTTACTGCCCGGTCCACGTTCCTGATGTGGGGCATCGGAATGATAGACGCGGCCAGGGAGGGTCGGGCCAGGGAGGGTCGGGCCACGCTGGGCCGGGCCATGCTGGGCCGGGCCGTGCTGGGCCGGGCCGTGCCTGGCGGGGTCAGGGGCCGCGCCCGGTTGGGCATGCCGGTTCGGGGGGAGGGCGCGCCCACCCTGTCCAGGCCCACGACCCGAACCCTGATACTGGCCCTGGCCGCCAGAGGACCGCTGCGGTCCCCCGGTGCCTTGGCCGGGGCCACGATTGGCCGGGCCACGGTCGGAGGGTGGCCGGCCAGAGCCGCCACTGGGCCGATGCGAATGGGGAGGTTTCATGATCGAGGGGTATAACCAAACCCGCCCCGCCTGCCCAGACCGCTGGTCATGGTCTGAATATGCGCCGTGCCGTGCGCGAGCCGGGTTTGGCGCGATAGGTCCAGTAATTCCGTGATAATCGGGCGCGGACGATATTTTCTCCCGCCGCAGGTGAGCCCTCCAGTGGATAAAACGCCACCCATTGGCCCCAGGGCCGCAACGCCGCTGGCGTTTCCAGCTCCAGCTCCAGCTCCAGCTTAAGCTTCAGCCAGACCAACCCGGCGCCGAGCCAGACATTTTGCCGCACATCGATAATCGCCGCGATCGGTACCTCTAAGGTCCAGCGATAGTCCGAGATGCTGAGATGGGTGCCACCGGTTTCGATCCGCTTCGCCTGCCAGACAACCCAAGCATGAACCGCCGGCGCCGTGACCCAGCCCATCCGTCGCCACCACATGCAGGACGGGAAAGACAAATTTGTTCGTGAATGTCCATCGCGTTGAAATGCCGTCCCGATACATACCTCTTTCCATCGCCCCTCTTTCCATCGCCGCTCGCTTTCCTGTGCCGCGTTGACAAGGTCCTGCCTTTGGGAATAGTCCGCCCCTCCAACCGCGCGCAACACACGCGCTAAAGACGTTGGAGGGGTGCCCGAGTGGCTAAAGGGGGCGGACTGTAAATCCGCTGGCGTACGCCTACGTTGGTTCGAATCCAACCCCCTCCACCAACGACGCATTTCGCTATATGGGCAAGTGCCAGCGCCGTTGATCCATCCCGATCATTGACCCGCATCGCCCCGGTCCATAGCTTGCGCGCCCATGCCCGACACCCCGATCCCCATAGTGCCGAAGGCTTGGCCCTTCGAGGAAGCCGCCAAGGTTGCCGCCCGTCTGGCGAGCTCCGGCAAGACGCATGCCTTGTTCGAAACCGGCTATGGCCCATCTGGCCTGCCGCATATCGGCACGTTCGGCGAGGTTGCGCGCACGTCCTGGGTGCGCAAGGCCTTCACCGACCTGACCGGTCTGCCCTCGCGCCTGCTGGCCTTCAGTGACGATATGGATGGGCTGCGTAAGGTGCCGGACAATGTACCCAATCGCGATCTTCTTACCCCGTATCTGGGCAAGCCGCTGACGCGGATTCCTGATCCGTTCGGCACCCATGACAGTTTTGGCGCTCACAATAATGCGCGGCTGCGCGGGTTTCTAGATTCCTTTGGATTTGAATATGAATTCGCGTCATCAACGGAATATTACGCGGCGGGGAAATTCGATGCCGCCCTGATCCGCGTGCTGGAGGAATATGAGCGGGTGATGGAGGTCATTCTCCCCACGCTCGGCCCCGATCGTCGCGCCACCTATTCGCCAATCCTGCCTGTGCATCCGAAAACCGGTATCGTCATGCAGGTGCCGATGATCGCGTGCGACCCGGTGGCGGGCACAATGGTGTGGCAAGACCCCGACAGCGGCAAAAAATTCGAAACCTCTGCGCGCGGCGGTGCCTGCAAGCTACAATGGAAAGCTGATTGGGCGATGCGCTGGTTCGCGCTCGGCGTCGATTATGAAATGTCGGGCAAGGATCTGATCGATTCCGTGCGCCTGTCAGGCCGCATCTGCCGCATTCTCGGCAGCCAGCCGCCGGAGGGATTTACCTACGAACTTTTCCTCGATGAGCAGGCGCAGAAAATCAGCAAGTCCAAGGGCAATGGGCTGTCGGTGGATGAATGGTTGCGCTATGCGCCAGCGGAAAGCCTGAGCCAGTTCATGTATAACGCCCCGTCACGTGCCAAGCGGCTTTACTTCGATGTTATTCCCCGCGCAGTCGATGAGTACCTGGCCAATGTGCTGAAATGGCCGGAGCAAGATAATTTTGTGGCGCGCGCCAATCCGGTCTGGCACATCCATGGCGGACAATTGCCCAATCATGGAGGCAGCCCGGTATCGTTCGGGATGCTGCTTAATCTTGCCTCGGTCGTGAACGCCGAAGCACCTGACATCCTCTGGGGCTTCATCCGCCGCTACAATCCAGGAGCAACACCGGCGGAAAAACCATTTCTGGACCGCCTCGTGCATCATGCTATTTCTTAT
>SHWN01000035.1 GCA_009693795.1 Acetobacteraceae bacterium
CTTCGCAACCTGCCGGCACATCTCCTGCAATCTTACCCAAAAGGCCCTTGCCAAGGATCCATCCGCCTCCCGTGCAAAACAGCAGGCTGGGACGACAAGTGTCCCGCCAGCCGCATCGCCACATAATGCACTGCACCTAATCCCCCTGGTCCTTCCCCAGGCCCTGGATGAGCCCTATCCCTCACTCTCCCCCCGACCCCGGGCTGCCTTCCCAGCCGCCCATGCGGGCCAGGATCTTCCAGTGGTCCGGGCTGATGGGCATGACGGACAGGCGGGACATGCGGATCAGGGCGATATCCGCGAGGGTGGGTTCGGCTTTAATGGCGGCCAGGGTGATGGGTTTGGGCATGGGACCGATGGCTTGCATATCGGTGCAGACCCAGTCGCCTTTTTCCCCCGTTTCGATGGAGGGATCAGGATAGGCTTCGCGAGCGACGCGCACCACGCCGACGATTTCCTTGCCCACATTGGAATGGTAGAAAAACGCGAGATCGCCCTTTTGCATGGCTTTTAGATTGTTTTTTGCCATGTGATTGCGCACGCCTGTCCAGGGTTCGATGTCATTCTTCACCTGCTGATCCCAGGAAAACGCATCCGGTTCGGATTTTACCAGCCAGTAATTCATACGCTGCCTCCTAACGCGCCCTATCGCAGAGCCTGGCACTGCCGCTGCTATCATGCGGGCGCTACCACCGTTGTGGAACCCCGCAAAGGGCGAATAACGTATCGACCGAACTGCGGGATGGGCAGCCATTAGGGCGTGTCCACAAAAATTGATCCAAAGTTATAAATCCAGGGGGCAACCACTTTCCCGCGGGTGAATAACAATGGCGCTCCCATCCCTTGCGAGGCCGAAGGAACTGGCCCGCCGCTAGTCCTGCTGCACGGCAGTTTTTGCAGCCATGAAGATTGGCGGAACTACGGCTATGTCGACGCATTTCGAGACCGCCACCGGTTGATCATGCTAGTCTCGCGGGGCTAAGGAAAAAGCGGAAAACGGCATGACCCCGCAGCCTACGATCTCCGCTCGCGTACCTCTGATGTCACCGTCGTGCTGGACGATCTGGGCGTCCGGACCGCCGGTTTCAGGGGTTATTCCATGGGCGGTGCTACCGAGGAAGCCCGGCGCGTTCATTACTCTGGTGGAGCCCGCTTTCGGCGCCTATCTTCTTTCGGGCCTGCGTCAGCGGATCGTCACCAATGACCTGGAAGCCCTGGCCGCCCTGATCACGGACCGTGAGGATTTCAGCGACATTCTGCCAACCGTTTAGATGCCATACCGGATCTATGAGGGGGCCGCCGATCCGCGCCTGGCTCAGGTCGAGGCCTGTGCGCGCCTGATGCCGAGCGTGACGTTCTCCTCGTTGCCAGACTGCGGCTATGTCGCCGGCATAGGCCGTTTGGACCACATCCTGCCGCATCCCACTTCGTTTCTGGACCGGCCTCACGGACCACACCTTCAAACCGGGCCGCGCATGCACTAGGTTCCGTGCGTGGATGTTCAACCTAGCCTTGCCCCCCCGCCTCCCCCGCCGCCCCCCCTTGGGGGGCATGGCCTGCATCGCTTTGCCAATCCCGGCCGCTTTCTGCGTCTGTCCGGCGCCGTGCTGCCATGGTTGGCGGGGGCCGGGATCTTGCTCACTGCGCTCGGCCTTGGCTGGGGTCTGTTTGGTGTGCCGGCAGATTATCAGCAGGGCGATGCGGTGCGTATTCTCTATGTGCATGTGCCGGCGGCGCAGATGGCGCTTGGCGGCTATCTTGTCCTTGCGTTTGTCTCGCTCGCGTCGATCATCTGGCGCCATCCGCTGGCCGATCTGGCCGCCGCTGAGATCGGCCCGGTGGGGGCCGCCTTCACCGCGTTGTGCCTCGGCACCGGCTCTATCTGGGGTAAGCCCATGTGGGGCACCTGGTGGATCTGGGATGCGCGACTGACCTCTGTGCTGATTCTGTTTTTCCTTTATCTCGGCCATGTCGTATTGGTACGGGCGTTTGATGATCCGACGCGCGGCCAACGCGCCGGTGCCATTCTGGCCCTTATCGGCGTGGTCAATCTGCCGGTGATCAAATTTTCCGTCGATTGGTGGAACACCTTGCACCAACCTGCCGCAATCACACTGAGCGGCGCGCCCGCGATGCATCTGTCCATGCTGTGGCCGTTGCTGACCGCCAGCGCCGGCTATGCCTGTCTGTTCGGCGCCATCGTCGTTGCGCGCACCCGCGCCGCCGTGCTGGAACGGCGCCTGCAGGGCCTTCTGCTGGTACGCACCGAGGCGGCACGATGACCCATCTGCCCTATATTCTCGTCAGCTACGCATTGGGTATTGCGATCCCGCTTGGCTTCGGCCTCGCCGCCCTGCATCGCATGCGCGCGGTGGGCAGAAAGCTTGCCGCCATCGACCGGCGCACCAGATCATGACCGGCAAACGCCGGAGAATTTATCTCGTGCTGGCCTGTGCCATCGGCCTCGGTTCCGCCAGCGCGCTGACTTTGATGGCCCTGAGCGACAATCTGGTTTTCTTTCTGTCACCGTCTCAGTTGGCGGAAAAAGCCCCGCAAGGCGGCCGCGCCTTCCGCCTCGGCGGGCTGGTAGAATCTGGCAGCTTGTACAAGCAAACCATCGACGGGCACCCACAAGCAAAATTCCGCGTTAGCGACGGTGCGGCTTCGATCGAGGTCGAATATGATGGCATCCTGCCCGATCTGTTTCGCGAGGGCCAAGGTGCCGTCGCCCTAGGCAGCCTGCGCCCGGACGGAAAATTCCGCGCCAGTGAGGTGCTCGCCAAACATGACGAAAGCTACATGCCGCGCGAGGTCGCCGATGCGCTAAAGAAATCTGGCCATTGGAATCCCAGTGCCGGCCCGCCCCCGCCGGCTGCCACCTGGAACACCCTCCCCACGAAGCCCGGCGGATAATGCCCAGATCATGATCCCCGAATTAGGCCATTTTGCCCTTGCCCTCGCCGTCGCGCTGGCCCTTGCGCAATCGCTCTGTGCCTTACTTGGGGCGGCGCGCGCCGAT
Source organism: Acetobacteraceae bacterium (assembly GCA_009693795.1). Lineage (GTDB taxonomy): Bacteria > Pseudomonadota > Alphaproteobacteria > Acetobacterales > Acetobacteraceae > SHWF01. Next base: position 3,020 of record SHWN01000035.1, read on the forward strand.
GCACGCTGGATGGCCAGCGGCGCGGCGCTCGCCTACGGCCACACCATCGCCGTCGGCAGCGCCTTCGCCGCCTTGATTTGGAGCGCGGTGACTGATGATTTCTCCGTCCAGAATGTGGTGGAGAACAGCCACTCGTTGAAACCGCTACTCTATAAAATCACGGGCGTCTGGGGCAATCATGAAGGCTCGATTGTCCTGTGGTGTTTGATGCTGGCTTTGTGCGGTGCCGCCGTCGCCGGATTTGGACGCAGCCTGCCGAGCATCCTGCGTGCCCGTGTCATCGGAATTCTCGGCCTCAACGCCGCGGGGTTCTTGCTTTTCACGTTATTAACCTCCAATCCGCTATTGCGCGTCTGGCCAACGCCCCTCGATGGGCGCGATATGAATCCGTTGCTGCAAGATCCCGGCCTCGCCTTTCATCCGCCCTTGCTGTACGCTGGTTATGTCGGCTTCGCCGTGCCCTTCGCCTTCGCCGTCGCCGCCCTCATCGAAGGCTGCGTCGACGCCGCCTGGGGCCGCTGGGTCCGCCCCTGGGCGCTCGCCTCCTGGTCCTTATTAACCGGCGGCATCGCGCTGGGTTCCTGGTGGGCCTATTACGAACTTGGCTGGGGTGGTTACTGGTTCTGGGATCCGGTGGAGAACGCATCTCTGCTGCCCTGGCTCACCGGCACCGCGTTGCTGCATTCCGCCATCGTGGTGGAAAAGCGAGAGGCGCTGAAAACCTGGACCGTTCTCCTGGCGATTGCCACCTTCTCGTTAAGTCTCAGCGGTACCTTCCTGGTTCGCTCCGGCATTTTGAATTCCGTGCATTCCTTCGCGTCCGACCCCACGCGCGGCATTTTTATTCTCGTTCTTCTCCTCGCCGTTATTGGCGGCTCACTTATTTTGTTTGCCTGGCGGGCACCGGCTTTGGGTTCGACCGGCCTGTTCGCCCCGGTCTCGCGCGAGGGTGCGCTGGTGCTGAACAATATTTTTATCTGTTCCATCGCCGTTGTGGTGTTTACCGGCACACTTTATCCGCTCTTTGCCGAACTGGTCTTTGGCGCCAAGCTTTCCGTTGGCGCGCCGTTCTTCAACGCCACTGTGCTCCCACTGGCCGCGCCGGTGCTGCTGGCCATGGTGGTCGGCCAAATCCTGCCCTGGAAACGCGCCGCTCTCGGCCCCGCTCTGCTCCGCCTCTGGTGGGCGGCGCTGATCGCCGCCGCGGTCGGCCTGTCGGTGGCGTTGGGTCTGCGCGCGCTGCTCCCTGCACTGGGTTTCGCTGGGGCCGCCTGGCTGATCTTCGGCTCGTTCGGCGAAATCATTGAGCGTATCCGTCTGTTCCGTATCCCGCTCGCCACCTCCTGTGCGCGGTTGAAAGGCCTGCCCTTGGCGGTCTGGGCGGCCACCATCGCGCATGCCGGCATGGGCATCACCGTCGCTGGGATCGTCGGCATGTCCCTGGCGCGGGAGAAAATCGTGGCAATCTCACCGGGAGAGGCCGTTACGCTGGCTGCCTATGATTGGCGCCTCGACGGCCTGCGCGACGGCGCCGGCAGTAATTTTCGTGAACGCATCGCCGACATCTCGGTCTGGCGCGACGGCGCGCTCGTCGTTCGCCTCACCCCCGCGCGGCGTAGCTTCACCACGCAGCGCATGGAGACGACGGAAACCTCCATCCACACCACCGGCTTCGCCGATCTCTATTCCGTCCTCGGGGAGGAACGCGACGGCAAGGCCATCCTCCGCCTGCATTATAATTTTCTCGCCCCCTGGATCTGGATCGGCGCCCTGATTATGTCCCTCGGCGGATTCTTGTCCGTTGCCGATCGCCGCCTGCGTGTGGGTGCGCCGGCGCGCCGCCCGGCACAAAGTGTTCCCGCTGCATGAACCCGATCAGCCGCCGCCTGATGTTTCTCGGCCCGCTCGGTCTGCTCGCAGTCGGCGGCGGGGCCGGCGCGTTGCTGCTGCATCGCATGGCCGATGGCAGCTTTGATCCACGCGGCGTGCCTTCGGTGCTGATCGACAAGCCGGCGCCAAAATTTTCGCTGGCCCCACAAGCTGGCCATCCTGGCTTCGATGGCGCCGCCCTCGTTACCGCCGGCACGCCGGTGCTGATCAATTTCTTCGCCTCCTGGTGTCTGCCTTGCATCGCCGAGGCACCGCAATTGCTGGCCTTGCAAAAACGCGGCCTGCAAATCTGGGGTGTTGCCTATAAGGACCGCGAGGAAAGCACCGCCCGCTTCCTCGCCCAGCATGGTAATCCGTTCTCTCGTATCGCGCGCGACGCCGAGGGCAACGCCGCCCTGGAGTTTGGCGTTTATGGTGTGCCTGAAACCTATCTGATCGACAAAACCGGCATCGTGCGGTGGCGCTGGGTGGGCGCGCTCAGTGACAACGTGATCGCCCGCGCGCTCGACCCATTACTGGCGAAATACGCGTGATCCGTCTTCTTGTCCTCTGGCTGACATTAACCGCCTCTGCCTTCGCAGTAAGTAACCCGGCGGAACTCCTGCCCGATCCGGCGCAGGAATACCGCGCCCGCGCGCTCGGCCAGCGACTGCGCTGCCTGGTTTGCCAGAATAACAGCGTCGAGGAATCGGAAGCCGATTTTGCCCGCGATTTGCGCCGTGTCATCCGAGAGCGGGTGAAGGCCGGCGAAGATGACGCGCAGGTGATCACCTGGATGACCGCGCGCTACGGCGATTTCGTGCGTCTCAGCCCGGCCTTCTCGGCGCAAACCGTCCTGCTCTGGGCCTCGCCATTTCTCGCCTTATTGGCGGGCGGCGCGGCGGTGGTGCTGGCACGCCGCCGTCAAATGCCCCCCCCAGTACCACTGACGGACGTCGAACGGGAGGCGGTCCGCAAACTGAGTGGATCATGATCTGGTTCGTGCTCCTCGCCTTCGCCGCGCTTACCTTACTACCATTCGCGCTGTCCCTAAGCCGGGGTGCCAGCTTGCGCGACAGGCGCGCCGCCGCCCTTACCCTGCATCGCGCGCAGCTCGTCGAACTGGCGCGCGACCGCGATGCCGGCCGCCTTGGCAGCGCTGAGTACGATGCCGCCTTGCTGGAAATCCAACGCCGCCTGCTCGCCGTCGATCAGAACCACGAGGCCACGGCCAAACCCGCGCTGGGTTTCCCCCTGGTCACCTTGTTCCCGCTGCTGCCGCTGATCGCTATGCTGCTGTATCTGCTCGCCGGCATCCCCGGCATGCCCGCCCAACCTTTGGCCGAGCGCAAGGCTGCGGCCGCGCTGGAAGCAGCAGCAGAAGACGCGCTGCTCGCCGATTTGCGTCGTACCCTCGCCGGCCACGATGCCGGCAACGAACAGGCCCGCCGGGGTTTTGTCCTGCTCGGCAATGCCGAGGCTCGGCAGGGTAACATGGCTGCTGCTGCTGCTGCGTGGCGCATCGTGCTGGAGGCTAGCTTCGATCCCGCCATCGCCGTCCTCGCCGGCGTCGCGATCTTCCAGGCCGAGGGCAAGCTCACCGCGGAGGCGGCCGTCCTGTTCCGCCGCGCGCTTGCCGCAGGTCCACCGGACGCCGCCTGGCGCCCCATGGTGGAACAGCGGTTGCGTGAAGCGAGCCCGTAGGATTTAACAGCATCCACGATCACGCCAAAACAGGACAGCATATGCGCGCGATAGCAACAGTGGGTTTCATTGGCCTCGGTGTGATGGGGGAACCCATGTGCGCCAACCTCAAACGAAAATCCCGCCTGCCCGTGCTGGCGCATGACATGCGCAACGAGCCCATCCAGCGTCTGGCCGAGTGCGGCGTGCAGGGTGCGTCCCTGCAAGACATTGCGCGCCGCGCCGATGTCATCTTGTTGTCGCTCCCCGATGGCAAGGCGGTTCAAGCGGTGATCGACGGCCTGGCGCCGCACCTCTCCGCCGGGCAATGCGTGGTGGACATGTCCACCGCGCCTGTGGCCCTGGCGCGCGAGATCGGCGAACGCCTAGCCGCGCAAGGCATTTATTTCGCCGACGCCCCGGTGGCGCGCACCCGAGAGGCCGCCTTGCGCGGCGATCTCTCCATCACCGTCGGCGCCACGGAAGAATTATTTGCCCGTCTGGCACCCTTGCTCGGTCATATGGGCTCGGATGTCACCCATTGCGGCCCCGTCGGCACCGGGCAGGTGGTGAAAATTCTCAACAACATGCTGGTGTTTGAAAACACCTGCGCAGTGGCCGAAGCGATCGCGCTCGGTCGGCGCAACGGGGTGGAGCCAGAAAAACTTCTGGCCGGCATCGCCAAGGGCTCGGGCGATAGTTTCGTGCTGCGCAATCACGGCATGAAGGCGATGGTGCCGGAGCTTTACCCGGAACGCGCTTTCTCCACCCTCTACGCCATGAAGGATCTGTCTTACGCCCTGCTGATGGCCGATGAAGCGGGCCTCGCGGTGGAGGGGGCGCGGCTGACGATGAAGCGTTTTGAGGAATCGGTACAAGCCGGCAACGCCGAAAACTACCACCCCGCCGTGCGCGATGTGATTGATCTAAAATAAGCGGGCCACCATGCAGTTCCGTCTGACCGACCCAGCCTTCCGCCACGTTTGGCGCGCCGCCTGTGCCGAGGATGCCGTCCTCGCTGCCTGGGCTGGGCCCTGGGATGTCTGCTTTGCCATCCGCAGCGATGTGAACGAAATTAATTTTTCTTTCGTCTCTGGCCGCTGTACCATCGGGGACGGTACACCGGCATTTACATTGGCAGCGCCAGGTGCGGTGTGGGAAAAATTCCTCCAACCGATCCCGCCGCGCCATCACCACGCCCTCTTCGCGCTGCGCATGCGTGTCCCGGAATTTTCGGTCGGCGGCGATGAACTGGCATTCGCTCAATCTGTCCATCTGGCGCGCCGGGTGCTGGAAATTGGTAAATTTCTAACCCATGGCGGCAGCATGCCTGCGCCGATTTCGTCGCATCCCCCCCTCGGCGCCGACCCCGCCCCCGACCCGCACGGCGCCTACATGCCCGTGCGCGTGGGCGAGGCCGATTATAAAATTTATCACGAAACCGCCGGGATCGGCCGCGATATCCTCTGCCTGCACACCGCCGGTGCGGACGGCAGACAGTTTCATCGGTTGATGGCGGACGAAAACATCACGCGCGATCACCGGCTGATCGCGTTCGATCTACCTTGGCACGGTAAAAGCCCACCGCCTGCCGGCGCCATCCCAGGCTCCTGGCGGCTTAACACCGATCTTTACGTCGCTCTCATCATGGGTTTTATCCGCGAGAAAAAATTACAAAAACCCATCGTCCTCGGTGCCTCCATGTCCGGCGAGATCTGCCTCGAACTTGCCTATCGCTACCCGGAAGATTTTACCGCCATCATTGCCTGTGAAGCGAGTGAAAAAATCGACGGCCGGAAGATCGCCTGGGCCGCGCATCCGCAGATCAACCAGGCCTATTTCATTCCAGAGTGGATCCGTGGTCTGTGCGCGCCGCAAAGCCCGGCCGAATGCGTCGACGATATTTTTTGGGGCTACGCGCAAGGCGGACAAAATACATTTGTGGGCGATATCGAATTCTATTCCGCCGATTGGGACGCGCGCGAACGCGTGGGCCGCATTGATACCAATCGCTGTCCGTTATTCATGCTGACGGGCGCCTATGATTATTCCTGCACCTCTGAACATTCTGCGGCTACGGCGGCGAAAATCCCCGGGGTCAATTTCCAGATCATGCCCGACATCGGCCACTTCCCCTTCGCCGAAAACCCCAAACTCTTCGCCACCTATCTGCGCCCGATTTTGGATCGGTTTGTGTGACCAATGGGCAGCAAGGTCGGGACTCTCGGCCCCGGAATCTTCTTCGATGTCGCCAACCTGACCTTATTGCGCCACAACCCCACCCGCCTTGCGCACCACTTCCAGCCAGCGGGTCACATCGCTATTGATGATGGCGAGCATGCGGTCGCCGCCGCGATCTTTTGGCGCTGGGATAATGCCACCGAGATCGTGAAAGTGTTTTTGTACAGCGGGATCGTCGAGCACTTTCACGGCCGCATCGCGCAGTTTGGCGAGGTTGGCTGGCGGTATGCCTTTCGGGGCGTAAAGGCCGAGCCAGCTATTGGCCTTGAATTCCGGCAATCCACCCTCGGTGGCTGTGGGGACATCGGGCAGCAGCGGAAAGCGCGTATCGGCGGCAAGGCCGAAGCCCCGCGCGGAGCCACCCAGCACATGCGAGCTGACGGAGGCAACCAGATCGCAGGTGCCGTCGATGGCACCCGACAGAATATCGTTAATGGTCTGGCCGAAGCCGCGATAAACGACATAAGTGGGCTCGACATTGATCAGCTGAAAGAACAGCACGCACGTCAGATGCGAGAGTGATCCGGCACCGTTATGGCCCATCTTCAGGCCTTTGCCATTTGCCTTCGCATAGGCGATGTATTCTTGCAAGGTTTTCGCCGGGAAATCCTTACGGACGATGATCAAATTCGGCGTAGTCAGATGGATGCCGAGATAATCGAAATCCTTTCGCGGATCGAAGGGGAGCTTCGGATTGGTGGCGACCGAGGCGGCATGTGTGCCCATATGACCGAAGCCGATCGTGTAGCCATCCGGTGTGGCGTTTTTGCCGCGCAGCGAACCGGTGGCACCGCCCGCGCCGGCAACGTTTTCAATTATGAAGGCCTGTCCGAGGATTTTTCCCATCGCCTCGCCCATGATACGGGACGAGACATCGGAAGCCCCGCCGGCGGCGAAGGGCACAATCAGGGTGATAGGGCGTTCAGGAAAATTTTGCGCGCTCACCGGCAGGGCGGCCAGGATGGTCAGCGCCAAGGCGGCGACAAGGCGGGGCAAGCGAAGCATGGTGCCTCCATGAAAAATTATTCAGCAAAGACGATATTACGTTTCTGACGCATGCTGGGCAACACGGCAATGATCAGCGCGACGACGCTGATCGCCAGCATCACCGCGGCAATTCGGTGTTCGACGAATGTCCAGGCGCTGCCTCGGGAAATCGCCATCGCTTGGCGCAGTTTTTCTTCCAGCAAGCGCCCAAGGACGAAGCCCAGCAAGAGCGGCGCGGGTTCAAAATCCAATCGGATCAGCACATAGCCGAGCAGACCGAAGGCAGCGGTGAGATAGACGTCTACCGGATTGTTGTTCACTGAATAAATACCGATGCAGCAGAACAGCACGATGGCCGGGAACAGCAGCCGGTACGGCACTTTCAACAGCCGCACCCATATCCCGATCATCGGCAGGTTAATCACGATCAGCATCAGATTGCCGATCCACATGGATGCGATCATGCCCCAGAATAATTTTGGCTGTTTGGTCATGATTTCCGGTCCCGGAACCAGATTATGGATGGTCATGGCCCCGACCATCAACGCCATCACCGCATTGGGGGGAATACCTAAGGTGAGCAGCGGGATAAAGGCGGTTTGCGCACCGGCATTATTGGCGGATTCGGGGCCGGCCACACCCTCGATCGCGCCGCACCCAAAGCGGGAGGGGTCGGTGGCGAGTTTTTTCTCAATCGAATAAGACGCAAACGGCGCCAGCACTGCGCCATTGCCTGGTAAAAGACCGAGGAAGGAGCCGAGGCCAGTGCCGCGTATGATCGGCCAGAAGGACTGGCGAAAATCCAGCCGACTGGGCAGCAATCGTCCGATCGTAGCCTGCACCACATTGCGACTTTCCGGCATGTAAAGGTTGCGAAGAATTTCCGCGAAACCGAACACGCCCATGGCGATCACGGCGAAATCAATCCCGTCATCCAATTCGGACCAACCAAAGATCAGCCGCTCTTCCCCGGTTTCTAAATCACGCCCGACGGTGGACAGCAACACGCCGGCCAGGATCATGGCGATGGCTTTCGGGATGGAACCCCGCGCCAGCACCACGGCCAGCATCAGGCCCAGAATCATCAAAGCAAAGTAATCGGCCGGTTTGAACAGCAGCGCCATGCGCGCCATCGGAACGGCCAGCAGGGCGATAATGATGGTGGCGATGCACCCGGCAACAAAAGATCCGATGGCAGCAATGCCAAGGGCAACGCCGGCACGCCCCTGACGCGCCATCTGATGACCATCCAGTGTGGTGACAACTGATGTTGCCTCGCCGGGGATGTTCACCAGAATTGCTGTGGTGGAGCCACCATATTGCGCGCCGTAATAAATCCCCGCCAGCATGATCAACGCGCCTACCGGATCGATGCCAAACGTAATCGGCAGCAGCATGGAAATGGTGGCAACCGGCCCGACACCAGGCAGTACACCAATCAAAGTACCGATCATGCAGCCGAGAAAGCATAGGCCAAGATTCTTCAGCCCCAGCGCGACGCTGAAGCCCAGCATGATGTTATCAAAAATCTCCATAACCTGTCCCTAATAACCTAGTAGCATCGGCGCGAGCGGAATGGGCAGGCGCAGCGCAAATTTGAACAATCCGACGCACAGCAAGGTCAGCGCTGCGGCGAAGATGATAATTTCCAGCGGGCGGGAATCGCGATCCGCCAATGCGGAAACAATAACTGCCAGCGGTCCGGCAAAGGCGAGGCCCAGGGTACGAATGCTGACCGCGAACAGCACGACAGAACCGAGCACAAATAACGGCCCACGCAGGGCAATGCCGCCGATCGGCGCACGAGCGCCGAAAAAACTCAACACCACGATCAGCGCGCCAACACCGCCCAGCAACAACGCGATGCCGCGTGGCATCAGGCCGGGCCCGATCCCCGCTCCCTCACCGTTGCTCAAATCGGTGGTGCCAAAAAATGCACCCGCCGCGACCGTGACCAGGAGCAACCCCGCGACCAGATCGCGAGTAATACCTGGCGGGCGCACCGGGTTGTCCCCGGAGGCACCTGCTGCTGTTCCAGACATTCTTCCGCCTCCCTGTGGCAGCAGATATTCTATCACACCTCGGCGTGGGCGACCTATGCGACGTGAAGGTCGGGGGCTTTGCCTCCGAACCTCTGGCCTTGCCTTCGAACCTTTGGCCTTGCCTTCGAACCTCTGGCCTTGCCTTCGCTTGAGCAATTGCCGCTGACGCTGAGTAGCTACTTTCCCGCTCCCCCACTCGGCCACCCACAGTAATGTGCTCGGATCGGGTGGCCCGGTGGGGAACGGACCGGCGCCGACTTAGGTGACGAATGCCCTAGAACACCGAGGTCCTATTCACCGCCCCGCCATCGATGGTGATAACGGTGCCACTGGTATAGGCAGAGCGGTCCGACGCCAGGAACGCCACCATATTGGCGATTTCCTCAGCCGTGGCGGCGCGGCCATAGGGCATCGGCTTGGTCAGTTCTTCCCAACGGCCGGAATCTCCCAGCCTGTCCTGCGCCATTTTTTTCATCATCGTCACCAGCCTATCGGTGGCAACGGGGCCGGGGTTAATGCCGACAACGCGCAGATTGTCATTACTCGCCGAACCGCCCAGCGCGCGGGTAAACGCCATCAGGCTGGCATTGCCCGCCGCCCCGGCGATATAGGCGCTATCGACCTTTTCCCCGCCCGTGCCGACAACATTGATGATCACGCCCTGCCGCCGCGCGGCGAATGTGGCATAGAAGGCGCGGCACATATTGATGTAGCCGAACACTTTCAAATCCCAGGCCTCACGCCAGCGCGCCTCGCCGATTTCCTGCAAATTACCGGGCGGAATGGCCCCGGCATTGTTCACCAGAATATCAATATCGCCATGCTGCGCCGCCAGTTTGTCGATTGAGGCAGAGTTGGAGAGATCCAACGCATGCACCGTCACCCCCACATTGAAACGCGACAAAATTTTACTGCGCCCCGCATCAAGATCCGCCTTGGTGCGAGAGACGAGGATCACATTGCACCCTTCCTCCGCCAGAACTTCGGCCGAGGCCAGACCGATCCCCTTCGAGGCACCGGTAATCAGCGCCGTACGCCCGCGCAAATTCAAATCCACAATATTTTCCCCTGTTTATGGTAGTTGGATGCGGTAGAAAGCCACCGCGTTATCGGCGAATAGCCGCCTGCGCTCGGCCAGCGGCCGATCCGCGACGGCGCGTTTGAAGCAGCAGAAAATATGATCCCAACTTGCTTTCACCCCGTCGACTGGAAAGTTGGAGGCGAACATGCAGCGCTCTACCCCGAAGATGCGGATGGTATCTCGGATGATCGGTGCGTTGGCTTCGAACGTCCAGGCCGCCCCGCGCACCGTCAGGCCGGAAATCTTGCAATGCACATTCGGATGTGCGGCGAGCTTTTCCATCCCCTGCCGCCAGCGGGCAATCGCTTCCGGCGTGCGGTACAGCGGATAGCCGGTATGGTTCAGCACAATGCGCAAATCGGGATGTTCGGCGACAACACCTGAAACCTCCTCCAGATGCCACCAGGGCACGCGCAGATCCCAGGAAAGATCGTATTTTGTCAGCAATGCCAGCCCCGCGCGCCATTTCGGGTCTTGGATGCTGCGTGGTTGTCCAGCGACACTCTGGTCCGGATCGGACGCCGTCACCGGCTTCGTGCGAATGCCGCGCATAAGTGGAAATTTCTTGTGATTCGCCAGTACTTCTTCCGCGTCCGGCGTGTCGATCCAGGCATGCCCGACAATCGCATTCGGCATCCCATATTGCGCCGCGATCTCCGTCAGCCACGCCGTCTCACCCACCTGTGCGACGAAATTGCGTTCGCACTCGGCCTCGATATGCACGGTCGCCACTACGTTATGCAGCGCCGAATCGCGGCGGAATTCATCTGGCATATAACTCCGCGCGAGACGCGTGTAATCGCCCAGATAGCCGTGCTCAGTACTGAATAACCAAGGATATTTCAGCGCGCCCGAAAGATCCCACAAATGATGATGCGCATCGACAATAGGAAGCTCATCATCCGGCAGCGGTTTAACGTGTGCCATCAGCGATTCCTCCAGATTGGTTTGCGTTTTTCCACAAATGCCCGAATCCCTTCCACCCGATCCTCGCTCTCATACGGGCTGATACCTTCGTTCAGCCGCAAGGCAGCCGCCGTCGGCATGCCCCAGGATTTGATCGCGGTTTCCTTCTGTCGGCGTAACGTCACTGGTGCGTTGTCGAGAATCTTCGCCGCCATTTCCAATGCTCCGGCCAAAGCCTGGCCCTTCGGCACCACGCGGTTCACCAACCCGAAGCGATGCGCCTGCTCGGCATCGATGTAATCGCCGGTAAAGAGCATCTCTAGCGCAATCCCCATCGGCACCAGCCGTGGCAGCATCACGGACCCGAAATGCGCCCCCATGCCGCGCTTAGCTTCCGGCAGGCCAAACACTGCATGCTCCGCGGCGATGCGGATATCGCACGCCAGGGACAGCTCAAACCCGCCGGCCACGGCAGGGCCATTGATCGCCGCGATGGTGGGCTTGAACGTCTCCAGCACCACCTCGAACAAATTTCGCTGCGCGTGCGCCATTACGCCCTGGAACGGTTTTCCGGCGTCATCCTCATCCTTGCGCGCTTTCAAATCGGCCCCGGCGCAAAAAGCCGCGTCACCAGTGCCGGTCAGGATCACCAGCCGTACGGCCGGGTCCGCATTGGCCTCGACGAATTCGTCTACCAGCCGCGTCCGCAATTCCGGGTTCATGGCATTGCGCCGCTCCGGGCGGTTGATGGTGAGGATGCGCAGCCCACCCGCGCGGTCCTCGCGCAGTAAAATTTGGTCCGTGCTCATGGTCGGTCTCCCTCAGTTGCGCAAATGATAGGGCGCCCGCCACGCGCGGCCAATCTCTTGACCCCGCTTGTCCCCCGCCGCTACACGCGCAACGCAGCCGGAGAACGCACCATGACCGACCCCACCGCTATCGACGCCGCCAGCGAGCGGGCGAAAATTCTAGCCCAGGCGCTGCCCTATCTGCGCCGTTATGCCGGCGCTACCATCGTGGTGAAATATGGCGGCCACGCCATGGGGGAGGAATCGCTGGCGGCCGAATTCGGCCGCGACATCGCATTGCTGAAGCAAGTCGGCGTGAATCCCGTGGTCGTGCATGGTGGCGGGCCACAAATCAATGCCATGCTGAAACGCCTCGCCATCCAGTCCAACTTCATCGATGGTCTCCGCGTGACGGACGCCGCGATGGTCGAGGTGGTGGAAATGGTCCTTGCCGGCACCGTCAACAAACAAGTCGCTAACCTGATCACCCAGGCCGGCGCGCTCGCCGTCGGCATCTGCGGCAAGGATGGCGGCATGATCCGCGCCAAAAAACTCATTCGCACGAAAAAAGACCCCGATAGCCATATCGAACAAATCCTCGATCTCGGTTTCGTGGGTGAACCTGAACATGTCGATGTCCGGGTCATCCACGCGCTGACCGGCGCCGGGCTGATCCCGGTCATCGCTCCAGTCGGTGTCGGCGCCGATGGCCAGACCTACAACATCAACGCCGACACCGTCGCTGGTGCAGTCGCCGGTGCCCTCGGCGCCGCGCGCCTTCTGATGCTGACGGATGTTGCTGGCGTGCTGGATGCCAACAAAAACCTCATCCCCGAACTTTCCATCGCCGCCGTGCAAAAAGGCATCGCCGAAGGCATGATCACCGGCGGCATGATCCCAAAAGTCGAAAACTGCGTCGATGCTGTCCAACGCGGTGTCAAAGGCGCTGTCATCCTCGACGGCCGCGTCCGCCATGCCTGCCTGCTCGAACTGTTCGCCGAAGAAGGGTTTGGCACTCTGATCACCGGGTAAGGGCGGGGTGTGTGAAGGAGGGCCAGGGGCAGCGCCCTTGGTCTTCCTTCACACACCCCGCCGTTTCAGCCTATCCCGGAACGCCGCCCAGTCTTCGTCGGACCAGTCGAACAGTGCCTTGTTGGCGGCGCCGCCCTCCTGCAGCCAGCGGCCGCCATCGATGGTGATGATATCGCCGTTCATATAGGTGGCCATATCCGACAGCAGAAAGGCGCAGAGATTGGCAATCTCGCCATGCTGGCCGACGCGGCGCAGCGGGATTTTTTGTTCTTCGCCGGTGGCCTGGGTGCCTTCCGGGCGCAGCCTTTCCCAGGCCCCTTCGGTGGGAAACATGCCGGGTGCGACACCGAGCAGCCGGATGCCTTTCGGCCCCCATTCCACCGCCAGGCTGCGCGTCATCGCCAGCACGGCGGCTTTCGATGCGGCGGAGGGCATGGTGAAGGCCCGCCCCGTAAAGACCGAGGTGGACAGGATCGACAAAACGGTTCCGGGAAGGCCATCGGAGATCCAGCGCCGCCCGGCTTCCATGGTGCAAAATGCCGTGCCGCGAAAGGTCACGTTCACCACGGAATCGAAGGCCCGCGCGGAGAGATTTTGCGTGGCGGAGATAAAATTTCCGGCCGCATTGTTGACCAGCGCATCCAGCCGGCCGGCGCGCCAAATCGTGTCGAATAATACTTCTACCTGCCCCGCATCGCGGATATCGCAACGCAGGGTCTGCACGGAGCCACCGGTTTCGCGGCGAAATTCCTCCGCTGTTGCTTCCAGTACTTCCAGCCGCCGTCCGCAAATGATCAGCCGCGCGCCCAGTTCCAGAAAGCAGCGGCCCAAACTCTTGCCCAGCCCGGTGCCGCCGCCAGTGATAAGAATGCGTTTGCCGGCCAATGTGTCGGGGGTGAACATTGCCGCTATTCCTGCATCATTTCGATAGCGTCGCCCACGGCGCATTTTCCGCCCTCGATCACCTCCGCGTAAACGCCCAGATCGGTGTGGCCATAGAGGTGGCGGAGTTCTGCCACCGGGTCCGCATCCCGGGCGGCGGTTTCCGGGTTGACCTCGGTGGCGGCACAGCGCCCGATCCGCTGCGTTACGCGCAGCCTTGCGCCGCCAACCTGGATCTCCCGTCCGATCCAGTTGAACTCCACCCAGGGGGCGGCGCCGGCGAACCAAATATTGGCGCGGAACCGCCGTCGATGCCGCCGCCCGCCCACTTTCGCCTCGTAATCGGCCAGGCTGTTCAGGCTGATTAGGCTGATCAGCTGTTTGCGCTGATCGCTGAAACTATACCCTGCGACATGATGAAATGCTGGCATCCCGCGTGCTTCGGCCCCCAGATAGGCGGTCAGGAAGGCGCCGATCGCGGCCCGCCCTTCCGGAGACTGCCCGTTTGCCGTCACGCTTGAGCCATCCGGCGCGAGAATGGCGATCTCGCCGTTATGGTCGTCGAAGCTGGAGCGCAGGAGGGAGATCTTAGCGCTTTCCTTGCCGCACATGAACAGCCGCGCCCGGCGATGTTCCGGCTGGGCTGGATTGAACCCAGCATCGCCCTGCGCCAAGGCAAAAGCACGGTCCCACGGAATGCACTTACCTGGCTCCAGCTCCGTCCATTTCAGCGCCTCGGCGGTTAGGCCCTTGATTGGGAAGCGATACAGATATGCGATGCGCATGGTCGAAAACCCCTTGAAGCTTACCCCCCCACTTTACCATGTGGAATTGCGAAGGTCGCGTCTTTGTCGCCTCATGCAGGGGCTCAGATGGACCAGTCGCCTGAGCAGAGGGACGGGATATGGATATCGAAAAACTGACTGAGCGCGCCCGGGGGTTCATCCAGGCCGCCAGCACCATCGCCATTCGAGAATTCCACCAGCGCATCTCGCCAGAGCATTTGCTGAAGGCCCTGCTGGATGACGAAGAAGGCGCCGCGTCGGGTTTGATCAAGGCCGCCGGGGGCGACCCGGAGGCGGCCAAACGCGCCGTCGATGCCGAGGTAGCGCGTATCCCGAAGGTACAAGGCTCTGGCGCTGGTCAGCCGCAGATCACGCCGGAACTGGTGCGCGTGCTGGATGGGGCCGCGCAAACTGCGCAGAGCGCCGGCGATGAATATGTTGCCCAGGATCGCCTTCTGGTTGGCCTCGCGGCTTCCGACACCCCGGCCGGGCGCATTTTGCAAAGCGCTGGCGCCCCTGCCCAGGCATTGGAAAAAGTGGTGAACGATGTCCGCAAGGGCCGCAAAGTGACTAGCGAGAACGCCGAAGCCAGCTTCGACGCCCTGAAGAAATATGCCCGTGACGTGACGCAGCTCGCCCGCGACGGCAAGCTGGACCCGGTGATCGGCCGCGATGAGGAAATCCGCCGCACCATCCAGGTTTTGGCCCGCCGCACGAAGAACAACCCCGTCCTGATTGGCGAACCCGGCGTCGGTAAAACCGCGATCGTCGAAGGCCTCGCCTTGCGAATCGTCAATGGCGACGTTCCCGAGGCGTTGAAAAGTAAGAAGCTATTGGCGCTCGATCTCGGCGCCATGGTGGCTGGCGCGAAATATCGCGGTGAATTCGAGGAGCGTCTGAAAGGCGTACTAAAGGAAATTGAAACTGCCGCCGGAGAAATCATCCTTTTTATCGATGAAATGCACACGCTCGTCGGCGCGGGGAAAGCCGATGGCGCGATGGATGCATCCAACCTGATCAAACCGGAACTGGCGCGCGGCACTTTGCATTGCGTCGGTGCCACCACGCTGGATGAATACCGCAAACATGTTGAAAAAGACGCCGCCCTGGCGCGCCGTTTTCAATCGGTGTTCGTTGGCGAACCCAGTATCGAGGACACGATTTCCATCCTGCGCGGTATCAAGGAAAAATACGAACTGCATCACGGTGTTCGTATCACTGACAGCGCCCTGGTCGCTGCCGCGACCCTCTCGAACCGTTACATCACCGATCGGTTCCTGCCTGACAAGGCGATCGATCTGATGGACGAGGCCGCGTCTCGGCTGCGCATGGAAGTGGATTCCAAGCCCGAGGAGCTGGACGAAATCGACCGCGATCTGATGCGCCTAAAAATCGAGCGCGAGGCGCTGAAGAAGGAATCCGATCCGGCGTCCAAGGACCGTCTGGTCAAACTCGAAACCGAATTGTCCACCATTGAGAAGAAATCCACCGTGCTGACCTTGGCCTGGAACGTGGAGAAAGAAAAAGTTGCGGAAACCCAAAAATATAAGGAATTGCTCGATCGAGCCCGCAACGATGTGGAGGTTGCGCAGCGCAAGGGCGATCTCGCGCAGGCCTCAGAACTGCTCTACGGCGTTATCCCGGCACTGGAGAAAAAAATCGCCGAGGAATCGGATGGCAAACTCGTCAGCGAGGCCGTGACGGAACAAAGCATCGCTGCCATCGTTTCGCGCTGGACCGGCGTGCCGGTGGACAAGATGCTGGAGGGTGAGCGCACGAAACTGCTGCGAATGGAAGACCAGTTGCGCAAACGCGTGATCGGCCAGGAAGACGCGCTGAAAGCGGTAGCCAACGCCGTCCGCCGCGCCCGCACCGGTCTGCAAGACCCCAACCGCCCGATCGGTTCCTTTCTTTTTCTCGGCCCCACCGGCGTCGGCAAGACGGAGTTAACAAAAGTCCTCGCCGAATTTCTGTTCGACGACGAACGCGCCATGGTTCGCATCGACATGAGCGAGTTCATGGAAAAGCACTCTGTGTCACGCCTGATCGGGGCGCCGCCCGGCTATGTCGGTTACGATGAAGGTGGCGTTCTTACTGAAGCCGTTCGCCGCCGCCCTTATCAGGTTATCCTGTTCGACGAAGTAGAAAAAGCCCACGAAGACGTCTTCAATGTCCTGCTGCAAGTGCTCGACGATGGCCGCCTCACCGATGGCCGGGGTCGCACGGTGGATTTCAAGAACACCATCATCGTCTTAACTTCTAACATGGGCAGCGACGTCCTCGCCGCCCAGCCAGAAGGTGAGGCCGCGGCCATGGTGCAAGGCCAGGTGATGAATATTGTGCGGCAGCACTTTCGTCCGGAATTTCTCAACCGCCTGGACGAAATCATCCTGTTCCGTCGCCTACAACGCGTCGATATGGCCTATATCGTCGATATCCAGCTATCGCGCCTGCGTAAGCTGTTGGACGATCGCAAGATCGTGCTCGATCTGGACGCGGCGGCGACGCAGTGGCTGGCCGAGGAGGGCTATGATTCCGCCTATGGCGCCCGCCCACTCAAACGCGTCATCCAACGCACCTACAAAACCCGTTGG
>SHWN01000036.1 GCA_009693795.1 Acetobacteraceae bacterium
CGGGGTCGGGCTATTACGTGGGAAAAATTACGATTGCCTGATCGGCTTTGGAGGTGGCTCTCCGATCGATACCGCGAAGGCGATGGCGGTGCTGGCGACGGGCGGTGGGCGGATGCGCGATTACAAGGTGCCGGCGCAGGCCGATCGTGCTGATTGGCCGGTGATTGCCATACCAACCACGGCGGGCACGGGCAGCGAATGTACGCGCTTTACCGTGATCACTGATCATGAGCGTGACGAAAAAATGCTGATCGCAGGGTTGGGCGCCCTGCCACTGGCGGCGATCGTCGATTATGAGCTGACATTTAGCGTACCCGCGCGTACCACCGCCGATACCGGCGTTGATAGTTTCACCCACGCATTGGAAGCCTTTGTCTCGCGTCGGGCCAATCCGTTTTCGGATGCGCTGGCGGTGGCGGCGATGGATCTGATCGGCAAGCATCTGCGTACCGCCTACCACGAACCGCAAAATGCTGCGGCGCGGGAAGGGATGATGCTGGGCGCGACGCAGGCGGGTTTGGCGTTTTCCAATAGCTCCGTTGCTCTGGTGCATGGCATGTCACGCCCGATCGGGGCGCATTTCCATGTTCCGCATGGGCTTTCCAACGCGATGCTGCTGCCTGCGATCACGCGGTTTTCGGTTGCCGCTGCAGCGGAGCGCTATGCGGAAGCGGCGCGGCGTGGTGGCTTCGCCGCCGCGCGTGATGACGATGCGATTGCTTGTGCCAAACTGGTCGATGGTCTGGTGCAGTTGAACCGCGAATTGAAAGTTCCGACACCCGGTGAATTCGGCATTGATCCGGCTGCGTGGGAAAGCAAGCTGGCGTTGATGGCGGAGCAGGCATTGGGATCGGGCAGCCCAAATAATAATCCGCGCGTGCCCGATGCCGGGGAGATTATCGCGCTGTATCGCGAGGTCTGGCGGGGCGAAACGCAAAATTCTTGAGCATGGAGAACGCCTGATGGCGCGGAATTGCTGGGGGCGGGCCCTGCATCGCAGGTGTTCCTATTCGCGGTCTGCGACTACCATCATGCGATGGTATCCTATCGCCGCACTGTCCTTTTTGCTGCAGCCGCGCTGTTCACCGGCATTGCCGCTCGGAGTGAGCCTATGACGAAGCCAACTACCGTCATCGACGACTTAAGCCCGGAAACGCCTTTGGCAACAATCGGTACACGGTGGCAGGTAGTCACCGACCAGGTCATGGGTGGCGTGTCCCGTGGCGCGCTCAGCCGCGAGATCGTCGCCGGTAGACCCGCCATGCGCATGCGTGGTGAGGTTAGCCTCGAGAATAATGGTGGCTTCGTGCAAATGGCGCTGGATCTCGCCACAGACGGTGCTGCCATCGATGCCAGCCAATGGCTTGGTATTGAATTGGACGTCTTCGGCACCGGAGAGACTTACAGCGCGCATTTGCGCACGGTCGATCTGACGCGCCCCTGGCAATCTTACCGCCAAGGATTCTTGGCTCCACTGAATTGGCAGACGATACGACTACCGTTCAGTGGCTTCAGTCCTCACCGCACAGATATCTCGTTAGACCTGCGCCGTCTGAAAAGACTCGGCTTGGTAGCCATCGGCCGAGCCTTCGCAGCAGATTTATCGATCGGCGGACTGAGGTTTTTCGCATAAGGCAGATAGAGTGTGGAAAGGCGCAACGCCGCCGACTACCTCATTGAGCGACAATCAGCCCAAGCATGTAGCCAAGTCCCGTATGGTCACCTCAGTAGTGCGAGCACCTCCGCTGCGCCTTCGAGCGTCTCCCGGAGGCCGACGTAGTCTGACGTCCGGCTAACCGGGGCCAGGTTGCAACTGACACCCTTAAAACCGAGTGCCAACAGGCTGCTGCTGCGGTCGCTGGAGATTATCGTTGGCACCTGGCAGGCGGCACGGCCGGAGATCGAGAGGCTGTTGGAGGCGGTCGTGCGGGAGGCTCTGGAAGCGCTGGATCCGCTGTGGGACGAGCTATTCCCTGCCGAGCAGGCGCGGATCGTCCAGCTTCTGGTCGTGCGAATTGACCTGGACCAGGACGGGTTGGCGGTCCGGCTGCGGGTCCAGGGGCTGGCGTACATGGTGCGTAACATGGCGGGGATCGCCCAGCCGGCCAGGCGGGCAGTATGACGGCCGCAGCGGAGACGTTGACCGTTAGGGTGCCGTTCGCCGTCCGCAAGCGGGATGGGCGGAAACTGGTTCTGGCCACCCCCGCGTGGGCGGGGGAACCCGATGTTCGGTCTCACTCAGGTCATCTTCATGGGGGCCGTAACCCGTGTCCACTATTCCAAGGGAAGGTCAGTCACAATGCGCCTTGATTGCCTCGCCTTGATTGTCCAGATCAGCGGGCTTCGTTCTGGCCAGCTGATTTTCCTGCGGCGAAGCGCACGGCTTCTTCGGCGGCGCGGAACAGAGCACGGGCTTTTTGCCGGCATTCCTCGTATTCTGATTCAGGCACCGAATCAGCGACGACCCCGGCGCCCGCCTGAACATACATCGTGCCGTCCTTGACGATGGCGGTGCGCAACCCGATGCAGGTATCCATCGTGCCATTGGCGGCGAAATAGCCGATGCAACCGGCGTAGATGCCGCGCCGGTCGGGTTCCAGTTCCTCGATGATTTCCATCGCGCGGACTTTTGGCGCGCCAGAGAGCGTGCCGGCGGGGAAGCCACCGATCAGCGCGTCGACCGCGTCGAGATCGGAGCGTAGCGTGCCTTGCACGTCTGAGCTGATATGCATGACGTGGCTGAAGCGCTCGATCGTGAAACTTTCGGTAACGCGTACGGTACCGATTTCAGCCACGCGGCCGACATCGTTGCGCCCGAGATCGAGCAGCATCAGATGTTCGGCGCGCTCCTTGGGATCGGCGAGCAATTCAGCTTCGAGGGCCAGATCTTCCGTCTTGGTGGCTCCGCGCGGGCGGGTGCCGGCGAGGGGGCGGATGGTAACGATCCCGTCGCGCAACCTCACGAGAATTTCCGGCGAAGAGCCCACCACCTGGAAGCCGCTAAAGTCGAGGAAGAACAGGAAGGGTGAGGGATTCATCCGGCGCAACGCCCGATACAAAGTAAATGGCGGCAGGACGAAGGGCGTGGCGAAGCGCTGACTGATGACGATCTGAAATGCATCCCCAGCGGCGATGTATTCTTTGCCGCGTAGCACGGCGTCTATAAAACCCTGCTTGGTAAAGTTTGATGTGGGCGCCGGCAATGGCGGCAGGGTGACGGGCGGCACGGCGTGGCTGCTCGGTTGGTCCAAGGCAGCCTCGGCCTCGGCCAGGCGAGCCAGCGCGCGGTCATAGGCGGTCTCGGCGGAAATATCGACGCGCGGATAACAGGGCGCAATCAGCGAAAGTTCGTCATTCACGTTGTCGAAGATGGCGAAGAGTGTTGGGCGCAGCATCTGCCCGTCTGGAATGCCTAGGACGTCGGCATTTTTCTCCGGCAGTTTTTCCATCAGCCGGACCATGTCGTAGCCGAGATAGCCGACCAGCCCGCCGGCCATGGGCGGCAGGCTGTCTGGGACGTCCAGATGGGTTTCTTCCCGCAGGGCGCGCAGGCTATCCAGCGCGGGGCGTCGATCGGCCAAGAAGGCGTGCGGGGCTGCGAGCGCGTCGCGGTTGATCTCGGCCTGGCCGTTATGGCAGCGCCAGATGACGTCGGGGCGCATGCCGATGATTGAGTAGCGCCCACGCACCGCCCCACCCTCCACGCTTTCGAGGAGAAAGCTGTTGGCCTGGCCATGGGCGAGCTTCAGATAGGCGGAGACCGGGGTTTCCAGATCCGCCACCGTGCGCGACCACACCAGCGCGCCACGACCGGAATCGTAGGCTGCGCGGAAGGCAGCAAAGTCGGGGGTGACGGCGATATTCATCGGGTCAGCCTATTACGGTTGGACAAAGCTATCGAAGATTTTTTGATTGATGCGCGGCTGGGATCGCACACGCAGGGCATTGACGTACGTGGCTTCGGCGTCGCTGGCCATGGCCTGAGCCAGACCGTCGCGGATGCGCGCATAGCCGGCCTCATCGATTTTGGCATCAGCCTGGATGATGTCCAGCGGTACGGCGACCAGGAAGCCTTCAGCGGCTTCAATTATCGTTGCTTCGCCGGCCTTGAGGGAAAACAACGGGGCAATCAGTTCCCGTGGCACACCTTCGACCGGCGCGGCGCGGCCGGTGCGTGGGGTACGCCGATAGGTGGCGCCGGCGATGGTGGCGGCATCTTCCAGCGACTGGCCAGCCTGCACAGCACCCAGCATCTTTGTGGCGGTTTCTTCCTGCGTACGGCGTTGCGCGGCATGCATGAGATCATCATGCACCGCCGTCGCGACCTCGGTGAACGGTTTTAGCCCGGGAGGGATAATTTCTTCCACCGCGACGGCGAAATAGGATGGACTTCCCCCCTCGGGGGCCGGCAGTTCGGTCAGACGCACCGGATCGCCCTGGCGTGCCTGGAAGGCCGCGGCGATGAGGGCGGCGCGCAATTCGGGGCTGCCGGGAATAGGTGCCTGTTCGCCCTGGCGCGTCAGGCCGACGGCATCGAGCGTGCCGGTGGCGGCGGCGAGGCCGAGATCGCCGGGCATGTCATCGAGACTGGTGCCGGCGGCGAGTATGTCTTCCACCTTGGTGGCGCGCTGATAGATAATATCGGCGATTTTTTCTGCGAGGATGCGCGCGCGCAGTTCCTCTGTTGCGTCGGCCACGGATTTCACCCCGGCCGGGGTGATCTTGCTGACCCGGATCAATTGCCAGCCGAGCGGTGTCTGGATCGGGCCGGTGATGGAATTTTCAGCGGCGGCGAAGACGGCTTTCGCCAAGGCGGGGTCGGGGAATTCCGCTTCTGTGGCATCGGTCAGCGCGACCGGGACGGCGGCTTCGGCGGCGGCCTTTTGCATCGCTTCCCAGTTGGCGCCGGCGCGCCAGGTCTCGGCGAGTGTCGTGGCCTTGGCTTCTTCCTGGGTGATGATGATTTCGGCGGAGCGCTTTTCGATTCTAGTGAATTCCGCGCGCCGCGCCTCGTAGGCTGCGGCGATATCATCGGCGGAGATCTCGATTTGGCTTTGCAGGGTTTGTGGGGCGAGGATTACCACTTTGATGCGGCGATATTCAGGGCGGGTGTAGAGGTCAGGGTGGTTGTCATACCAGCGTTGCAACTGGGCCGAAGTTGGTTCGCTGGCGGTGATGGCTGCGAAAGGAAGTTCGGCGAGGCCCGCCTCACGTTGCTCGGTAGTAAATTGATAGACCTGACGGGTCAGGCTGTCGGGTGGGATGAAGCTGGCGCGGATGGGTTCCAGCAACTGGTTCTGCTGGTTTTCCGAGCGCAGGCTGTCCATGAAGCGGGATTCTGAGAGGCCGACATTACGCAAGGCAGCCTGGAAGGCGATGCGGCTGAATTTGCCGTCGGTGCCACGAAAGGCGGGCATGGCCAGAATTTCCTGGCCGAGAGCGGCTTCCGGCACGACAAGATGCATTTGCGCGATGGCCTGGCCCACTGCGTGCTGGCGGATCAGTTGGTCTAGCGCCTGGCTGAGGATGCCGCGTTTCATTTCCGGCGTGGCATCGACACGTCCGCCGAGCAGGCGGGTGATGCGGCTGAGTTCCTGTTGGTAAGCCTGTTGCAGCTCCGCGGGTTCAATGGCTCGGTCGCCGACCTTGGCGACCCAGGTTTCAGTGCCTACCTGGCGGATAACGTCGCCGATGCCCCAGATGGAAAAGGCAACGATCAGCACGCCGAACAGCACACGCGCGAACCAAGTGCCGAGGCGACTGCGAAGGGCTGTGATCATCAAGCGGTTCCGTTATGGCAGGCAGGGCGCGTCAGAAGGGGCGGCGTCAGGAGGCGGATGCCGTGCCGACGGGGGCCGCACCATAGGGGTGGGGCCTTCGATTTGCCATCCCTTCGCTTTGCCAGGGTGAGGGTTTGATATAACACCGCTCAACGGATAGGGGAGATTGGGTATGCGCCAACTGATTGCAGGCAATTGGAAAATGCATGGTCTGGGGGCGGAAGCCGCTGCCCTGGCCTTGTTGATTAAGGCGGGGTCGATCAGGGCGGGGGCGGCTGGATTGGCTTGTGAGTTGCTGGTTTGTCCGCCTTTCACGCAAATTTCGAACGTGGCGGCGCTGCTCGCGGGGACGGCGGTGGGCGTCGGTGGGCAGGATTGCCATGCGACGGCGCAAGGGGCGCATACGGGCGATATTGGCGCGCCAATGTTGCGGGATGCCGGGGCGGGATGGGTGATCCTGGGCCATTCGGAGCGGCGGCAGAATCATAGAGAGACCGATGCCCTGGTGCACGCCAAGGTTTTGGCGGCGGTGGCGGCGGGTTTGATCCCTATCGTCTGCGTCGGTGAGACCGAGGCGGAGCGGGTGTCCGGACAACAGAATGACGTGGTGGGCGGTCAGTTGGCTGGCAGTCTGCCGGACGGCTTTGCCGGTGTGGTGGCCTATGAGCCGGTCTGGGCGATCGGCACGGGCAAAACCGCGACCGAAGACGATGTGGCGGCCATGCATGGCTTTATCCGCCAGACCTTGCGGCGCCTGTTGGGCGATGTGGGGGGGACGATGAGGATATTGTATGGCGGCTCGGTGCGGCCGGCGAATGCCGTGTCGTTGCTGGCGGTGGCCGAGGTCGGTGGGGCACTGATCGGTGGGGCAAGCTTGAAGGCCGAGGATTTCCTTGCCATTGCCCGGGGGGCGCGGGCGGCGTAGAACGCGCCCGCGCCCCCCAGCGGAGTTTGGCGCCTGGAGCCTAATGCGTGGAGCCCATATGACCACTGTTTTGCTGATGATCCATCTGTTCGTAACCCTGGCCTTGATTGGCGTGGTGCTGATCCAGCGCAGCGAGGGTGGTGGGCTGGGCATTGGCACATCGCAGGGCATGGGCGGCTTCATGACCGGGCGAGGCACCGCCAATCTGCTCACTCGGACTACGGCGATCCTGGCGGCGGCATTTTTTGCCCTATCGTTGATCCTTGCGCTGATAAGTCGTGGCACGGGTGGGGCCGGACGTTCAGTGTTGGATAATTTGCCGATTCCCGCCAGCACGGCGCCCGCTTCGGGTGGGGTGGGAGCACCGCCGGCGTTGCCAGCAGTACCGTTATTGCCGCGCGTGCCGACGAACTGACCCGGCCCAATTCAATGATTTGTAGCAGACCGACGGACGGGCTTCTCGCCCGCCGATTCGTGTGCGTAAGCTAACCGCCCATGACGCGGTTTGTTTTCATCACCGGTGGCGTGGTCTCCTCTTTGGGTAAAGGCATTGCCTCCGCCGCGCTGGGGGCGTTGTTGCAGGCCCGTGGATTTTCTGTGCGGTTGCGCAAGCTGGACCCTTATCTGAACGTCGATCCTGGCACGATGAGCCCGTTGCAACATGGCGAAGTGTTCGTCACCGATGACGGGGCGGAAACCGATCTAGATCTAGGGCATTACGAACGCTTTACCGGCGTGCCGGCGACGGGGGCGGATAATGCGACGACGGGACGAATTTATTCGGATGTGATAGCGAAGGAACGCCGCGGGGATTATCTGGGTGCCACGGTTCAGGTGATTCCGCACATCACCGACGCAATCAAGGAAATCGTGGTGCGTCAGACTGAGGGGCTGGATTTTGTCCTGGTCGAAATCGGCGGCACGGTGGGCGATATCGAGAGCCTGCCGTTTCTGGAAGCCATTCGTCAATTGGGTAACGAACTGGGACCAGAACGCTCGATGTTCGTGCATCTGACCCTGGTGCCGTATATTCCCTCCGCTGGTGAACTCAAAACCAAGCCGACGCAGCATTCCGTTAAGGAACTTTTAAACGTTGGTATTCAGCCGCAGATGCTGCTGTGCCGCTGTGATCGGCCGATCCCGGAAAATGAGAGACGCAAAATTGCGTTGTTCTGCAATGTGCGGCTGAGTGCGGTGATCCCGGCTTTGGACGTTGATACGATCTATGCCGTGCCGATCAGCTATCACCGAGAGGGTATGGACCGCGAAGTGCTGCGCCATTTCGGCTTGCCGGCGGAGATCAAGCCCGATTTATCGCGCTGGGAGCGGATTGTTTCCGTGGTGCGCGCACCGGAAGGTGAAGTGAAGATCGCGGTGGTAGGAAAATACACCAATCTGCTGGACAGCTATAAATCGCTGGCCGAGGCGCTGGCGCATGGCGGCATCGCCAATCAGGTCAAGGTCACGCTGGATTGGGTGGATAGCGAGATTTTTGAAAAACCCGATACCGTACAGCGCCTGGAAGGCGTGCATGGCATTCTGGTGCCGGGTGGCTTCGGGGAGCGCGGTACCGAGGGGAAAATCGCGGCTGTGCGGTTCGCCCGCGAACGCAAGGTGCCGTTTCTGGGAATCTGTTTCGGCATGCAGATGGCGGTGATCGAGGCGGCGCGCAATCTGGCGGGTATGCCGCATGCGTCCTCTACCGAGTTCGGGCCGTGCGACATCGCGGTGGTGGGGCTGTTGATGGAATGGGCGCGTGGCAATCAGATCGAACGGCGCAATGAAGGCGGAAATCTGGGCGGCACGATGCGGCTCGGTGCCTATACGGCGACGCTGGCGGAGGGGAGCCTGGTGCGGTCTATGTATGGTGATGCGGCGACGATCATGGAACGGCACCGTCATCGCTATGAGGTGAATGTGAATTTTCGGACGTTGCTTGAGGCGTCTGGCATGCGGTTTGTCGGCATGTCGCCGGATGGGGTGTTGCCGGAGATTGTGGAGTATGCGGATCATCCGTGGTTCATCGGCGTGCAATATCATCCGGAGCTGAAATCGAAGCCGTTCGATCCGCATCCGTTGTTTGCCGGCTTTATCGCCGCCGCCGTGAAGCAGGCGCGTCTTGTCTGAGCAACGCATTGTCCGGGTGGGGGAGATCGAGATCGGCAATGATCGGCCGTTCGCGCTGATCGCGGGGCCGTGCCAGATTGAATCAGAGCCGCATGCGATGGAAGTCGCGGGTGCGTTGGTGGAGATCACGCGGGCGGCGGGGATTCCGCTGATTTATAAATCCAGTTTTGATAAGGCCAACCGCACGTCCGCCGGTGCGGTGCGCGGCGTCGGGCTGGTGGAGGGATTAAAAGTTTTGGCGCGCGTGCGCGAACGCTATGGCGTGCCGGTGCTGACCGATGTGCATTTGCCGGAGCAATGCGCGCCCACGGCGGAAGCGGTGGATGTGCTGCAAATTCCTGCCTTTCTCTCGCGCCAGACGGATTTGCTGGTTGCCGCCGGGAAAACCGGACGAGCTATCAATGTGAAGAAGGGGCAATTCCTGGCGCCATGGGACATGGTGAATGTCGCGGCAAAGATCGCCTCGACTGGGAATGAAAATATTCTGCTGTGCGAGCGTGGGGCGAGTTTTGGCTACAACACGCTGGTGACAGATTTTCGCGGTTTGCCGATCATGGCGCGGACGGGCTATCCGGTGGTATTTGATGCCACCCATTCGGTGCAGCAGCCAGGCGGGCAGGGGGCATCTTCTGGCGGGCAGAGGGAGTTCGCGCCCGTGCTGGCGCGCGCGGCTCTTGCGGTCGGTTGCGCGGCCTTGTTCATCGAAACGCATCCCGATCCGGACAGTGCGCCATCCGATGGGCCGAACATGATTCCGCTGCGCGAGTTGCCGGCCTTGCTGGCGCGTTTGAAGGCATTTGACGATCTAGCCAAAGCAGGCGGTTGAACCGGTTGCCGAGCCGTGACCGCCGCGCTAATGGGCGGTCAGGGTTATCTCTTTTTTAAAATTTCGGCTCATGTGTCACCTCACGCGTCCGTGTCATCTGAGCGGAGAGTATTATGCGCGCTGCTGTTATTTCGCGCATCGAGCCGGAGTGGCTGGATGCTCTGCGCCGATAGAACACTCTCGATACCGTGCCCGAGGAACGATTTGATCGGATCACCCGGATCACTCGGCGGTGGTTGCGTTCTGTGCCCAGGCGGGTGATGTGTGTAGGGCAAGGTCGGGCAGGCTATTCCGAAAGACAGCGTTCTCCTGGAGCGACCAGGAATTTAGGGGGCGGCTGATTTTGCCGGAACGGGGCGCGGCACCCTTGCAGTCGGTGTGGGCTTGGCTTAACCCTACTGAGAACACGACATAAGTATGAGGGAGAGTGTCCATGGCCGACGCTTATATCTGCGATTTCACCCGTACTCCGATTGGGCGTTACGGTGGGGCGCTGAAGGATGTCCGCACGGACGATCTGGGTGCGTACCCGTTGCGTGCGCTGAAGGCGCGCAATTCCAATGTCGATTGGGATGCAGTGGATGATGTGCTGTATGGGTGCGCCAACCAGGCCGGCGAGGACAACCGCAATGTTGCGCGCATGGCGCTTCTTCTCGCGGGGCTGCCCGAACGGATCCCAGGCGGGACGATCAATCGTTTGTGTGGATCCGGGCTGGATGCCGTTGGCACCGCCGCGCGGGCCATTCGCGCGGGTGACGCGGAATTGATGATCGCGGGTGGCGTGGAGAGTATGACGCGCGCGCCCTTCGTGATGGGCAAGGCGACGGAGGCGTTTTCGCGCAACAGCGAGTTCTACGACACCACCATTGGCTGGCGCTTCGTCAATCCGCAGATGCGTGCGCTGTATGGCGTTGATGCGATGCCAGAAACCGCCGAGAACGTGGCGGAGGATTTCCAGATCAGCCGGCAGGATCAGGATGCGTTTGCCTATCGGTCCCAGATGCGTACGAAGGCGGCGCAGGAGGCGGGCTTCTTCACCAAGGAGATTTCCGCCGTGGAGATCGTCGGGCGCAAGGGCACGGTGGTGGTCGATAAGGATGAGCATCCGCGCGGGCAGACCACGATGGAGGAACTGGCGAAGTTGAAGACGCCATTCCGCAAGAATGGCGGCACGGTGACGGCGGGCAATGCTTCTGGCGTGAATGATGGGGCGGCGGCGTTGATTATTGCGTCGGAAGATGCGATCCGTCGGCATGGGTTGACGCCGCGTGCGCGCATTATCGGCATGGCGACGGCCGGGGTGCCGCCGCGTATCATGGGCATCGGGCCGGCGCCGGCCGTGCGGAAGCTACTGGAACGCGCCGGGTTAAAAATGTCCGACATTGACGTGATCGAACTGAATGAGGCGTTTGCCGCGCAGGGTATCGCGGTGACGCGTCAGTTGGGTCTGGCTGATGATGCGGAACATGTGAACCCGCATGGTGGGGCGATTTCTCTGGGTCATCCGTTGGGCATGTCTGGCGCGCGGCTGGCGATGACGGCGGTGTCGGCGCTGGAAACGCGGGGGCAGAAGAGGGCGATCGCGACGATGTGCATCGGCGTGGGCCAGGGGATCGCGGCGCTGATCGAACGGGTCTGACAGTAAATTTCGGGGGGTCATGCGCCCCCGTACTGCCGTGGCTTCCCGGAGTAAATAAAACCAATGGAGGGATGCGATGCCGAGTTCCGCAAAGCCTGCTCCCCCATGTCCTGAGCCTCATCCACAATGACTGCCGAGTAGGGGAAGTTCGGTGCCTCCGTAGACAAAATCGCCGTTGCTTCATGATAAGCACCGTCCGGCTCAGCGGGTCCCGCGCTAATCATCCGCGCGCGATAATCGGCGAATACGTCCCAGAGTAAGGTCCGTTTCCGGCGATCAAGTGTTGATCAAGGGCGCCAAAGCCATTGGCGTGCGCATTGGCGGGTTGAATAAATTCCAGCTGGTCATCTATTCCGGGGTGATGCGGGAGATTATTCGCCTCCAGTCTGAGGGGAAGTTGCGGCCTTATATTTCACACCAGTTTCCGCTGGAGCATGCGGCCGAAGCGATTCAGGCGATTATCGATCGCAAGGTGATCGGCGAGGCGGTGCTTGTAGGCTGAGATTCTGTCGCGCAGGATGGCGACCACATAGAGGAGAAAATACATGTCGGATGATCAACGGCCTCGGCCGCAACCCACACCGGAGACGCAGTATTTCTGGGATGGCACCAAGGCCGGCGAGTTGCGGCTACAAAAATGCGGCGACTGCGAGAAAGTGTATTTCCCGCCGCGGCCGTTCTGCCCTGCCTGTTCGTCGCGCAATGTCGCTACCATGGCGGCGTCCGGAAAGGCGAGCCTGTATTCCTATGTGATCCATCATCGCAAGGTGCCTGGGTTTACGCCGCCTTATGCAATCGCGGTGGTCGAACTGGCAGAGGGACCGCGCATGATGACCAATATCGTCGATTGTCCGCAGACGCCGCAGGCGCTGGTGTTGGATATGGCGCTGGAGGTGACGTACCATAAAATGGATGACGAGATTTCACTGCCGTTGTTCCGTCCGGCGAAGGGATAAGGAAATGCGCCAGAAGACAGTTGCAGTTGTTGGGGCATCGGAAACCACGGGCCTCGGGACCATTGCCACTATGTCGCAGATTCAGTTGCATGCGGATGCGGCGCTGAATGCGATGGCTGATTGCGGGCTGACCGCGAAGGATATCGATGGCGTTGCCTGTGCGACGGAAACTCCGGTGCAGATCGCGCATTATCTCGGCATTAAACCGAGCTGGGTGGATGGCACGGCGGTGGGTGGGTGTTCGTTCATGATCCATGTGCGCCATGCGGCGGCGGCTATTGAGGCGGGGTTGTGCAAGACCGTGCTTATCACGCATGGGGAAAGTGGGAAGTCGCGCATTGCGCAGATTCCGAGAACGATTCCAGCGGGGTCGCTGAACGGACAGTTTGAGCAGCCATTTGGGCCGATGGGGCCGCCTTCGCTATTCCCGATCCCGGTGCTGCGGTTCATGAAAAAATATGGCGTAACGCATGAGCAGATGGCGATGGTGTCCGTCGTGCAGCGCGAATGGGCGGGGAAGAATCCACGTGCGACGTTCAAGGACCCGATCACCACGGATGATGTGCTGAATTCGCGGATGATTGCCTATCCGTTCCGTATACTCCAATGTTGTCTGGTGAGCGATGGCGGTGGGGCTTTGATTTTAACCAGTTCCGATCGTGCGAAGGATTTTCCGACCAAGCCGGTTTATATTCTGGGCACTGGGGAAAGTGTAGAATCTCCGATGGTTTCGCAGATGGCGGATTTCACTTCGTCGCAGGCTTTTAGTATTGCGGGGCCGACGGCGTTTCGCGAAGCCGGGATCGCGCATAAGGATGTGGATCATCTGATGATCTATGATGCGTTTGCGCATCTACCTTTGTATGGCCTGGAAGATCTTGGATTTGTGGGGCGGGGTGAGGCAGCTTCGTTTATCGCCGGGCGCAATACGGCGCCGGGATCGAAGCTGCCGTTGAACACCAATGGTGGCGGTCTGTCTTACGCGCATTCCGGTATGTATGGCATGTTTGCCTTGCAGGAGAGCGTGCGGCAGATGCGGGGCATTGCGCCGGCGCAGATACCGGGCGCAAAAATTTCTGTCTGCCATGGGGTGGGCGGGATGTTCTCCGCTTCCGGGACGATTATTTTTTCTAACGAGCCGAATTAAGGGCGCAGGGGTTGGCGATGTCGGAGGGAATTTTTGCGGGTCTGAAGGTCATTGATTGCGCTACCTATATCGCCGCCCCGGCGGCGGCGGTGACGCTCGGTGACTTTGGTGCCGACGTGATCAAGGTGGAGCCGCTGGGGGAGGGCGATGCGTATCGCCATTCCTGGAAGGCGCCGGGTGCGGCCGTAGCGGATCACAATTATAACTGGATTCTTGAGTCTCGGAACAAGCGATCCATCGCACTGGACTTAAAACAACAAGCGGCGCGCGAGGCGCTGTATGCGCTGGTGCGCGAGACCGATGTGTTTATCACCAATTATCCGCCGCCGGTGCGTCATCGATTGGGTGTTTCGTACGACGACCTGGCGCCGTTGAACAAACGGATGATCTATGCCGCGTTTACCGCCTATGGGGAAACCGGACCGGAAGCAGGAAAGACTGGATTTGATTCGACCGCATGGTGGGCACGCTCGGGGTTGATGGATTTGGTGAAGCCGGACCCTGATTCAGCGCCCGCGCGGTCCCTGGGCGGGATGGGCGATCATCCGAGTTCGATGGGGTTCTATAGTGCCATCGTTACGGCGTTGTATCGGCGGGAACGCACGGGGCAGGGGGGGATGGTGCATTCATCCCTGCTGGCGAACGGGTTGTGGTCCAATGGCTGCGCGGTGCAGGCGCGGCTCTGTGGCGCGGATATGAAAGGCCGCCCGGCGCGTGAGCATTCCGCCAATGCATGTAACAATACTTATCGTTGCGGGGACGGGCGTTGGTTTATGCTTACCCTGATTAACGAAGCGCGACAATGGGACGGTCTGGCGCGGGCGCTGGATCACCCGGCCCTGACCACGGACCCGCGCTTCACGACCTCAAACGCCCGGCGTGAACATGCCCGTGCGCTGACCGCACTGATGGATCGTATTTTTGATAGTAAATCGCTGGCCGAATGGCGTGCTATTTTGGATGGGGCGGGCATCACCTTCGGTGTGGTGGGTGTGCTGGCGGATCTGGATACAGACCCGCAGGTGCGCGCGGCTGGCATGGTCGTGCCGATGGCGGGCTCCGCGCTAGAAACCCTGATGAGTCCGTTCAATATCGAGGGTGAAACCAAAATTGTTCCACGCATGCCACCCGAATTGGGCGAGCATGGTGCCGAAATCCTGCGTGAAGCTGGCTATGACGAAGCTGCAATCGTCCGCCTACGGAAGGATCGGGTGTTGGGCTGACGTGAAGGAAGGCCAGGGGGCAAAGCCCCTGGCCTTCCTTCAATGCACCAACGACTCCACGCCCACCGCGTAGCCGAAGCGGCGGCTGGCCTCGAGGACATCGCCGTATTTGCGGTGGCAGGCTGTGTGTTGGATGCCGGCGAAGGCCACCATGTCGCGGCCGGGACCGTCATTTTTGGCGTAGTCTTCCATGGTAAGCTGGCCGAGTTCCTGATTATGCGGATCGTTGCCGATGCGCGCGGCCGTCAGCGCGATGCATTGACGGAGCGCGGCCTTGTCGCCATCGGCGTCAAGATACGCGCGGGCCCAATCAACGCCCTCCGGCCCTTTGAAGGCAAGCATGGCAGCTTCGATATGTTTCAGGATTTGGTCGTTGGATTTTTTTGCTGCTGCGCGCGGGGCCTTGATGGAAAGTTTGGCTAGGTCCTTGGTGTCGCGCTGATGCCAAGCGTCGCGATTGACATAGGCGGCGGCAAGGAACAGAAGCTTCAGGCGGCGCGGATGATCGAACGTATCGTAGAACCAGCCGAGCGTGTTGCAGTATTCGTAGCAATGCTGCGGGATGGAGAAGTTGTTGCTGTCATTGGTGCGCACCAGAACTTGCGCGGCGGCGCGCTGGATCACATCCACCAATTGGCGCGGGCCGCGGCCGGCCTTGATGAGTTTTACCAGCACATAGATATGGGCGGGCTCGGCCTGGTTGATTAGGGCGTCGATCAGTTCAGCTGCTTCGGCTTCAGTGGGAGGCGTAGTGTTTTTTAGATAGCCGCGTTCGATCTCCGAGGTGCCACTGAAGGCAGAGGCGCCGATGCGTTCGCCATCGATCAGGGATTTGACGATGACGCAGGCACTTTCATAAGTGGAATACCAGCGCGGGCCAACAGCGATATCGAGCGCACCAGCATAGATGGCGTTGTGCGATTCCGGCGTATCCCAGCCCAAAGCGGCGCCGATTTCGATGGTGGCGCGGGCGCGGAAGGATTTATGGCCGGTCGTGTAGGAGCGGTTAAATAACACGCGGTCCTGTACATCGATCAGGCCGGCGAAGGCGAGTTCGGCGAGGACTTCCTTGCGGTGCGACTTTTCTTCCATCAGGCCGAGGAAGACGCGGTAGGCGTTGATGACCTCGCCGCGTTCGACGAGCTGCAGCCAGGTGTTGAGGCGCTCGTGGACTGGCCCCTTTTCGTGGAGTGGCTTTTGGTCGGCCCAGTAGATAGCCGGCTTGGGAGGGTTCTTAGGCTGCACGTCCGAACCACGCGTGTAATGGCCGGGGGCCTTGTTCAGTTTCTGGTTCCAGATATCGAGGCCGGTGGGGATGTACCAGATGGTCTGTGCCAGCGGCAGCATCTTGGCTTCGCCGGGAACCATTTTATGTAGGTTTAGCGCGGCGCGGGCTGAGAGCAGGCAATGGTCGTTGTTGACGAAATTCGGATAGCCATCGTCGATGCGTTGGTGATAGGGGACATGGGTATAGGGGGCGTGGATGCGCACGGCCTCGCCCATAATTTCCTTGAATGGGCGCTTGGCTCTTACGAGGTCGTAATAGACGTCGCTGGCACCCTTAGAGTCGCGCGCCATGATGCGCTCTTCCAGCTTGGCGTAGAGCGGGCCAGCCTGGTTATGGCCTTTGCCATTGGATCCGGTGGCAGCTTTGGGCATTAGATTCCCCCCCTTCGGGACGGCTGAACATACTTACTGGTAGTCTAGGCCGGGAAAATGGTGGGTTGCAATACGGGCTTGCTCTCGACCCGTTCTCGGCTGGCGGATAGGGTTGTGCCTATAGGGCAGGAGGACGGCATGGGCGCGGATTGGCGGATTGCGACGGCGGCTGGCACCGGGGTTTTGGGTACTGGCGGGGATGGTGGGGCGGCGCGCGGTGCGGTGCTGAACAACCCGTTTGATGTGGCGTTCGATACCACGGGGAATATGTTTTTCACCGACACCTTCAACCACTCGGTGCGCCGGGTGGATGTTGGGTCTGGGGTAATCACGACAATCGCGGGCACCGGGCTAGCCGGGTATTCCGGCGATGGCGGCAAGGCGACGGCGGCGACGTTGAACCAACCGTATGGGATCACGCTGGACCGGGCTGGCAATATCTATGTCGCGGATCGGCTGAATTCCTGCATCCGAAAGATAACCGCGCGCGGCGGCACGATCGAAACTTTCGCGGGCAATGGGCGCAAGGGGTTTGCTGGCGATGCGGGGCCGGCGACCTCGGCCAGTTTCGTTGAACCGAATGGCGTGGCGCTGGATTGCGAGAAGAAATGGCTATTCATCACCGATGTGGCGGATAACCGGCTGCGCAAGGTGGATTTGCGAACCGAATTGATCACAACCTTCGCCGGCACGGGCGAGGCCGCGCATACCGGCGATGGCGGGTTGGCGTCCAGGGCCGGGATTTTTGGCGCGCGCGCGGTGGCGGTGGGTGCGGATAGCACGGTTTATGTGCTGGAACGCCAAGGCAGCACGCTGCGGCGGATCGACGCGGTGACAGGGGTGATCACGACGATCGCTGGGACAGGCGCGCATGGTTATGCGGGCGATGGCGGGGCGGCAACCAACGCGGTGTTCGACCGGCCGAAAGAGATGTGCCTGGATACGGACGATAATATTTTTGTTGTCGATACGGAAAACCAGGCGATTAGGCGGATCGATGCGCGAACGGGGATTGTAGAGACCGTAGCGGGGAATGGAAAACTCGGCCCGTATGGCGATGGTGGGCCAGCGGTGCTGGCGCAGCTGGCGCGCCCACATGGGATTGCGCAGGGGGCGGATGGGGCGTTCTATATTGGCGACACCGAGAATAACCGGATACGCCGGCTGAGTGTGTCTGGATAAATTAACTAAAGATGTGAGGAAGACTACTTGTAACCACCATCTGCAACGTTGCGTGACGTCGTCTATGATCGGGTGACCATCGTGTTTCACTGGATTAGATAGTCCGTATCTGATGGCGCTGGATGTCGCGTATCGGAAGATGGCGATCCATTTTCGTGACGCCGATTGCATCGGGTGCCATGTGCCGGAAAGGCACCGGAAGATGAACAAGATGACCCTTCTGCAAACGCCGCTGCACGCGACGATTGCAATTGATGCGGTGCTAGTGGAGGTCTGTTCCGGACGTATGTCGGTGGATGATAATGACGATTCCGAGCCGTTATCGGCGGGACAGCGGTAGTGATTATTGGATAACGGCAAGGCATTCCGCAAAATGATTAAGACCGCGGATGCTTGGGAGCGGGCGATGAAGCAAAGCGAATTCGAAGCCGATCTACGGCGGGATGGATGCTAGGCTTATTGTGGTGGTTTGCGTGCCAATGAGGTGAACGCGGAGCATGGGCATGATTGGAATGCGCGGGTGATGGTGATCGGCAGCGAGATCGCCATCGCGCGCGATAGCGAGGATGAAGCGTTTCGGGTTGGCGATAGCTGCATGGTTCCTACGAATGATCCGCATACGGAGAAGGCGGGCCCGCAAGGCGTGGCGTTTATTGCGGGATGCAAACCGACCTGACGGTTACGCCAACACAGCCTAGGAAAACCTCGAAAAATCTGGTTTGCGCTTTTCGACGAAGGCCGCAAACGCCTCGCCGGCTTCAGGGGAGGCGACCCTTTGGGCGAAGATTTTTAACTCGTCGGCCATGCGGGTTGGTAGGTCGGGGGCGCCGTGACGGATCAGGGCCTTGGTTTGGCGCACGGCTTCCGGGGGGAGCGCGGCGAGGCGGGTGGCCAGCGCGTGCGCTGTCGGCATAAGGTCGGCATCGTCGACGACCTGATTGACAAAGCCCCAATCAGCGGCGGTGGAGGCGTCGATGCCGTCGCCCAGCAACAGCATGGCATTGGCGCGGCGCAGGCCGATGGCTTGGGGGACGAGCATTGAGCTGCCGGCTTCCGGAACCAAACCGAGGGCGGTGAAGGGCATCAGGAAGCGCGCGGATCGAGCGGCTACGATGAGATCGGCGTGCATCAGCATTGTGGTGCCGATGCCGATAGCGGCGCCGTTGACGGCGGCGATCAACGGTTTCTTCAAGCTGCTGATGGCGGGGAGGAAGCGGCCGGCGGGGCTTTCGGTGTTGGTGGCGGCGCGGGCCTGGAAATCGCGGACATCGTTACCGGAGGTGAAGGCATCGCCGGTGCCGGTGAGGATGATCGCACGGACGGCCGGATCGATGTTCGATGCCTCCAACGCGTCGGACAGGGCGGCGTACATGTCTTGGGTCAGGGCGTTTTTCTTATCGGGGCGGTTGAGGCGGATTTCCAGCACGCCGACTGCGCACGTGATGACGATATTTTCGGTCATGGGAGCCTCCCGCTGCTTGGACCTGTCTTGGCATTGCGCGGGTGGGCGGCGCAAGGCAGGTTATGGGTGGGGTCATCCAAAAAAGGAACGAATAATGAGTCGTCTCGATGGGAAGGTTGCGTTGCTGTCCGGTGCCGCGCGTGGCATTGGCGGGGAAACGGCACGGTTGATGGCCCAGGCCGGGGCAAAATTGGTGATCGGCGATGTGCTGGATGAGGTGGGGCGGCAGACGGTGGCGGCGATCAATGCCGATGGTGGGCAGGCGGAGTATGTGCATCTGGATGTGACGAAGGAGGACGACTGGATTGCCGCCGTCAATACCGTCACGGCGAAATTCGGCAAGCTAGATATTCTGGTGAACAATGCAGGCGTGTTTATTGGCAAGGGGATCGAGGAGATCAGCCTCGCTGAATGGGATAAATTGGTGGCGGTAAACATGACGGGTGTGTTTTTGGGCACCAAGTTGTGTGCGCCAGCATTGCGGGAAGCGGCGAAGAACAGCGAGCATGGCAGCGCAATTGTGAACTTGGCCTCGATCGCAGGGATTGTGGGTTCACAGCTTGATCCGCTTTATTCAATGACGAAGGGGGGGGTGACGTTGTTTACCAAATCCACGGCATTGGAGTTTGGACGGAAGGGGTATCGGATTCGTTGTAATTCTATCCATCCCGGCGTTATTCAAACTGACATGGGGG
>SHWN01000037.1 GCA_009693795.1 Acetobacteraceae bacterium
TGCCGTCAAATTTGCAACCCTGAATGGGTGGACTGGTTCAACCATCGCCAGCTGCTGGAGCCAATCGGAAAGATCCCTCCCGCTGAAGCAGAGGACCGCTACTATGTCTTGCTGGAACAGCTAGAACTGGCCGCCTGACACCAACCAAATAGCCTCTGGTAAACCCAGGGCGGTTCAAACCAAACCTGCGGGAACCCGTCCCAGGAATCAAATGTTAGAGTTGATCCAATAGTTTGTTGATCCAATAGCTTAATGGCTGCACGACCTGCCCAACAAGAGTAAGCCAACCAGATGTTCCGGTCGCCTCTCAGGCCAATTTACCGTGGCATTGTTTAAATTTTCGTCCAGACCCGCACGGGCAGGGCGCGTTGCGTCCGGTATTGCGCCAGGTGCTGGGGTCATCGGGGTCCACCGCCAGATTGCGCAGCGGCTGCGCCGCCACTATCTTCGGCTGCGGTCCGGCATTCATTTCCATCATTTCTCCACTGGGCGCGCCAGCAAGCAGGGATTCGGGTTCCGGGTGTTCTTCGAACATCGCCTGATCGGGGCGATCTAACATCGGCTCCATCGCCTGATTTGGGTTCAGCTCCACCCGTGCGAGTAGGCTTGTCACCCGCTCCTTCATTTCGTCCAGCATCGCGTTGAACAGGCTGAAGGCTTCGCTTTTATATTCATTCAGCGGGTCACGTTGACCATAGGCACGCAAGCTGATGCCCTGGCGCAGATGGTCCAGATCCAGCAGATGCTCCTTCCATACCTGATCCATTACCTGGATTAGTAGGGATTTTTCTACAAAACGCATCAGCTCGGGGCCAATATTCGCCGCCTTCGCCGCCATCATGGAATTACCGGCCTGGGTGATACGTTCGCGAATTTGTTCCTCGTCGATGCCTTCCTCGCGGCCCCAGGCTTCGACAGGAAGGTCGAGGTTCAGAACGCGTTGCATATCGGCGGCGAGCGCGCTCAGTTGCCACTGCTCCGCGAAGGCCTTTTCGGGAACGCGCACTGCGACAAGATTGTCGATGATCTCCTCCCGCATGCTGACGACGGCTTCGGTGACCGTCTCGGCCTTCATGAACTCCTTGCGCTGGGCGTAAACCTCCTTGCGCTGGTCGTTCATCACGTCGTCATAGCGCAGCACGTTCTTACGCATGTCGAAATTGCGAGTCTCGACTTTCTTCTGGGCCTTTTCCAGCGCCTTGTTGATCCAGGGATGCACGATGGCCTCGCCATCCTTCAGCCCCAGCCGTGCCAGCATCCCGCCCATGCGATCCGAGCCGAAGATGCGCATTAGATCGTCATCGAGCGACAGGAAGAAACGCGAACGCCCGGGATCGCCCTGCCGGCCGGATCGGCCACGCAGCTGGTTATCGATGCGTCGGCTTTCATGGCGTTCGGTGCCGATGACAAACAGCCCGCCCGCGTCTGTGACTTTCTGATGCGCGATGGCGATTTCGTCTCGCACCTCGGCCTCGCGGATCGCTCGCTGGCCTTCATCGGCGATGTTGGTGAGTTCCTTACGTAGGCGCATTTCCAGACTGCCGCCGAGCTTGATGTCGGTGCCGCGCCCCGCCATGTTGGTGGCGATGGTGATGGCGCCCGGCGCACCGGCCTGGGCGACGATTTCCGCTTCCTGTTCATGAAACCGCGCATTCAGCACCGCATGCGGTACTTTCTTGCTCTTCAGGATATCGCTCAGGGTTTCGCTTTTCTCGATCGACGTCGTGCCCACCAGAACCGGCTGGCCGCGCTTGCGGCTATCTTCGATCAGCAGCGCCAGCGCTTCGTATTTCTCCGCTGCGCTGCGATAAACCTCGTCATCCTCGTCGTTGCGGGTGACATTCACATTGGTGGGGATTGCCACCACGTCCAGCTTGTAGATTTCGGCGAATTCATCGGCTTCCGTCATCGCCGTGCCGGTCATGCCGGCGAGTTTGGGGTAGAGGCGAAAATAATTCTGGAAGGTGATGGAGGCGAGGGTCTGGTTTTCCGCCTGTACCGTCACGCCTTCCTTGGCTTCCAGCGCCTGATGCAGGCCTTCTGAGTAACGCCGCCCTTCCATCATGCGCCCGGTGAATTCATCGATCAGAACCACCTTGTCTTGTCGCACAATGTAATCAACATCGCGGGCGAATAAGGTATGCGAGCGCACCGATTGATGTACGTGATGCAGGATGGAGACGTTGAAGATGTCGTAGAGATTGCCCTCGGTGATGATGCCAACATCGCGCAGCATGTCTTCCACGCGCTGTGAGCCCTCTTCCGTCATCGACACGGTCTTGAATTTCTCATCCTTCTCATAGACGGACGGATCTTTCACGAATTCCCGCACCACGGCATCGACGCTGATGTAAAGGGCAGACGAATCCTCAGCCGGTCCGGAGATGATCAGCGGCGTGCGCGCTTCGTCGATCAGGATCGAATCCACCTCATCGACAATACCGAGGCAGAAATCGCGCTGGACCATGTCCTCCAGCCGGTATTTCATATTGTCGCGTAGATAATCAAAGCCGAATTCGTTGTTGGTGCCGTAGGTGATGTCGGCGGCGTATTGGCCGCGCCGCTGATCGTCGTCCAGGCCATGCACGATCACGCCCACGGACATGCCGAGGAAATTGTAGATCTGGCCCATCCAATCCGCGTCGCGCTGCGCCAGATAGTCGTTCACGGTGACCACATGCACGCCCTTGCTTGCCAGCGCGTTCAGATAGACGGGCAGGGTAGCGACCAAAGTCTTGCCCTCGCCGGTTTTCATTTCTGAGATTTTGCCGTCATGCAGGACTATGCCGCCGATCATCTGCACATCGAAATGCCGCTGGCCGAGGGTACGAACGGAGGCTTCGCGCACCACGGCGAAGGCTTCGGGTAAAATTTCGTCCAATGTGGCGCCGGCGGCCAGGCGGGTGCGGAAGGATTGCGTCTTGCCTGCTAGCTCGGCGTCCGACAGGGCCTGCATAGCCGGTTCCAGCGCATTGATCTGCGGCACCCGGCGCTGATACGCCTTGAGCACGCGGTCATTGCTGGTGCCAAAGATGGCGTGGGCGAAGCGGGCGAACATGGTAACCTTTCCGATCGGTCCCGATGCAGGGTCAATCAGCATGGGATTTCCGAAGCTCAGATAGGACTGGTGCCGGTTCGGGTCAACGATTGGAGGGGATTGGGTGGAAATTGCCCCCAGCTTGTGACCCAAAGGGGCTTCCGCCATAGTCCGAGCACTTTTCAGAAGGTATCCCTATGTTTCGCTATTCCAGTCTCCTGGGCGGCGCTTTTGCGCTCGCCACCGGCATGTCCGGGGTCTCGCCGACCGTTCTGGCACAAGGCACGCCTGCCACGCCCCCGGCAACGCCCGCCCTGGCGGCGGCGCCATCGGCTCCTGCCAATCCTGTCGTCGCCCGGGTTGAAGGCCTGGAAATTCGCATGAGCGACGTCTCCGAGGCGGCCCAGAGCTTGCCGGAGCAATTGCGCGGCATGCCGCAGGCTACGCTGTTCCCCATGCTGGTGGATCAATTGGTTGACGCTCGGGCCCTTGCCGTGCATGCGCGCAAAGTTGGCCTGGATAAACAGGGCGATGTGCGCCAGCTGATGGAAGCCGCCGCCGAACGGGCGCTACAATCGGCCTTTGTCGCCCGTGAAATCGGCCCGCAGGTGAACGAGGTGGCGGTGCGCGCCCGCTATGATCGCGAAATCGTCGGCAAACCAGGCGCGGAGGAAGTGCATGCGCGCCATATCCTGGTCGCCACAGAGGATGAAGCCAAGAAAATCATTCAGGAACTGAAGAAGGGTGGCGGTTTCGCCGCTCTTGCCAAGCAGCACAGCAGTGATCCCGGCGCCCAGCAGGGGGGCGATCTCGGCTTCTTTAAAAAAGACGACATGGTGCCGGAATTCGCTGGCGCCGCCTTCGCGTTGAAGCCGGGCGAATTCACCCAGATCCCGGTGAAAACCCAGTTCGGCTTTCACGTCATCAAGTTGGAAGAACGCCGCGCCAGTGCCGCGCTAAGCTTTGAGGACTTGCGGGAGGAACTGCGCCAGAAGATGATCCAGGATGCTTACCAGAAACTCAGCCAGACGGCGCGCGCCGGTGTGCGGGTGGAGCGGTTCAACATGGATGGCACTGTCCCGCGCCCCACCGATAATGCCGAGCCGCCGCCCGCCCGCCCTCGCTAACCGCGCCTATACCGTCGTAGCCCTTCGGAGCAACTATGGCCACGCCCCTATCGCCGCTTGCCGTTCCGCTGCCTGAATTGCCGCCGCTCGCAGGTGTGCGACTGGGTGCCGCCGAGGCTGGCATCCGCTACAAGGGACGCACGGATGTGGTGATGGCGGAACTGGCGCCGGGCACGACGGTGGCCGGCGTGTTTACTAAATCCAAATGTCCCGGCGCGCCGGTGGTCTGGTGCAAGGCCGCGCTGAAGGGTGGCAAGGCGCGCATGGTGGTGGTGAATGCGGGTAATGCGAATGTCTTCACCGGCAAGGCCGGACGCGATGCCTGCACCGCTAGCGCTGCCGCCGCCGCGAAGCTGGCTGGCTGCCCGGCGAAACAGGTTTTTCTGTCCTCCACCGGGGTGATCGGGGAGCCATTGCCATACACCAAACTCATTATCGCGCTGCCCGGCCTGCACAAAAAACTTTCGGCCAGCAATTGGGAAGCCGCCGCACGTGGCATCATGACCACCGATACTTTTCCCAAGGCCGCCACCAGAGTTGCTAAAATAGGCGGTGTGGATGTTCGGATTACCGGTATTGCCAAGGGGAGCGGCATGATCGCGCCCGACATGGCGACGATGCTGTGCTTCATCTTCACCGACGCGAAAATTCCCGCCCCGGTGTTGCAGAAGATGCTGAGCAAGGGCGTGGAGCCGACTTTCAACTGCACCACGGTCGATTCCGATACGTCGACCTCTGACACCGTGCTGTTGTTTGCCACGGGCCAGACGAAGCATCCGGCGGTGTCGGCGGCCGGTGGGCGGATCGTCAGCGATTTTGCGGCCAAACTGACAGAGGTGCTGCATGATCTGGCGCTGCAAGTGATCCGTGATGGCGAGGGAGCACAAAAATTAGTGCGCATCGATGTCAGCGGCGCCGTTTCCGGTAAGTCAGCTAAGAAAATAGGCATGTCGATTGCTAATTCGCCTTTGGTGAAAACGGCCATTGCCGGCGAAGACGCCAATTGGGGCCGCATCGTCATGGCCGTGGGTAAAGCCGGCGAACCGGCGGACCGCGACAAGCTCGCCGTCGCCGTCGGTGGCGTGCAAATGGCCCGCCAAGGCGGCGTTGTTCCTGGCTACGATGAAACCCCCGTGGTCGCCCATATGAAGGGCCAGGAAATCCATATTGCGGTCGATATCGGCCTCGGAAAAGGCAAATCTACCGTCTGGACCTGCGATTTGACGCACGGCTACATCGACATCAATGGCAGCTATCGGAGTTGAGGCAAAAGGTCAGGGAAATTCGCTCCTGACCTTCCTGACTTTCCAATCACCCGCGAGCCAGCACGATGTCGAATGTCACGGCGAAAGCGCCGGGTTCCTTACCCGATACCGTTTGCGGATCAACCATCAGATCGTCTTTGCGGCCGGAACTATTCAGCCAGGGATCGCGATCGTTCCAGTCTTCTCCCTGAAAATACATTTGCCTTACCAGTTGTTCGGTTTTGGCGGTGGCTTTGAAGTGAATATGGGCCGGGCGCCACCGGTCGGCGGTAGCGGGTTAGGCGGCGGGGCGGATGGTGCGGAAGGCGTAGCGGCCCTCGGGATCGGCGGCGATACAGGCGAAGCCGGTAAAGGCCGGATCGGGCGGCGCGCTGTTCGTATCCTGCGGATGATCGTAGCGGCCTTTGGCATTGGCTTGCCAGATTTCTATTTCCGTGCCGGCAAGCGCTTACCCCGCGGGGTTCAGCACGCGTCCGCTCAGATACAGCACCCGGCCAGAGGCTTTGCCATCATGGGTCAGATCGGCGCCAACCGGCGTTTGGCCGACTGGATAGAAAGGGCCAAGAATCTGGTCCGGCGCGTGCAACAAGGGTTGGGTGGCGGTATCGGATATTCTTATTCTCCCGCGTATTTAGTTTCTGGCATACGGCTACCGGTTGGGCCGCCCGGCGCAACTCATACGAGGGGTTTAGATCACGTCATCCCGCGTGAGTGCTGACAATTCAGCACCTGAAAATCCCAACCAGGTTCCATAAACCGCCGCGTTATCGGCGCCGAGATCGGCACTGGGCACCATGGGCAAATGCGGTGTACCCTCCATGCGGATCGGGCTGCGCTGGACGGTGATATCACCAAATTGCGGATGATGGATACGCTCCAGACTGCCGCGTGCATGCAGATGTGGGTCGTTGACGACCTCGGACAGATCGCGCACCGGCGCGCAGGGTACCCGTAGGGCGCGTAATTGTTCGGCCAGTTGTTCTTTCGGGAATTGCGCGGTCCAGGAGCCAACCAGTTCGTCTACCGCATCCATGTTGGCGATGCGGGCTTTCAAGCTGGCAAAGCGCGGGTCTTGCGCCAGTTCCTCGCGCTGCATCGCTTGCAGCAGGGCGGCGAAATGGCGGTCGTGATTGCCGATGATGGCGATATGGCCATCGCTGGCCGGGTAAACATTGTAGGGCGATTCCGCGAGGCCGCCATGGCGGTTTCCGGTGCGTTCCGGCACTTTCCCACCGCGCGCATGTAGCATGCCGAGATTGGAACTGAGCGACGCATAAACCGATTCCAACATGGACACTTCCACCAGCCGGCCTTCGCCGGTACGTTCGCGTTCGTACAGCGCGGTTAAGATGCCGCCGTAAAGATGCGTGCCGGCGAAGAAATCACACAAAGCAGGGCCGGCCTTCATCGGCGGACGATCGGGGAAGCCGGTGATGCTCATGACACCGGACATCGCCTGCATGGTGAGATCCATCGCCGGATGATCGCGATACGGGCCGGAGCGGCCATAACCGGTTGAGGACGCATAGATTAGGCGCGGATTTTCAGCGTGCAACACATCAGGCCCGATGCCGAGGCGTTCTGTCACGCCGGGGGAATAATTCTCTACCAGCACATCGGCCTTGCGCACCATGCGCAGCAACAGATCGCGCCCGCGTTGGGATTTTAAGTTCAAGGTGACGCTGCGCTTATTACCGTTCAGCATGGCGAAAGGCAGTGCCGCGCCGCCGAGATTGGCACGAATGCGCAGATGCTCGCCGTCGCGCGGTTCTACCTTAATCACATCAGCGCCGGCCATTGCCATCAGAAACGTAGCATAGGGACCGTTATAGATATGCGACAGATCGATCACGACCACGCCGGCCAATGGCTGCTTGCGATCCTCTGTCATGCTGGTACCCTTTCAGACCGTGCTGTTGGCTAGATAGTCCATCGTTGCCGCCACATCGCCAGGACTGTGCGGTATTTTATTCACGGCCAATGCCATTTCCACCGCGGCGAGGGCGCCCAAAATCATCGGTTCATTCAGATCCCCCAGATGGCCGATACGAAACACCTTTCCGCCCAACAGGTCCAGCCCGCCATTGAGCGAGACATTGGA
Organism: Acetobacteraceae bacterium; assembly: GCA_009693795.1. GTDB lineage: Bacteria > Pseudomonadota > Alphaproteobacteria > Acetobacterales > Acetobacteraceae > SHWF01. Next base: position 7,531 of record SHWN01000037.1, read on the forward strand.
TTTCCCCAATACCATCCGGCGCAGCGCATCTGCGTCATGGCCCTCTGACATCAGGATAGCGGTGACGCTGTCGGAATAGCGTGTCGGGTTGGCACAAAAAAGCTGCGTGCCATTGTTGGACGACCAGACGCGCACGGCCCGGCGGGTGGCTTCTGCCAGGCGGGTGTGGCGGGCGAAGACATTGTCCAGGCCTTCCTCTTGTAGCAGGCGTTATGATACCTGCGAGCCTTAAAAAAGCTCGTCGGCGGGTGCTGATACGCCCACTATTGGCCAACAGGCGGCGGCCCAACCCGCGGAGACCCAACAAGCGGGCGGAATTCTGCGCGTGACGCATCGCGATAGTCCGGCCAGCCTGTCGATCCATGAGGAAGGCACCAATTCGGAGATCACGCCGATGATGCCAGTGTTCAATAATCTGGTGATCTGTTACCCGTAAGCTCGCATATGGAACCCTTCTGGCATAATGGGGGCATGATCGGGTGGACCCGGCCAGTAGTTTGAACGGGCACGGCGTGATGCGTCACTGATGCTGGTCATTGAACGCGTATTCGATAAGAATTTCGGCGTCTATGGCGTGCGCAACGTCTGGCGTCAGATGCAGCGCGAGGGCCACCAGGCAGCCCGCCGCACCCGTCCGCTCAGGTCCTGAAAGTCAGGATCTTGCGCAAGGGTGATGTTTCCGAGGCTTGCGAAGGCTGGAACGACGAACGGTGGCGGCCTTCGATACCAGCCTCACGACCGTCTACAGGACGCGGCAGCGGCTGGTCGAAGAAGGCTTCGGCGCGGCACTTCAGCGCAAGCAGCGCGAGGGGCTCGGTCCGGGCGTGGTCAAGGCGACCGGTAACCCTTGCTCTTCCGCTCGGTTCGCGGGAGCATAGGTCTGCGCAATTGCTTGGGGCATAGGACATGATCGATCTGATCGTACGCAGCGATAGAGTTGTCACGCCGCAGGGGGTGGGGGCGTACGATGTCGCCATCGCCGGGGAGAAAATCGTCGCCGTCGCCCAGCAGGGTACTTTGCAGGCGGGGCGGGTGGTGGATGCGACGGGAAAAATCGTCATGCCGGGCGGGATCGATCCGCATGTGCATTGTAAATGGCACCTGCCTAACCCCGATGGCAGCGCCGGGCTGACCGCGCCGCCCGATGTGGTCAGCAAGGCCGCGATCTGGGGTGGTACGACCACGATGATCGACTTCGCGCGTGCCAACCAGGCGCCAACGGTCGAGCAGGCGCTGGCGATGCGCGAACAGGACTGGAAAGGTCATTGCGCCACCGATTATGCTTACCACATCATGGTTGAGGGTGATTTGCCGGTTGGCCTTCCGCCGCAGATCGGCGAGGCGATCCAGGCCGGCTATCCGACAGTGAAAATCTTTACCACCGACATCACGCCGTCACGTAAAGGTCGCATGGTGGATTTTGGCGATATCTGGGAAATTTTCCAGGTGCTGGCGAAGAATCGGGGCCTCGGCGTTATCCATTCAGAAGACAACGACATCGTGATGCACATGTATGGAAAACTGATCCGCGAGGGGCGGACGAGTTTTCACAACATGGCCGAGGTGCATAACACTTTGTCGGAGGACGTGTCTTTCCGTCGGGTGATTCGGTTGGCGGAGAAGGTGCCGGGCACGGCGTTGTATATGATGCATGTGTCCGCCGGCACCGGCGTGCAGGCGATCCGTGAGGCGCGCCAGCGTGGCGTGCCGATCTATGGTGAGACGCTGCATCAATACATGCTTTATAATAATAAAGATTATCAGCGCCCGAATGGGCAAATCTTTCACACCTATCCGTCCTTGAAGGAGCCGGAAGATCAGGCGGCGCTCTGGGCTGGTACGTTGGATGGCACCATCAATTGCGTCGCCACCGATGAAATTTGCTGCACGCTCGCCACCAAAACCCAGGGAGATCGTATTGACGACACCACTGGCGGCAATGCTGGTGTGGAACCACGAGTGGCGCTGATGTACTCAAAAATGGTGGTGGAGCGGGGCTATTCTCTGAACCGCTTTGTGGATTTGGTATCCACGAATGCGGCAAAAATCATGGGGCTTTATCCGCGCAAGGGCGCCATCGCGGCGGGCTCTGACGCCGATCTGTGCGTGCTTGATCCTGGCCTTGCCCGTGTGATCAAGGCGGCCGATCTACACGAAGCTGATTACACGCCGTGGGAAGGTCATCAGGCGCATGCTTGGCCGTCCATGACCATTCTGCGCGGCAAGATCATGCTGGCGGATGGAAAATTTACCGGCGCTGTGGGCGACGGAAAATTCCTGCCGCGCAAAATCTCTGCTGAGATGATCGACGAACCCTTGCTGTGACCCAGGCCGAGCTGGTATCACTGCTACGTGATTGCTTGGTGCTGTGGGGCGTGGAGGCGCGCTTGGTGGTGGAGTCGGACGGGTTGGCGTTGATCGTGGCCGGTGAAGCCCGCTATCACGTCGCCTCGGTCGAGGCAGCGTTAAGACCGGCCCGGTGGCAATTGCAAACGCCGGCACGAGCGCTGGCCGGTCGGCCTGCCCGGATGCATCCGTCGATTGGTGCGTTGCTGTCCAGTCTGCGCAATGAACTGGGGGCAAATACGGGCAGCAGGCTTCGCGTCGGTCCCGCGTGATAACATCAATCGGAGCGAAGGAGATTGGGTATGGACGTCGAGAAAATTAACGCCATGCAGCGCCCAAAGGGTATGCCGTTTCGTATCAGCAAGATCGGTCATATCGGTGTCAATGTCACTGACCTCGAACGCTCGACGAAATTCTATACCGAAGTGTTAGGGTTCAGCGCCACCGAAAGCATGGGCGAAAATCAGCGGCCCGGTGGCCTTGTGTTTTTGCGCTGCAATGAAGACCATCATGGGATCGCGCTGTTCGGCGGCTACGCGGCGCCATTGCAAGGTGGCACGCTCAATCACATCGCTTTTGAAGTCGGTTCTCTGGACGAGGTTTTTCGTGCCCGTGAACATCTGCGGGCCCGTGGCATCGTGCCGCATTTCGAAGGTCGCCGCCGCGCCGGCTGCCAGGTCGCGGTGGAATTTCGTGACCCCGATGGGCATGAACTGGAAGTCTATTGGAACATTGACCAGATCGGCAGCGAGGGCACCGTGCGCCCAGCCAGCGAATGGCGCGCCACAAGCAGCCTGGAAGACGCCGTTGCGACGGCGCCCAAGGGACAGGATACCACGCTGTTCGACCCCTCCCTGCTGCGCAAATGAACCTGCGCGGCGGCGGGTTGGACCCCGCCGCCGTGATAGCGCAGCTGAGGCTGCAACCGCATCCTGAAGGCGGACATTATCAAGAAGCCTGGCGCGACGCCCCACCCGATGGCGCACGTGGCGCCATTACGGCGACCTACTATCTGCTTGTGGCGGGCCAGCGCAGCCATTGGCATCAGGTGGATACGGCGGAGGCATGGCATTTCTACGCGGACGATCCATTACGTCTGCACGTTTCGGCCGACGGACCGGCGGTGTCTGGCGTGACGTTGGGGGCCGATCTGGCGGCGTGGCAGGTGCCTTCTTCGTCGTCCCGGCACGGCGTTGGCAGGCGGCGGAACTTTTTGGACGTTGGGCCTTGCTGGGCTGCACGGTCAGCCCGGCATTTCAGTTTTCAGGGTTTACATTCGCCCCGCTGAGCTGGTGGCCAGGGATGGGGCCCCGGGAAAAGACGATTGGCGTTAGGCGGCAATCCGGCGGCGGCGTGGCACCAGCCAGACCAGCAAGATGGCGCCCGCAGAGGTGGCGGTGAACAGGGAGAACGCGTTCAGATATCCGATCATCGAGGCCTGGCGATTGATTTCGTGCGAGATCTGGGTGAGGCCTGGTAGAGTATCGACGGTCCAGCCCCCCATCGCCCAGGGCATGCTGAGCACGCGATTATAGGGGGTCACCACCTCGCTCAATCTGCTGTAGTTGGCGTTGGTGGACTGAATGATCTGCGCGACAGCGATGGAGATGAACAGGCTGGAACCGAGATTGCGCAGCAGATGGAATATTGCCATCCCTTCCGACATGAAGCGCTGTTCCAGGGTCGAGAAGGCCATGACGCTGAGCGGCACCCAAATAACGCCGGTCGCAAGGCCCTGGACGGCGGAGTTAAGATAGAGTTCCTGTGGGGTCACATTCAGATTGATCTGCGTCAACCAGGCGCCCGATAGGGTCAGGAACCCGAATCCTAGGGTCATGCCCAGACGCGGATCGAGCCGGCCGATGAACATGGCACAGAAAAAGCCAATGGTGCCACCAATGCCGCGGCAGCCGACGATTATGCCGATGATGTTGTCGGGATAGCCGGCATTCGCCTGCAACAGCCCGGGCAGCAGCACCAGCGGCGTGAAGTTCAGCATGCCGTAGGTGAACACCAGCACCAGCCCCAAAGCGTAGTTACGATCCAGCAGCAGGCGCAAATTCAGGAACGGGCGGCTGGCGGTCAGGCTATGGGCGATGAAGAGATAGAAGGCGGTCACGGCAATGATGCATTCGGCGATAATCTCGATGGACTCGAACCAATCCAGCCGCTGCCCGCGCGAGAGCACCAGTTGGACGCAGCCGATGGCCATCGCCAGGCTAGTAAATCCGGTCCAATCCAGACGTGGCGTGGCGCCCAGCGTGTCCTTGGGCATGACAAAATAAAGGGCCAGCCAGCCGATGATGCCGGCGGGCACGATCATGAAAAAGGCGTAGCGCCAGCTATAGGCCTCGGCCAGGAAGCCCCCCAGGGTCGGGCCAATGACCGGACCCAGCACCACAGCTGACATGCCAAACAATGAACTGACCAGTCCCGCCTGCCGGCGCGGGAAGCAATCCAGCACCAGTGCGTTGGCAAGCGGGGTCAGCGGCGCGCCCAGCGCGCCTTGCAACACCCGCCATAAGATCAGCGTCTCCAGCGCCTCTGCCTGTCCGCACAGATAGGTGGCAATGGTGAAGCCACCCACCCCATACAGCATGATCTGCCGCCGTCCGACGCTGTCCACCAGCCAGCCAGTCATCGGGGTGACAATGGCGGTAGCCAGGATGTTGAAGGTGGTGGTCCAGGCGATTTCGTCGGCGGTGGCGGCCATGGAGCCCTGCATCTGCGGTAGGATCGCCGATGCGACCAGCAAGGTGGTGGAATAGAGCGTCGTGCCCAGCACGACGGCCACCATAATCATGACCCTCCGGGAGAAGGACAGACTGGTTACCAAGGGGGAATCAGCTGGAATCGTATCAGACATCGGCTGTGCTGGAGTGTTGGGCGGACAAGCTATGCATAAGCGGCAACGGGCCTCGGCGGATTAGTGATCTTGACGAATATAGGCATGCCTATATTAACCTAGACACCAAAGTTTGACGACCCTCCGACTTCAGCCCTAGCCGCACGGCACCCATGCATTCCAATAGAACTCGGGCAGACACAAATTCGGCCGATGGCGAGCAGACCCATGAGGACCGAAGGTATATCGGTTACCTCATCTCTGACGTCGCGCGGCTGATGCGGGCGTCCTTTGACCGGCACGTCCGTCAGATCGGCCTGACCCGTGCCCAATGGCAGGTGCTCAGCTTGTTGCACCGCCGTCCTGGCGCCAGCCAAACGGAATTGGCGGAAATGCTGGAGGTGGAACGCGCGACAGCGGGGCGCATAATCGACCGGATGGCGCGCAAAAACTGGGTCGAACGTCGCGCGGATGCCACTGATCGGCGGATCAACCGGCTCTATCTGACGGCCGAGGCGCGGGAAGTGCAGGCGGAAATGGGACGAATCGCGGAGGACATGCTCGATGATGCCATGGCCTCCCTGGACGATAGAGAGAAGAATTTGTTAGCGGATATGTTGGAACGAGTCAAAGTGCAATTGCAATCCATGGCGCCGCGCGGGAGTACGAAGGACGCGGCGTCCACCCTGACACCGGCGCTGCCGCCAGCGGGGCTGTTGCCATGATCCGCTTGCGCTTGGGACGGCGCCTGATGTTGCGCCTTGTGTTGCTGGTGGGTGTTCCGGCCGTGGTTTTGGTCGGTGCGGCGCTAGTCTGGCAGACGGGTGGTCGCTACGTCACCTCGGAAAACGCCTATGTGAAGGCGGACATCGTTCAGATTGCTCCGGAAGTATCGGGACGCGTGATCGAAGTCACGGTGCGCGATCATGCCAAAATCGCCTCCGGTGCGGTCTTGCTGCGCCTCGACCCGGAGCCGTTCCGCCTAGCTTTGGCGAAGGAAGAGGCCGAGTTGGAGGCCGCGCGCAGTGCGGTGGAAACCGCGCGTGCCACTTACCATGAAACCCTGAGTGAGTTGGGTGAGCTGCAAAGCCGGTCTGAATATCTTTCACGGCAGGCGGATCGGCAGCAGGAGTTGGCCGCGCGCGGCGTTGTCCCGCCCACCAAGGTGGAAGAGGCGATGAACGACGCTCGTGTGGCGCGGGAGCGGATCAATGTGGTGCGCCAGCGCCTGACCAGGGTTCTGACGACCTTGAAAGGCAACCCAGACCTATCGGCCGATGAGCACCCATCCGTGCGGGAACAACTGGCCGATCGGGATCGTGCGGCGCTGGACCTGCTGCGCACGACCATACGCGCGCCAATCGGTGGGGTGGCGGTGAATGTGCGGCTGCAACCTGGCGAACTCGTGCGCGCCTCGATGCCGGTCTTCGCCCTGGTGACGGAACGCCGGCCCTGGGTCGAGGCCAATCTGAAGGAAACGACGCTCACCAATGTGGAGGTCGGGCAAAAAGTCGAAGTCGTGCTGGACATTTACCCCGATGTGACCTGGACCGGCGTGGTAGAAAGCATCAGCCCGGCGACGGGGGCGGAATTCGCGATTCTGCCGCCCCAAAATGCATCAGGAAATTGGGTGAAGGTCGTGCAACGTCTGCCGGTTCGCGTGCAATTGGAACCGCATCCTGGTGAGCCGGTTTTGCGCGCGGGGATGACCGCGACCGTGTCCATCGATACCGGCCGGCAGCGTCATTTCGCTGATGTGTTCACCTGGATTACCAATTTGTTTCACAGCAGCGCCAAGGCCGCCAGCCAACCTTGAGCCTCGCCACGCTCGGCCTTCCCACTCTGGGCCTTTGGACCTGCCTTTGCTGAGGAAACTGCCATGATCCGCCATTTCGTCTCTGTCTATCCCGGGCACATCGACTTGCCGGATTACGGCAGGGAGGCGACGCCGGCGAATGAACGGCGCTTTACCAATGAGCAACTGGCTACCGTGTTCGATAAAACCGAGGCGGTAGCGAAGGTGATGGATAAAGGTGATTGGGACACGCTGTGGCTGGCCGAGCACCATTTTCAGCCGGAAGGTTATGAGGTGCTGCCCAATCTGCTGATGATGGCAGTGCATCTGGCGCATGTGACCACGAAGCTGAAAACCGGCTGCGGCTTCAACGTCGCACCGATGTGGCATCCGCTGCGCATGGCCGAGGATTACGCGACGGCGGATATTCTGACCAAAGGCCGGACCGTCTTTGGCGTCGCGCGCGGTTATCATACGCGGGAAGTAGAAACCTTTGGCGCGCCGATGCTGGACCAGGAAGCGAACCGCGAATTGTTCGAGGAACAGGTCGAAATCATCTTTAAGGCCTTCAATAACGACAGCTTCTCCCATAAGGGCAAGCATTACACTCTGCCGCCGGAAGTGCCGTATCGCGGCTATACATTGAAGGAAATCACACTGGTGCCGCGCCCGATCCATTCAATGGAAACGTGGCAACCGATTGTCTCCGCCAGCCAGCGGGCGATGGATTTCATGATCAAGTATAATCTGAAAGGTATGGTCGGTGGCGGTGCCGCGACAATGGCGGAGGGGCCGATCCAGGCCTATCACGAAGCCGCGCATCGGGCGGGTAAGGATTGGCAGCTGGGCGAAAATCTGGGCGTTGGAATCTTTTTCCATCTGGCTAAGACCAAGGAAGAAGCGGTGGCGAAGATGCGGCCGCTGTATGAGGAACATGTCAAAATGTTCGCGCCGTTGAATTTCGTGCCTGGGATTACGCCGGCTGGCGTGGCCGCCTCGTCGAAACGCGGTAGCTGGTATGATCAAGGTGTGCCAACCCTGGAACATTTTATGGCTACGGGTGCCTGGTTTGCCGGCACACCGGATGAACTGATCGCGCGCGTCAAGCAAATGGAGGAACGCTATCCAGGGATGGAGCACGTGAATCTTTCTACCCCCCTGACCACCCCGCAGGCGATGATGGTCGAGCAGTTGCAATGGGTATCAGAGGCGGTTATGCCGCATTTCCGGCGCTAGTCTCCATGGAAACGCAGCCGACCGGTCCGTTGCGTGGCATCCGCGTGATCGACCTCACCACCGTGGTGTTGGGGCCGTTCGCGACGCAGACGCTTGGCGACATGGGCGCTGATGTGATCAAGATCGAAACGCCGGCGGGCGATGCGGTACGGTTCATCGGACCATCGCGCACGCCGGGAATGGCCAGCTATTACGCCAATCTGAACCGCAATAAGCGTTGCATCGTGCTGGATTTGAAGACGGAAGTGGCGAAGCAGGCCTTGTGGAAGTTGGTGGAAGGCGCCGATATCGTTGTGCACAACATGCGCCTGGGCGCGGCGGAACGGCTGGGATTAACTTATGAAAATCTTTCTCGAATCAATCCGCGCATTATTCTCGCCTGCGCGTCCGGCTTTCGTAAAAGCTCTTCCGCGCGCGATAGCCCGGCTTATGACGATCTGATCCAGGGTCGCTCCGGCATGGCCAGCCTCAATCCGGGGCCGGATGGTGCGCCACGCTATTTTCCAACCGTGGTCGCGGATAAGCATTGCGGCATGACCTTGGCTGCGATGATCGGGATGGCGCTGTTTCACCGCGAGCGCACTGGGCAGGGGCAGGAAGTGCATGTACCCATGCTGGAAACCATGTTGTCGTTCCTGTTGGTGGAGCATTTTTGGGGAGCGACGATCGGTGAACCGGAACGTGGCATGGGCTATCCGCGGATGTTGACGCCATATCGCCGACCCTATCCAACAATGGATGGATATATCTGCCTGATAGCGGTCTCCGACGAGCATTATCGCAAGATTTTTACTGCTTTTGGCATGCCAGAGCTGATGGAGGATCCGCGCTTCAATTCTATCAAGGCGCGCTCGGACAATGTCGAGCTGGTCTACGGCACCTTGAACGACAACATGACCACGCGCACGACAGCCGAGTGGACCGAAATACTGACCTTGGCCGATATCCCTAACGGGCCAGTGAACACGCTGCCGCAATTGCTGGAAGATGCATATCTGCGCGAAACAGAATTTTTCACCGAGGTGGAGCATCCCGTGGAAGGGAAGTTCGTTGTTCTGGCCGTACCAGCGCAATTTTCCGCTACGCCACCATCGGTGCATCGCCTGCCGGCGACGTTTGGCCAGCACACGGATGAAGTATTGCGCGAAATTGGGTACTCGGATGTGGAGATCGCCAGCATCACCGGGCGCGCGGTAGCGGAATGAACCGGCTGGGACGGCGCACGCTGCTGCTGGGGGCGCCACTATTGCTAGCGGCCGCACCGGTAAATCAGGTCAGGCCGGCTTTGGTCCCCGCAGCACAACCGCTGTCACGTATGGATCTACCCTGGTGGCGGGCGCGGCATCAGGCGGTGTTGGAGCGGCTCCGCCAGGGTTCGGTCGATCTGCTTCTTTTGGGTGATTCGATTACCCAGGATCTGGAACGGCGCGGGCCGTTGCCACAGCAAGACTTCAGGCCTGTGTGGAACCAGTTTTATGCGCCACGTCGCGCGGTTAATCTTGGGTTTAAGGGAGACACCACCGCACACATCCTCTGGCGATTGTGCAATGGTGAGGTCGCGGGGATCAAACCGAAAGTCGTGCAGTTACTGGCAGGAGCCAATAATTTTGGTCGTGTGCATTGGCATGCGGACGACACGTTCGCGGGGTTCGAAGCTATTCTGCATGAACTGCTGCACCGCTTGCCTGATACGAAGGTCATTATTTTGAGCGTGCCACCGAGCCGTCGTTCTGTCTGGGTCGATGTGCAAACCCGAGAGATCAACGATCGCCTAGCTTACCGGTTCGCATCCGCGACGGGGATGCGCTTCATCGATGTGACCGCAGCGTTCCTTAAGGAAGGAGTGTTAAACCCGGACGCATTTTACGATGGCGCGCTAGAGCCGCCAGATCCATTGCTGCACCCGTCCGCGCCAACATGGCAACGCATGGCCACCATGGTGGAGCCGACGCTGGCCGCGTGGATGGATCGTCCACGATAATCCCTCTGGGCGTATGGTCCGAAAACGATAAGGGACAACTTATCAGCCGAGGTCTTTCAGGAACTGTTGCATCACGGCTTTAGCGAATAGCCGCATATTGCCGGCGCGGTCCGCACTGCCAGTTTCTAGGGTGAAGGCATGCGTGACTGGGCCGGCGATGCCGTAGCAGCAATGCCCGGGCGCATCGCCATAGCTATTGCCGGAGGGGCCGGTGGCTCCCGTCTCCCCGATTCCCCAGGTCGTGCTGAATTTCCCCCGTACCGTGGTGGCCAGCAGATTGGCATAATATTCGGTGGAGGCGCGCTTGCCTTCCATCATTTCCGGCGTGATGCCCATCAGCACGGTGCGCGCGGTGCGCGTGTAGATCACCGATCCGCCGATGAAATAGGCCGAGGCACCTGCGACTGAAAGCAGGGCGGCGGAGATCAGCCCGCCGGTGGAGGATTCCGCCACCGCGACCGTTTCTTTACGTGCTTTCAGCTTGGCGCCGATCTGTTCGGCCAATGGCAACAGGTCTTGCATGTGAGTATCCCCCTCGGGTTGATGCGTATCTTGCGACGAAAGCTGGCATGGGTGGGCGCTGGCCGCAACACGGACATCGCCATATGATGCGCCCCGGTCAACGGACAAACGGAGGACATCATGGCTCAGCGGATCGCGGTGGTAACGGGGGCGGGCAGCGGAGTAGGGCGAGCGGCGGCGCTGGCATTGCTGAACGATGGCTATCGCGTGGCGCTGGCCGGGAGGCGGGCCGATGCGTTGGAGGAAACGGCTGGCATGGCAAAAGGCGGTGCCTCACTGGTGGTGCCGACAGATGTGACGGAGCCGGAGCAGGTGGCAGCGTTGTTCGCCGCGGTGAAAGTAAAATGGAACCGGCTGGACGTGCTGTTCAACAATGCCGGCGGTAATGTGCCGGCTACCAATTTCGGGGATTTCACTTACGAGATGTTCAAACGCGTGGTGGATGTTAATTTGATTGGGATGTTCCTGTGCGCCAATGGTGCTTTCCGCGCGATGCGCGATCAGGACCCGCAGGGCGGGCGGATCATCAATAACGGCTCGATCAGTGCGCATGTGCCACGGCCGGGTTCGGTGGGGTATACCTCCACCAAGCATGCGGTGACGGGGCTGACGAAGACGATTTCCCTGGACGGTAGAAAATTTAATATCCAGTGCGGCCAGATCGATATCGGCAATGCGGAAACGCCGATGACAGCACGCATGGCTAACGGTGTGCCGCAGGCGAATGGTACGGTGATGGTGGAACCGCGTATGGATGCGGCCAGCGTGGCCGATAGCGTGTTGCTGATGGCCAATCTGCGGCCGGATGCAAACGTGCAGTTCCTGATGGTAGCGGCGCAGCACATGCCGTTTATCGGGCGGGGATAACGGCCTCCGCCGCGCGTTGGCCGGAATTCCACGCGCCGGCCAGCGTGCCAGCGAGGCCATCGCTGTTATAGGCTTCGCCAGCGAGCAGCAGTTGGCCATCGCCCAATGGTGTCGCCAGCCGGCTGCGCGCAGCAACCATACCAGGGTGGGCATAAGCGTAGGCACCCTGATAATGCGGATCGTTGCCCCATTGGGTGATGAGGGCGAATTGCAGGGCGGTGTCGGTCCGGTTGCCGAGGCTGCGGCGCAGTTCGGAGCGCGCAAAATCTTCAATAGCGCCGGCGCCGGCGCGGTTTAGTTCCCAGGCGAAATTACCGCCAACCCAGCCGCTAAGAAAATTTCTACCTGTGGGCCAAGCGGAGAAGACCATAGCTGGTTCTCCGCTGCGGCTGACCTGGCGATCTATGGAGCAGTGATCCGGCAGATCCAGGCGGTCGGTGC